>NC_022997.1:2342131-2670058 GCF_000503895.1 Hyphomicrobium nitrativorans NL23
TTGAGCTTGCGGTATTCGGCTTCGAGCGCGGGATCGTTGTCGCCGAGTGCGACGAGTGCCGCCGTCCCGATGGAGACCGCATCCGCACCGAGCGCCAGCGCCTTGGCCGCATCGGCCCCGTTGCGGATGCCGCCCGATACGATGAGCTGCACCTTGCGGTGCATCCCCAAATCCTGCAGCGCTTGAACGGCGGGTCGGATGCACGCGAGCGTCGGCTGTCCCACATGCTCGATGAAGACCTCCTGCGTCGCCGCCGTACCGCCCTGCATCCCGTCCACGACCACGACATCCGCGCCCGCCTTTACCGCAAGCGCCACGTCGTAGTAGGGCCGCGAGCCACCGATCTTGATGTAGATCGGCTTCTCCCAGTCGGTGATTTCACGCAGCTCCAGGATCTTGATTTCGAGATCGTCGGGCCCGGTCCAGTCGGGATGACGGCAGGCCGAGCGCTGGTCGATCCCCTTGGGCAGCGTGCGCATCTCCGCCACGCGGTCCGAGATCTTCTGCCCAAGCAGCATGCCGCCGCCGCCGGGCTTCGCGCCCTGGCCCACGACGATCTCGATCGCGTCCGCCTTCCTGAGATCGTCCGGATTCATGCCATAGCGCGAGGGAAGATACTGATAGACGAGCGTCTTCGAATGCCCGCGCTCTTCCGGCGTCATGCCGCCGTCGCCGGTGGTGGTCGAGGTGCCCGCCATGTTCGCGCCGCGCCCTAACGCTTCTTTGGCTTGCGCCGAGAGCGAGCCGAAACTCATGCCCGCAATCGTGATCGGGATCTTGAGACGGATCGGCGTCTTCGCGTATCGCGTGCCGAGCACGACCTCCGTCGAGCAGCGCTCACGGTAGCCTTCGAGCGGATAGCGCGACATGGACGCGCCGAGGAACAGAAGGTCGTCGAAGTGCGGAACCTTGCGTTTCGCGCCCGCGCCGCGAATGTCGTAAATGCCGGTCTCCGCCGCGCGGCGGATCTCGGACAGCGTGTAGTCGTCGAAGACGGAAGACTTGCGGGGCGTGGTCGGCGGATTGTGATAGGTCATCAGTAGGCGTCCGCGTTGTCGATGTCGAAGTTGTAGAGCTTGCGGGCTGAGCCGTAGCGGCGGAAGGCGCGGGTCTCGACGTCCGTCACACCCGCTTTTTCAAGCAGATCCGCGAGCAGCGCGTGATGCTCGGGCCGCATCTCCTTCTCGATGCAGTCCGCGCCGAGGCTCTTCACCGTGCCGCGCACGAAGAGGCGCGCCTCGTAGATGGAATCTCCGAGCGCATCGCCCGCGTCCCCCAGCACGACGAGATTGCCGCTCTGCGCCATGAAGGCCGACATGTGCCCGATGTTGCCACGCACGAGAATGTCGATGCCCTTCATCGAGATCCCGCAGCGCGACGACGCGTTGCCTTCGATTACGAGCAATCCGCCACGGCCCGTGGCGCCCGCATACTGGCTCGCGTCGCCCTTCACGACGACCCGGCCCGACATCATGTTTTCGGCTGTTCCCGGCCCGGCCGACCCGTGCACGATGACGCTCGCCTGCTTGTTCATGCCCGCGCAGTAGTACCCGACCGGCCCGTGCACATGGACGGTCACGGGGGCGTCGAGACCCACGGCCACGGCGTGCCGGCCTTCGGGGTTGAGCACGTCCCACTCGGTGTCGTTGGTGCCGTTGGAGAGAGCGTGCAGGTTTTCGTTGAGCGCGCGCAGCGGCGTGATTGCGAGATCGATGGTGGCCATCTCAGCGCTCCCAGAAGTAGACGGTTGCGGGCTCGGGCTCCCAGACCTTGGCATTGTCTATGCCGGGCAGTCCGGCGAGCGCGCGATACTCGGAACCGAACGCCACGTAGTCGTCCGTTTCCGCCAGCACCGCGGGCTTGCACGCAATCGGATCGCGCACGACACCGAAGCCGGTCTTGGTGCCGACGACGAAGGTGAAGAAGCCGTCGAGATCTTCGAGGCTCTTTTCGAGCGCCTGGCCGAGATCCAATCCCTGCTTCATGCGCCAGGTGAGATAGGCGGCCGCGACCTCGCTATCGTTATCGGTCTCGAAGCTCATGCCGTCGTGGATCAGCGAGCGGCGCAGATTGTTATGGTTCGAGAGCGATCCGTTGTGCACGAGGCACTGATCGGGCCCCGTCGAAAACGGATGCGCGCCGAGCGTGGTGACGGCGCTTTCGGTCGCCATGCGCGTGTGGCCGATCGCGTGCGTGCCGCTCATGCGCTTGAGGTCGAAACGCTTGGCGACGTCGGTGGGGTAGCCCACTTCCTTGTAGATCTCGATCGCGTTTCCCGTGCCCATGACGCGCACGGAAGGGACAATCTCACCGAGTGCCGCACGTACTGCATCCGCTTCGGATGCCTTGCACGAGAGCACCGCGTGCGTCGCGCGCACATCGAGCTTCACCGAGCTGTCGACAGCCTTCTCAACCTTCTTCGCGAGGCCGTCGAAGTCGGCATCGGGGTTTGGCGATTGCAGCGTGATCTTGGCCTTGCCGTCCTTGGCCGCGCCGTAGACGGCGAACCCGGCCGAATCCGGCCCGCGCTCGCACATGGTGGCGAGCATCCCCGCCGTCAGCGCGCCGAGATCAGCCTCAAGCGCCTTGTCTTTAAGAAACAGTCCTACGATTCCGCACATCGGTAGCGCACCCGGACACGTTGATCGAACGAGCCGGACCGTAGCAGGCGATGCCCATGAATTCAACTGTTATGAATAATTATTTCCTGACAGGATAGTAGGCAATTGCCCAAATTTCAAGCGGCGAATTGTCTAGAACTTGGACTTGAGTGATAGGAAACATTTTTGCATGTTGTGAAGTGACGCGACGCGATAACGCTTCGAGAGAGTCTTCGCTCCCATGCCCTTCGCCCTCCTGAAATACGCAGCCCGCTCGGCGCTCAAAGGCGATCATGCCGCCGACGCCCACTTCCACTGGACGCCGGATCTCAAGCCCGCCTACGACGTCGTGATCATCGGCGCGGGCGGACACGGGCTCGCCGTTGCCTATTACCTCGCCACCCGCCACGGCATCACGAACATCGCCGTCCTCGACAAAGGCTGGCTCGCGGGCGGCAACACGGCCCGCAACACCACCATCGTCCGCGCCAATTATCTCACGCCTGAAGGCGTCGCCTTCTACAAGGAATCGGTCAATCTCTTCCGCAGCCTGTCGAACGAGCTCGACATCAACGTGATGTACACCGAGCGCGGCCACTTCACGCTCGCCCATACGGATGCCGCCCTCAACACCGCACGCTGGCGCGCCGAAGTGAACACGCACATGGGCGTCGCCTCCGAGGTGATCGGGCCCGACGAGATCAAGCGCCTCTGCCCGACGCTCAACGTGTCGGACGACGTGCACATGCCCGTCCTCGGCGCGCTGTATCATCCCCCCGGCGCCATCGCGCGTCACGACGCGGTTGCCTGGGGTTACGCGAAAGAAGCGATGCGCCGCGGCGTCGAGGTTCATACGCAAACGGCCGTCAACAAGATCCTGGTCGAGAACGGCCGGGCCATCGGCGTCGAGACGAACCGCGGCACGATCCACGCCGGACGCATTGTGCAAGCCGTCGCCGGATCGTCGAGCGTCGTCGCGAGCATGGCGGGCCTCAAGCTCCCGATCCGCACCATTCCCTTGCAAGCCTGCGTGTCGGAGCCCGTCAAACCGATTCTCGATCAGATCGTCGTCTCGGGTTCGCTGCACGTTTACATCTCGCAATCGGCGCGCGGCGAAATGGTGATGGGCGGCGCAACGGACGCTTACGGTCTCTATTCCACGCGCTCCACGCTCGACTTCAAAGAGAGCCTGATGGCGCACATGCTGGAGCTGTTCCCCTTCATGGGAGAGCTCAAGGTGCTGCGCCAGTGGGCCGGCATGGCCGACATGACGCCGGACTTCTCGCCGGTCATGGGCCTCACGCCGATCGAGAACTATTTCATCGATGCAGGCTGGGGCACGTGGGGCTTCAAGGCGACGCCGGTGTCGGGCGTGCGCATGGCCGAATGCGTCGCCACCGGCCGCCAGCCCGATCTTCTGAAACCCTTCGCGCTCGACCGTTTCCGCTCGTTCGACCTCGTCGGAGAAAAGGGCGCCGCATCCGTCGGCCATTGAGAGGCGAACCGCCATGAAGATCATGACATGCCCGGTGAACGGGCCGCGCAACATCTCCGAATTCGCTTGGGGCGGCGAGATCAAGCCGCAGCCCGATCCCGCGACCTGCACGGACGCCGAGTGGACGGATCACCTGTTTCTCGAAGCGAATACGGCGGGCGTCGTTTCCGAATGGTGGCTGCATACGCCGACCAACACGTGGTTCGTCGCACGCCGCAACACCGTGACGGACGAGGTCCTGGAAACCATGACCGCCGACACGTTCTTTTCACGCCGGAGTGACACCCTGAGATGAGCAGCAACGGCCACAGCACGAATGGACGTCTCAGCGGACCCGATTGGGGGTTGCTGATCGACCGCGACACCCCCCTCGCCTTCACCTTCGACGGGCGTCTCCACAACGGCTTTGCGGGCGATGTCCTCGCCTCCGCGCTCTATGCCGAGGGCCGGCGCGTGCTCTCGCGGTCGTTCAAGTATCACCGCCCACGCGGCGTTCTCACCATGGCCGGCCACGACGCCAACAGCATCGTGCAGGTCGCAGACGAGCCGAACGTGCGCGCAGACCGCTACCCGGTGCGGGACGGCATCGCAGCGTCCTCTGTCAATCGCCTCGGATCGGTCGACTTCGACCTCTACGCCGCGATGGGCGCATTCAAACGCTTCCTGCCGGTCGGCTTCTACTACAAGACGTTCTTCCGCCCGAAAGGCATCTGGCCTTGGTTCGAGAAACCGATCCGCCGCATGGCGGGTCTCGGTCATCTGGAACCGGCGGCCCGCCCGCGCAGCTACGACAAAGCGTATCTGTTTGCCGACGTGCTCGTCGTCGGCGGCGGACCGGCCGGGCTCGAAGCCGCCATCGCGGCGGCGGAAGCGGGTGCCGAAACGCTTCTGATCGACGAATGGCCCGAGCTTGGCGGCTCGCTACTGTACGGCCGAGGCGGCGTGGACAGCGCAACGTCGAGCGCCATCCGCCGCGACCTCGTCACGCGCGCGAAGGCGCTCCCCAACCTCACCATCCTCTCGAACACCACAGTGAGCGGCATCTTCGCCGATAACTGGGTGTCCGCCGTCGATGCCAAACGTCTCTACAAGATCCGCGCACGCGAAATCGTGCTCGCGACGGGCGCGTTCGACCAGCCGATCGTCTTTCCGAACAACGACCGCCCCGGCATCCTGTTCGCGAGCGCCGCGCAACGGCTGATGCGCCTTTATGGCGTTACACCCGGCAAGCGCGCCGTCGTCGCGACGGCCAATCGCTACGGCTACGAAGCCGCCCTCGACCTTCTCGACGCAGGCGTCGAGGTGGCCGCCGTGGTGGATCTGCGCGCGGATCCTATCGGCGCCGTGGAGGAAGAAGTGCGCGCGCGGGGCGTTCGCATCTATGCAGGCGCAGCGCCGTCGAACAGCAAAGGCCGGCGCGGCGTCGAAGCCGTCGCGATCTCACGCATCGCGTTGGACGGAACGATCGCCGAGACACCCAGCGACTGGATCGCTTGCGACACGCTGCTGATGAGCGCAGGCTTCGCCCCGCAGCTCAACCTCGCCTGTCACGCGGGCGCACGCGCCGTGTACGAACCGGAAACCGCCATGCATCGCGCAGAAGGCGTGCCGCGCGGCATCACGCTTGCGGGCGCGGCCGCAGGCATCTGGTCTGATACGGAGGCGCGCGCAAACGGCAGCGAAGCTGGGCGCATCGCCGCCGCCCGGGCAGGCGGAAGCGACATGTCCCAAGTTATCCCTGCAGCGGCCCATGCATCGGCATCCGGCGTCACCCACGCCTATCCGATCTTCACCGCACGCACCGGCAACGATTTCGTCGATTTCGACGAGGACATCACGACCAAGGACATCGCCAATACGATCAAGGACGGCTACGATGACATTCAGCTCGTCAAGCGATACTCCACCGCCGGTCTCGGACCGAGCCAGGGCCGCCACGCCAACGTCAACACTATCCGCATTGTCTCGCGCCTCACAGGCCGCGCCGCTGCCGACATCGGCACCACGACGTTCCGCCCGCCGCTGGTGCCGGAGAAATACGGTCAACTTGCGGGGCGAGCGTTCTCGCCCGTGCGCCGCACACCCATGCATCACCGCCACGAGGAACTCGGCGCGCGCATGATGCCGGCCGGAGCATGGAAGCGGCCAGCCTACTACGGCAAACAGGAAGACGAAGCGGCGAATATCGCCCGCGAAGTGCGCGCCGTGCGCACGGCCGCGGGCCTCATCGACGTTTCGACGCTGGGTGGCCTCGACATCCGCGGGCCAGACGCAGTCGAACTGATCGAGCGGATGTACACGTGGGCTTATGCCAAGCAGCCCATCGGCCGCGCCCGCTACGCGCTGATGACGGACCACACCGGCGTCATCATCGACGACGGCGTCGCCGCCCGCCTGCATGACCGCCACTATTACGTGACCGCCACGACCGGCGCCGTCGATCAGGTCTATCGACAGATGACATGGCACAACGCGGAATGGCGGCTCGACGTGGACATCGCCAACGTCACCGCCGCGTATGCGGCCGTGACCCTCGCCGGACCCAAAGCGCGCGCCATCGTCGAACGCCTTGCCTCCGACATCGATTTTTCGAACGCGGCGTTTCCTTACATGGGCGTACGCACCGGCACGCTTGCGGGCATCCCCGTGCGCATCCTTCGCGTCGGCTTCGTCGGCGAGCTTGGATACGAGATTCACGCGCCCTCCCGCTTCGGGGAAGCGTTGTGGGATGCGCTGATGGATGCGGGCCGACCTGACGGCATTCTCCCCTTCGGTGTCGAAGCCCAGCGCATCCTGCGGCTTGAAAAGGGCCACATCATCGTCGGTCAGGACACCGACGGGCTCACCCATCCGGCGGAAGCGGGCATGGACTGGGCGCTGGGCAAGAAAAAGCCGTTCTACGTCGGCAAGCGCGCCATCGCGTTGCAGATCGCAAAGGGCGTGACGCGTAAACTCGTCGGCTTCACGCTCGACGCGCCGTCCGCGCCGTGTCCCAAGCCCTGTCATCTCGTGATCCGAAATGGCGACATCGCAGGCCGCGTGACCTCAGCCGTCGCGTCGCCGACGCTCGGCAAAGTCGTCGGCCTCGCCTACGTGCCGGTCGACCTCGCCGAGGCCGGATCGCGTTTCACCATCCGCATCGATGGCGGCAAGCTGATCGCTGCGACGGTCGTTTCTACGCCGTTCTACGATCCCGAAAACGCGCGCCAGGAGGTCTGATTTAGATGTCCGATACCGCAGCCTCTCCGCCTCTCACGCGTGCCAGAACGCCGCTCGCCCATATTCTGGCCGAACGCGGAGCACACTGGCGCACGCTCGGAGATACGGCCGCCGCGACCAAACTCTCGACATCGCCTGCTCTCGACGAACTCGCTATCGTCGATCTGTCGCCGCTTCCGCGCATCGGCTTCAAGGGGCGCGGAACGATAGAGGCGATGCGCGCCCGCGGCTTGCTTGTCGAAGCCGAGCCGAACCGCCTCTTCCCCCAAGACGACGGCAGCCTCTGTCTCGTTCTCGCCCCGAGCGAAGTTCTCATTCTGTCCGCGTTCGACGGTAACGAAAGCCGCTTCTCCGAATGGGAACAGACGTTCCGCCTCGACGACGAGGAATGCACCTATCCGCTTCCGCGGCGAGATAGCCACGCATGGCTCGCCGTCACCGGCCGGCGCGCACCGGCGATGTTCGCGAAGCTCTGCGGCGTCGATCTGCGGCTCGGCAAGTTTCCGAACCACGCCATCGCCCAAACCTCGGTCGCGCGCATCAATGCCATCGTGGCGCGATCCGATAGAGGCGAAACTCCGGTGTTCCACCTTCTTGCCGACATCGCCTCGGCCCTGTACCTCTCGTCATGTCTGCTGGACGCGGCGCGCGAGTACGGCGGAGAGTTCGCGGGCCTCGATCGCCTCGAAAGCTTGACATGACGGGACGTTGAGACGGGAGGCCCACCTTGAAGAAAGACGGCGCGAGCGAGGTGGCCTCGGGGGAGCAGGACCCTCACGCCCTGGCGGGCGCGCGCGACAGCATGCTCGAGGTCGCGATCGGGCGCGAAGTCCGCGCCTTCCGCAACAAGCTCGGCATCACCGCATCCGACCTTGCGCGCGCGGCCGGGCTCTCGCTCGGTATGCTGTCGAAAATAGAGAACGGCGTGACGAGCGCGTCTCTCACCACGTTGCAGCGTCTCTCCAAGGCGCTCGGCGTGCCGGTGACTGCCCTCTTCCGCCGCTTCGAGGAAAAACGTGACGCCGTGTTCGTGTCGGCCGGCCACGGCCTCCCCATCGAACGGCGCGGCACGCGCGCGGGCCACCAGTACCAGCTCCTGGGCCACACGACCGGCACGGCCGGCAGCATCGTGGTCGAACCCTACCTCATCACGCTGACGCAGGAATCCGACGTCTTCCCGCTTTTCCAGCACGGCGGGCTCGAACTCATCTACGTGCTCGAAGGCGAGGTGGTCTACCGCCACGCCGACAAGCTTTATCCGATGAAGCCCGGCGACAGCCTGTTCTTCGATGCCGACGCACCGCACGGCCCCGAGGAACTCGTGAAGCTCCCCATCCGCTTTCTTTCGGTGATCAGCTACGCGCGCGAGCTGCCGTAACAAAGACGCGCATCTTCCGGTGTCATCCCGGCCCAGTGGAACGCAGAGCCGGGACACAGGAGAAGCTTCTATCGCGAAATCTATGGCGTCTTCGACTTGCTTGCGCTGGGTCCTGGCTCAGCACTCGGCTTCGCCTCGCTTGGCCGGGATGACAGGGGGACAATGAGCGTTACGTCAGCGCGGCTTGCAGGTCCCGCACGAAAGCCGTGAGCCCCGTCATCCGCTCACGCTTGTGCCGCTCGGCCGCAAGAATGGCCTTGAGCCCCGCGATGCTCTCGCCGAGGTCGCCGTTGACGATCACATAGTCGTATTCCGCCCAATGACTGATTTCGGCGGCGGCGCCTGCCATGCGCTTCGCGACCACATGATCGGGATCTTGTGCGCGACGCTTGAGGCGCGCTTCGAGCGCTTCGCCGGAGGGGGGCAGAACGAACACGCGGACCAATTCTCCCGCCATGCGTTCGGCAAGCTGCTGCGTTCCCTGCCAGTCGATATCGAACAGTACGTCGCGGCCCTTAGAGACGGCCGCCTCGATGGGCGCGCGCGGCGTCCCGTAGTAGTTGCCGAACACGGTGGCCCATTCGAGAAATTCGTCTGCCTCGATCATGGCCTTGAATTTCGCTTCGTCGACGAACCAGTAATCCTCGCCGTCGACCTCGCCGGGACGAGGCTTGCGCGTGGTGGCCGAAACGGAAAGGCGAATGTCGGGATCGGTGTCGAGCAAGGCCCGCGCGAGCGATGTCTTCCCTGCGCCCGAAGGGGAGGACAGAACCAGAAGCAGGCCGCGCCGTTCGATTCTCGGTTGCTCGCTCGTCATTCCGTCGTCCTGCTCTTCTGTCCGACAGTTTGATTACGGTCTCGCGCGTCTCCGGTCCAGCCTTCAGGCGAGGTTTTGAACCTGCTCGCGCAACTGGTCGATCACGACCTTGAGCGCAAGACCTGCGTGCGCGATCTCCTGGTCGGCCGCCTTGGATGTCAGCGTATTGGCTTCCCTATTGAACTCCTGGGCCAGAAAATCGAGCCTGCGGCCGATGTCGCCGCCCTCGGCGATGAGGGCGCGCGCGGCCGTCACATGCCCGTCGAGCCGCTTCAGTTCCTCTTCCACGTCTGCGCGCGTGGCGAGGATCACCGCTTCCTGGTGCAGGCGCTGCGGATCGAGCGCATGGCCCGTCTCCATGAGGCGTGCGACCTGATCCTGAAGACGCGCCCGGATCGCGTCGAGCGAGCGCGACGGCGACGCCTCGACGCTTTTTGCAAGACGCGCGATCTCGTCGATCTGCGCGGCAACGACATCCTTCAGCCGCGCGCCCTCTTCGCGCCGCGCCGTCACGAGCGCGGCGATCGCCTGGTCCAGGCTTTCCAGAACGGCGGCCTGCTCGGCAGCCGCCCGCTCCGCATCCTGCTCGCCGTCGTCGGACACGTCGAGCACGCCCTTGAGGCCGAGCAACGCTTCGACACGCGGCTTCTTCGCGCCTGCATCCTTCGCCACGCGTGTCGCAATCGAGAGAACGCGCTCAAGCGCAGCCTCGTTCACGCGCACGTCGCCCTGAGCCGCACGCCGTGTGAAGGAGAGCGACGCATTCACGCTGCCGCGGGCCACCGCCTTCTGGATGCGCTCGCGCACTTTCGCCTCGATGGCTTCGAAGCCCGGCGGCAGACGCAGCCTGAGATCGAGGCCGCGATTGTTCACGCTCCTCAATTCCCAATGCCACGCGGTGCCATTGTAGGCGCCGTCGCTGCGGGCGAAACCTGTCATGCTTTGAAGGGTCATGGTGTCATTCCGAAAGGTGTGCGCGTGAGACGTACGCGGAACCTCCGGAGGCCGCAAGGGCCACGGATCGAAGAGCATCGAGGATGGCCCGAGCCGCCGCGAGGTGGCTCTAGTTTTTCGGTTTGCGGACGGGCATCGGGATCGAAGACGCCGAACCCGCAGGCTCTGCCGCCTCGTCATCCGGCTCCGACGCGTTGATCACCTGTGTCACCGGAATGCCCTTCGCCTCGCCCGAAGCCTCACCGGCGGCCGCGCCTGCCTCGGGTGCGGCGGCTTCCGTCTCGGATGCCGACGCCGCCTGGCGCGCGCGCATCTCGCGCTCGATCTCCCGCCATTTGGAAACGGCTGCCTGATGCTCCTGATAGGTCTTCGAGAAGATATGCCCGCCCGTACCGTCGGCCACGAAGAAAACGTCTTCGTGCGCGGCGGGATTGAGGGCCGCTTCGAGCGCGGGTCGCCCTGGGTTGCAGATCGGCGTCGGCGGCAATCCGTTGATCTGATACGTGTTGTGCGCGTTCTTCGCGTCCTTCTCCGATTGAAGGATCGGCTTGCCCCACTGCACCGCACCGCCAAAGATCCCGTAGAGAATGGTGGGGTCCGACTGCAGGCGCATGTTCTTCGCGAGACGGTTCACGAACACGCCCGCAATCCGCTGCCGCTCGTCCGCGCGGCCCGTTTCCTTCTCGATGATCGAAGCCAGCACCACCGCTTCCTGCGGCGTCGAGATCGGAAGGTCGGGGCTACGCCGTTCCCATGCCTTTTCCAGCACCTGCTCCTGCTTGAGCTGCATGCGCCGGATCAGTTCCTGCCGCTCCATGCCGTTCTCGATGCTGTAGGTCTCGGGCATCAACGATCCCTCGACGGGGATCTGCGAGATTTCGCCGACGAGGTTTTCCTCGCGCATCAGCCGCTCGACGATCTGCTGGCTCGTGAGCCCCTCCGGGATCGTCACGCGATACTGCACCGACTTTCCTTCGGAAAGGATTTCGAGCACCTCGCGGACCGAGACCTGCGGCTTGAAGAGATATTCGCCGTGCCGAAGCATCACCTCGCCGGGCCGCGTCCGGCTTTGGACGAGGTAGCTGACCATGAACGCCCAGCGGCTGGAGATCACGCCTTCGCGCTCCAGGTCGTCGGCGATCTCGTTGCTGCTCGCACCCTTGGGCACGACGACGGTCTGCGCGACAGTCAGCGGTCCGGGGCGGCTGTAAACGTGCCCGACGAACACCGTCAAACCGCCGAGCACGAGCATCCCGACAAGCGCGAGGGTGAACACGCTGCTGACGACACGGGCGAAGCCGCGCACGACGCGCGACTCGCGCCTCTGACGTACGCCGCGCGGCCGCGGCGGCGCCCGTCCGGGCTCCAGCGCTTCGGCGGGACTGCGCGGCCTCAGGCCGTCGCGCCGCGACAGCGTCGGCGCTCCATCCCGGCGAATGTTGCTCATCAGCCAGCTCCCGTATCGCGTATCAGTCCCGCCATGCCAGCACACCCCGTTCTGCGCTGGCCAGCGGAATGGCCGACGTGACAGCGCGATTGTGGCAAAACCCGGTCGGCCTCAGGTGACCTTGCGGATTCGGCTCAAGCCACCTTGCGCATAACGAGCGAAGCGTTCGTACCGCCGAAGCCGAAGGAGTTCGAGAGAACCGTGTTGATCTCCCGTTTGCGCGCCGTGTGCGGCACCAGATCGATGGCGGTTTCGACGGAAGGATTGGCGAGGTTGAGCGTCGGCGGAGCCACCTGATCGCGCAGCGCCAGCACCGAGAAGATGGCCTCGACCGCTCCCGCCGCCCCCAGGAGATGCCCAATCGACGACTTGGTCGACGACATCGAGACCTTCCCCTGCGAATTGCCGAACAGCCGTTCGACGGCGCCGAGCTCGATCTCGTCGCCCATCGGCGTCGAGGTGCCGTGCGCGTTGATGTAGTCGATGTCGCTCGGCGTGAGCCCAGCGCTCTTGAGCGCCGCCTTCATGCAGCGGAACGCGCCGTCGCCCGTCTCGGACGGTGCCGTGATGTGATAGGCGTCGCCCGACATGCCGTAGCCGATGACTTCGGCGTAGATCTTCGCGCCGCGCGCCTTGGCCTGCTCGTACTCTTCGAGCACGACGACGCCCGCACCCTCGCCCATCACGAAGCCGTCGCGATCCTTGTCGTAGGGACGCGAAGCCTCCGCAGGGCGGTCGTTGAAGCCTGTCGAAAGCGCGCGGCATGCGATGAAGCCCGCCATGCCGATGCGGCAGATCGTGCTTTCCGTGCCGCCCGCCACCATCACGTCGGCGTCTCCCAGCGCCACGAGACGCGCGGCATCTCCGATGGCGTGCGTCCCCGTTGCACACGCGGTGACGACCGCATGGTTCGGCCCTTTGAGCCCGTGACGGATCGAAACATAGCCGCCCGCGAGATTGATCAGGCGGCCGGGGATGAAGAACGGCGAGATCCTCCGCGCGCCCTTTTCGTTCAGCAGAAGAGAGGCGTCCGCAATTCCGGAAAGGCCGCCGATCCCCGAACCGATGAGAACGCCGGTGGCTTCCTGCTTCTCGGCCGTGTCGGTTTTCCAACCCGAATCGGCAATCGCCTGATCGGCAGCCGCGACGGCATAGAGAATAAAATCGTCGACCTTGCGCTGTTCCTTGGGCTCCATCCAATCGTCGGGATTGAGCTTGCCCTCCGCCGTGTCTCCGCGCGGCACGAAGCTCGCGATCTGGCACGACAAGTCGGAAGTATCGAATTCTTCGATCCTGCGTGCGCCGCTTTTGCCGGCGAGCAGATTAGCCCATGCGGCCTCGACCCCGCAGCCGACGGGTGTCACGAGACCAAGACCAGTGATGACGACGCGGCGCATATCTCTCGAATCCGTTCTGCCGGTGGAGAGAGTAGAGGCCCCGGCCCGCGGGACGAAGAGGCAAACACGCCTCGCGCCCTCGGTTCCACATGCCGGGAGCGCGGCACGCCGGCGTCGCCCGCTCCTCTTCCTTGAGCCGCCCGGTTTCCGAGAACCGCCGCCTTGGCCGTAATGGCGAGAGCGCCGGCTTCAACCCGAGGCGCGCCTGCGCCTCAAGGTTTAAGCTCGTGAGACTAAGCGGTCCGTGCGCCGTCAGGCAGCCGTGGCGTTCTTTTCGAGAAACTTCACAGCGTCGCCGACGGTCAGGATGTGCTCTGCCGCGTCGTCCGGGATCTCGCACCCAAACTCTTCCTCGAAGGCCATCACCAGTTCGACCGTGTCCAGGCTGTCCGCGCCCAGATCGTCGATGAAGCTCGCGTTCTCGGTCACCTTCTCGGCTTCGACGCCAAGGTGCTCAACCACGATCTTCTTCACGCGCTCTGCGACATCGCTCATCGTCTTCCCCTCGTGTCTCTCTGTACTGATTTGCGGTTGCTAAGTGTATCTCGGATCCCGTCGTCCACCGGGCTCGCGGCCGGATCGCGTCTGGATTTCGTGCGATCCCGTTCTGGCGGCGCCGTCTAGGCTACTCCCGGACGACAGCGCGTGAGCGTTGATCGTTAGGGCCTTTCCAAGAGCTGCGCAGCAAAAAAACGAGGCTCGTTAACATATCTCCCAGGCCTTGGCCAGCTTCCGGCCCTATGCCCTAAGCGCCCACACGCGTGGAGGTGCCAGCGGCATTTCGCCCCGCGGTTGCGGCCCTCGTCCGCCAGCGCGCGACCATAGCCAAAAGGCCCCTCAGATCATAGCCATACCGCCATTCACATGCAGCGTTTGCCCGGTCATGTAACCGGCCTCGTTGCTGGCAAGGTAAAGAGCGGCGGCGGCAATGTCCTCGGGCGTGCCGAAGCGTTGCGCCGGGATGTGTTGAGAGATCTCGGACTTTTGCTTGTCGTTCAGCGCGTCCGTCATCGCGGTCGTGATGAAGCCGGGCGCAATGCAGTTCGCCGTGATGCCGCGGTTGGCGACCTCGCGAGCCAGCGACTTCGTCATGCCGATCATGCCGGCCTTGGAAGCGGCATAGTTGCCCTGGCCCGGATTGCCGAAAACGCCCGACACGGAGGAGATGTTGATGATGCGGCCATAGCCCGTCTTCGAGCGCAGCATATGACGCGCCGCAGCACGCGAGAGCATGAACGTAGACGTCAGGTTGACGGCGATCACGTCGTCCCACTGCTCGTCCTTCATCACCATGAAGAGATTGTCCTTGGTGAGGCCCGCGTTGTTGACGAGGATGTCGACGCGACCGAGGGCGGCGATGGCCTCATCGATCAGCTTGCCGACTTGAGCGCGATCCGCGAGATCGCAGGGCACCACGTGCACACGCTCGCCGAGTTCGCCCTTCAAAGCTTCGAGCTTGTCCACCTGGCGTCCGGAAATCGCGACCGTCGCTCCGGCCTTGTGCAAGGCCCGTGCGATGCCCTCGCCGATGCCGCCGGTCGCGCCCGTGACGAGCGCCGTCTTGCCGGTCAAATCGAACATGTTGTGCAATCCTTCTAGGAACGAGAGACGCTAGGCCTCAGGAAAGCTTGGAAATCACGGCGTCGATATCCGCCGGTGTGCCGACGCTGTCGGCTTCGAACGATTTGTCGATTCGCTTGGCGAGCCCGGCCAGCACTTTGCCCGATCCGATCTCGAACACGTGCGAGATGCCGTTCGCGGCAAGATAGCCGACGCATTCGCGCCAGCGCACGGTGCCCGTCACCTGTTCGACCAGCAGGCGGCGAATCTCGTTGGGATCGGTGATCGCTTCCGCCCGCACGTTGGCGACGACGGGCACGACGGGTGCATTCATCGCCACGCTGGCGAGGGCTTCCGCCATCGCGTCGGCAGCGGGCTGCATCAGCGCGCAATGGAAGGGGGCGGAAACAGGTAGCGGCACCGCGCGGCGCACGCCGTGCGCTTTGCCGATCTCGGCCACGCGATCGATCGCCGTCTTGGAACCCGAGAGCACGACCTGTGTCGGCTCGTTGTCGTTCGCGACTTGGCACACGTCGCCTTGCGCCGCTTCCGCTGCGACTTTCTCGGCAACGTCGAGCCCGACGCCGAGCAGCGCGACCATCGCGCCCTGACCGACCGGAACCGCCGCCTGCATGGCCTGCCCGCGCAGCTTCAAGAGCCGCGCCGTGTCCGCAAGAGAAAACGTGCCGGCGGCGGCGAGCGCCGAATATTCGCCGAGCGAATGTCCGGCAACATACTTCGCGACGTCCGCGAGCTTCACGCCCTTTTCGCGTTCGAGCACCCGCATCGCCGCCATCGAAACCGCCATCAGCGCGGGCTGCGCGTTCTCGGTCAACGTGAGCGTCTCCTTGGGACCCTCCCACATGATGAGAGAGAGCTTCTGCCCAAGCGCCTCGTCCACCTCATCGAACACCTCGCGCGCGACAGAGAACGTCTCGGCCAGTTCCCGGCCCATGCCGACGTCCTGGCTTCCCTGCCCGGGGAATAAGAATGCGCGTGCCACGCCCGCTCCTTCTGATTTTCCGATTGCCGATGCTCTGCCCGCTCCCCATGTGCGTCGTGTCGGAGATCGGGAGGTGGTCGCCCGGCGCTTTCGACATGTCCTGCCCGCGCTTGTCAAGACCCGCATTGACGCGCGAAGCTGGAGAGGAACATCTGGAGCCGGCGGGGCTTCTTCTCTAAATGCCTTTTACCTCAAGGAGACTCCGATGGCAGCGATGGACGACCTGCGGCGCGACGGCGTCCTCATTCACGGCGCGATCTATGCAGCCGTCATTCTACTTCTGATCTTCGTCGACTGGTACGGCGGCGGCCGCTGGTGGGTCCACTGGGTCATCCTCGGCTGGGGCGCGGGGCTTGCCGCTCATGCGTGGCTCTCCATTCGGGGTTAATGTCCGCGTAACCCTGCAAGGGCACGTCGAATGAGGCGAAAGATACGCATGGCCTGGCTGCTCGGAGGGATCGTCGCACTCGTCGTGGCCTATATCCTCGCGACTCAGTGGGGCTGGCTCCCTCGCGCGCAGGTCGTGGCCACGGGCACGATTCAGACTGGCGATGGCACAGTACTGAACACCCGCAAATATCTCCGGGCATCCCGCAAGGCGCCGCACAAGACCCCCGGCCCCGGCAAACTGCTGGAGGAGGAGGTCTGGGAGGTCGAACTCCCGAACGGCCGCTGGGCCGAATGCGAAGGCGACGACTGCCTCGCGGCCTACGAGAAAGCCTGGGGTCCGAATTGATCAGCGAAGAAACAGCCGCAAAGATCGTTTACCGTATTCTTGCTGTCCTGGCAGGATTTGCGCTCTGTATGGCGTTGGCTCTGGCCTGGGATTGGGGCCTTGTGCCACGAAAAGCCGTCTCCACGGGGGCAATCGTAACCAAAAACGGCTTGAGCCTCTCCACACGCAAATACGAGCCTTTTTACGTCATTCGGACCTCGCAACCCCAGCCAGTTGGAAAAAAGAGGCTCGACGAGGAGGTGAGGCTGCCGAGCGGGAGATGGATCGATTGCCGCTCGGATTGCCTCCGAGCCTACGAGCAGCACACGAAAAGCCGGTCGATCCCCGTTTCCGAGTTTCAGCCCGACACCCGACGATAGATTTACTGGCCTCCCCTTGCCTCCGCGCCCAAATCCCGTATAAGTCGCGCCGTTACGCGCTTCGGTCGGTGGCTGAACGGGGCTGCGGAGCTATTTTCGGCTCTCGCGGCAGGGCAATTGCCCGTTCCCCGGTGTCAACGCTCTTTGGGTGCCTTTGGGCCTTTTCGGGGCCCATAAGGGGCTATGCGCCGAGGCGGTTCTCGTAACCCGCGCTGCAAAAGCACGGTCAACATCGAACGGAAAGGCCGCACATGCCCCTTTACGAGCATGTCTTCCTGGCACGCCAGGACGTCTCCCCGCAGCAGGTCGAGGCGCTTCAGAAAGAATTCACCGACGTCATCACCGAGGGCGGCGGCAAGATCACCAAGAGCGAATACTGGGGCCTCAAGGGCCTCGCCTACAAGATCAAGAAGAACCGCAAGGCGCACTACGCGCTCTTCAACATCGACGCCCCCTCGGCCGCCGTGGCCGAGATGGAGCGCCGCATGAGCCTGTCGACGGACATCCTCCGCTTCATCACGCTGCGCGTCGAGGAGCACGAGGCCGAGCAGTCCATCATGATGCGTAAGCAGGACCGCGATGAGCGCGGCGACCGCGGTGGCTTCCGTGGCGGCGACCGCGGCGGTTTCCGTGGCGGCCCGCGTGGCGGCGACCGCGAAGGCGGCTCGACGTTCCGCGCCCGCCCGCCCCGTGAAGCGGCGACTCGCGCGGCCCCGTCCCCCGNGCCCCCCCGCGTGACGACAGCGGCAACACGAACTCGGAGGGCTGATCATGAGCCAGATTCAAGAAATCGCCGCCCGCCGGCCGTTCCACCGTCGCCGCAAGACCTGCCCGTTCTCGGGAGATCAGGCGCCGAAGATCGATTACAAGGACGTCCGCACGCTCGGCCGTTACATCTCCGAGCGCGGCAAGATCGTCCCCTCGCGGATCACGGCCGTCTCGGCGAAGAAGCAGCGTGAGCTGGCCCGCGCCATCAAGCGCGCCCGCTTCCTCGGCCTTCTGCCCTACGTTCTGAAGTAAAACCGGATTGGCCCGCGCCGTCGCGCGCGGGCGCTTTCCGAAATGGTTGGGTGAGCGGGCGTATCGCCCCTCTCCCTAACCGCAGCGATTGCGGGACAGCTCGACGATGAGATCTTTTGCCCTGGCAGGTGCCGGCCTCGGATTGGTCGCGGCGATCGTTTTCGCCTCCGCGACCACGGGGCCGATGTTCATCCGCTTCCTTCTCCTATTCATCACGCCGCTTCCGATTGCGCTTGCCGGCCTCGGATGGGGCTGGCGAGCGGGTGCGCTCGCGGGCGGCGTCGGCAGCGCCATCGTCTTTCTCACCGCCGGCCCTCTCGTCGCGCTGGCGTTCGCGCTGACCCAGGTCGTGCCGATGGTGGCGCTGACCTATTTCGCCCTTCTTTCACGCCCCATCCACGAAAGCGACGACGGCGCCGAGGACGACGGCTCGGGCCTCGAATGGTATCCCACCGGGCGGCTGATCCTGTGGGCTGCCGGGATGGGCGCTGCGATGGCCGCCGCCTCCATGCTTCTCCTCGGAGGGGACGTCGAAAGCCTCCGCAAGACGCTCGGCGAATTCATGCAAGCGGCCGTCACGGCCGGGATGCCTCAGGCCGAAGGACAGATCGGCGAAGCCGAACTTGCGGCCCTCTCCGAAATCGCGCTCGCCGTGCTCCCCGCCGCTTCCGCCATGTCGTGGATGTCGAGCCTGCTGTTCAATCTCTGGCTTGCCGGGCGCGTCACGCGGGCCTCGGGGCAACTCGCGCGGCCCTGGCCCGATCTTGCCGCCATCACCTATCCACCGGGAACGCCGCTGGCGTTCGGCGCAGCCCTCGTGCTGACCATGCTGCCCGGAATTCCCGGTCTTGCGGCGTCCGCTGCCACAGGCGGGCTCTTCGTCGCTTACGTCCTGCTCGGCCTCGCGGTCGTTCACTACATCTCGCGCACCAAGCCCTGGCGTCCCTTCGCGCTGTGGGCTCTCTACGCCACACTCCTCATCGTCAACATCTGGATCGCCATCGTCATCGCGATCCTCGGCCTTGCCGAAACAGTCTTCCGGCTGCGGGAGCGATCCCATCTGCCGCCCTCGCCGCCCACGCATCCAAACACCTAGAACATTCGAGAATTCAAAGGAGATTTTGTCATGCAGGTCATTCTACTCGAACGCATCGGCCGCCTTGGCCAGATGGGCGACGTCGTCAGCGTCCGCGACGGCTACGCGCGCAACTTCCTGCTCCCGCAGAAGAAGGCGCTCCGCGCAACGGCTGAAAACCTCAAGCAGTTCGAAAGTCAGCGCGCCCAGCTCGAAGCCAACAACCTTGAGCAGAAGAAGGAAGCCGAAGCCGTCGCCGAAAAGCTCAGTGGCAAGGTTTTCGCCGCCATCCGCTCGGCCGGCGACACCGGGCAGCTCTACGGCTCCGTATCCACGCGCGACCTCGCCGAGGTCGTGACCCAAGGCGGCTTCACGATCGACCGCAACCAGGTCGTGCTTGAGCGTCCGATCAAGACGCTTGGCCTCCACGACGTCACGATCTCGCTTCACCCCGAGGTCCAGGTGAAGGTGACGATCAACGTCGCCCGCACCGAGGACGAGGCCGAGCGTCAGGCGCGTGGCGAAGACGTCACCGTGATCAAGGACGAAGCCATCGAGATCGAGACCTTCAATCCCGACGCTGAGTTTGAGGACGAGGACGAAGCGCCCGCCGCCGACGAAGGCGAAGCAGCGGACGAGGACAAGGCGTAAAAACGCCAAGTCTTACGGAACGAAACATTACAATCCGGGGCCGGAAGCAGGAGCTTTCGGCCTCGGATCGTTTCAGGCCGCCGCTGCCTTCATCAAGTTGCGCAGCCCACACCTTTTTTCGGCATCAGATTCGCCCCACTCAAGCGCCAAATTTTGCGCATGTGGGTAACGGGGGAAGCCTCGTCTCCGCCCCTCTTGCAACTCCCCTCGACTCACCCGCCGGGCTAGGGTGCGCGCATGACAAACCCCGCCCCTCTCCAGACCGATCAGCTCCGCCAGGCTGCCCGCGCCGATACGCCCGTGTCGTTTCGCGAGGCGCCCCACAACATCGAGGCCGAGCAGGCGCTGCTCGGCGCCATCCTGATCAACAACGAGGCGATGGACCGCGTGTCCGCGTTCCTTGAGCCGTCGCATTTCTTCGATCCGCTACACGGGCAGATCTACGAGACGGCGGGCAAGATGATCCAGGCCGGCAAACAGGCGACGCCGATCACGCTCAAGACCTTCTTCGAGAACGCCGAGCCGATCGATGCGCACCTGACCGTGCCGCAGTACCTCGGCCGCCTCGCCACCAGCGCGACGACGATCATCAACGCTGAGGACTACGGCCGCACCGTCTACGACCTCGCCGTGCGCCGCCATCTCATCGTCCTCGGCGAGGATATGGTGAACTCGGCCTACGACGCACCCATCGACTTCCCGCCCGAAAGCCAGATCCAGGAAGCCGAAACGCGCCTTTACGATCTCGCCGAGCGCGGCAAGTACGGCCAGGGCTTCATGAGCTTCGGCACGGCGCTGACGCACGCCGTGGACATGGCGGCCGCTGCCTACGAGCGGGACGGCCATCTCTCCGGCCTTTCGACCGGCCTCAACGACCTCGACAACCGCATGGGCGGATTGCAGTCGTCGGACCTCATCATCCTCGCCGGACGTCCCTCGATGGGCAAGACGGCGCTCGTCACCAACATCGCCTACAATGTCGCCAAGGCGTTCCGCTCGGAAACGCTGCCGGACGGCACCGAAAAAGTCATCGACGGCGGGCGTGTCGGCTTCTTCTCGCTCGAAATGAGCGCCGAGCAGCTCGCAACGCGTATCCTGTCCGAGCAGGCGGAGATCGCGTCCGAGAAGATCCGCCGCGGCATGATCACCGACAACGAGTTCCGCAAGCTCTCGGGCGTTGCGAAGGACATGAGCGTCGCACCGCTCTTCATCGACCAGACCGGCGGCATCTCCATCGCGCAGCTCGCAGCCCGCGCACGCAAGCTCAAACGGCAGAAGGGCCTGGATCTCCTGATCGTCGACTACCTGCAGCTTCTGTCCGGCTCCTCCAAGCGCGGCGACAACCGCGTGCAGGAAATCACGGAAATCACGACGGGTCTCAAGGCCTTGGCAAAGGAGCTCGTGGTGCCGATCATCGCGCTCTCCCAGCTCTCGCGTCAGGTCGAGCAGCGCGAGGACAAGCGGCCCCAGCTCTCGGACCTCCGCGAATCCGGCTCTATCGAGCAGGACGCCGACGTTGTCATGTTCGTGTTCCGTGAGGAATACTACGTCGAGCGGACCAAACCGCGCGAAGGCACGCCGGAGTTCAACGATTGGCAAGCGAAGATGATGGCCGTCAGCGGCAAGGCCGAGGTGATCATCGGCAAGCAGCGTCACGGTCCCGTGGGCGCGGTGCAGCTCGCGTTCGAAAGCCAGTTCACGCGCTTCGGCAACCTCGCCCACGACGACCGGCTGCCCGAGCGCTACGAGTGACGAACCCTGCCGGCGCACCATTCCCTCCCCCCTCGTGGGGGAGGGTCAGGGAGGGGGGGACGCCGCAGCATCGGCTGTCGCGATTCCCCCCACCCCTAACCCCTCCCCACAAGGGGGAGGGGAATCGGCACGCGTCATGACCGCACCACCCGATCTCCCGCCCGGCGCGACCGGCGTCATCACCGTCGACCTCGACGCGATCGCCGACAACTGGCGCGCGCTCGGCGCGCTCGTGACGCCTGCCGAATGCGGCGCCGTGGTCAAAGCCGACGCGTATGGCCTTGGCGCCATCAAGGTGGTCCCCGCGCTCGCCCGCGCCGGGTGCCGCACATTTTTCATCGCCACTCCCGACGAAGCAGAAGCCGCGCGCCGCTTCGCCCCGGACGCGCGCCTGTTCGCGCTCGACGGCCTGCTTCCCGGAGCGGCGTCCGTTTTCAGCGCCAACGATATCGCACCCGTTCTGACCAGCCTCGAAGAACTGGCCGTGTGGTCCGCCGAAGCCACGCGCACCGGAAAGCGCTTGCCAGCCGGGCTCCAGATCGACAGCGGGCTTAACCGGCTGGGCCTCTCGGAAGACGACGTGCGCACGCTCGCCAGCGCCCCCGCACGCCTCGACGGCATCGACCTCCGCCTCGTCATGAGCCACCTGGCCTGCGCCGACGATCCCGCCCACCCGCACAACGAAACCCAGCGGTCCAACTTCGACCGCCTGCGCACGCTTCTTCCGCCAACGCCCGCAAGCCTCGCCGCGTCCGACGGGCTGATGCTCGGCGCGCGCTTCCATTACGACCTCGTGCGCCCCGGCTACGCGCTCTATGGCGGCCAGGCCTTCCAAGGCGGTCCGACGCCCGTTCGGCCCGCCGTGACCGTGGAAGCGCGCGTACTTCAGGTGCGCACGCTCTCGCCCGGAGATCCGGTCGGCTACTCGGCCACGTGGCGCGCCGCACGTCCGACGCGGCTTGCGGTCATCTCGGCGGGGTATGCGGACGGCATCGCGCGGGCGTTGAGCGCAAGCACGGAGCGCGAAGGCGGCGTCATCGCGATCCACGGCGAGGCAGCCCCCATCGTCGGGCGCGTCTCCATGGATCTCATCACCGCCGACGTGACGGACATCGCAGCGGCCATCGCCCCCGGCGATCTCGCCACCCTCGTCGGCCCCGGCCTCACCGTCGAAGCCATGGGACAGGCTGGCGGAACCATCGGTTACGAGGTGCTCACGCGTCTCGGCACGCGCTTCGCGCGGCATTACGTGGGCGGAGGCGGCTAAAATGGCCAAAGGCAAACCTGCCAAATCCCAATTCGTCTGCCAGACCTGCGGCACCGTCGCCGCGCGCTGGGCGGGCAAATGCGCGGCCTGCGGCGACTGGAACTCTATCGTCGAGGAAGCTATTGCCGCTGCTCCGCCCGGTTCCGGCATGGCGGGCGCCAGCAAAGGCAAGGCTCTTGTGCTCGAAAGCCTGTCCGGCGCGCCGGAGGAAGCCCCGCGCTTCCTCACCGGCATGGCCGAGCTGGATCGCGTCACGGGCGGCGGCCTCGTGCCCGGCTCCGTGTTGCTGATCGCAGGCGAGCCCGGCATCGGAAAATCGACGCTGCTTCTCCAGCTCACCGCCGCGTTGGCCAGCGCCGGCCGCCGCGCGCTCTATTTCTCGGGCGAGGAAGCCTCGGCCCAAGTGCGCCTGCGCGCGCAGCGGCTCGGCCTCGCGGACGCGCCCGTCGCGCTTGCCGCCGAAACGAGCCTCTCGAATATTCTCGCGACGCTCCACAACGAGCGCGCCGCCGATCTCGTCGTGATCGATTCCATCCAGACGCTCTGGTCCGACGCCCTCGAAGCCGCTCCCGGCTCGGTGAGCCAGGTTCGCGCCTCCACCCAATCGCTCGTGCGCTACGCCAAGCAGGCGGGCGTGGCGCTCCTTCTCGTCGGCCACGTGACGAAGGAAGGACAGATCGCGGGGCCGAAGGCCGTGGAGCACGTCGTCGATACGGTCCTCTCCTTCGAGGGCGACCGCGGCCACAGTTATCGCATCCTCCGCGCCACCAAGAACCGCTTCGGCGCGACGGATGAGATCGGCGTCTTCGAAATGGCGGGCTCAGGTTTGCGGGAAGTCGCGAACCCGTCGGAGCTGTTCCTGGGCGAGCGCGATTCGAGTGCGCCCGGCACCGCTGTGTTCGCCGGTATGGAGGGCACGCGCCCGATCCTGGTCGAGATCCAGGCCCTCGTCGCACCCTCGGGCCTCGGCACGCCGCGCCGCGCGGTCGTGGGATGGGAACAGAGCCGGCTCGCCATGCTGATCGCGGTGCTCGAAGCGCGCTGCGGCGTGTCCTTCGCCAACCACGACGTTTATCTCAACGTCGCAGGCGGGCTCAGGATCGTCGAGCCCGCCGCCGACCTTGCAGCCGCCGCCGCCTTGATCGGCTCGCTGGCGGGGCGCGCCCTCGATCCGAAAGAGATCCATTTCGGCGAAATCTCGCTCTCCGGCGCCGTGCGCGCAGCCCCCCACACGGCCGCGCGCCTCAAGGAAGCCGCCAAACTCGGCTTTACCAGCGCCGTCATGCCCGCAGCCGGTGAAGCCCCAGCCAAAGTCGCCCGCTTCAAACTGCGGCGCATTCCCCACCTCAAGGCGCTTGCAGAGGACCTCTCCACATGCGACTGAACGGGCGGGGAAACACACAAATCCGGCTTTTGCCGCGTCCGACAGCCGAGGAGCCGCGACCATGATCGGGCCGCTCACCTATCTCGACGCCGCGTTGATCGCGGTCTGCTTCATCTCAGCGCTCCTGGCCATGTACCGGGGCCTGACGCGCGAGCTCCTGTCCATCCTGTCGTGGATCGCTGCTGCCGGCGCGACGCTCTATTTCGTGCTGAGCCATAAGCAGATCGCGGAAGACATGGCCGCCCAGATGGGCACCCAGGTAGCGGTCGCCCAGATCGCCATCGGCGCTATTATCTTCCTGATTGTGCTGATCGTCGTGCACTTGATCACGGCGCGCATCTCGGATGCCATCCTCGACAGCAGCGTCGGCATGGTGGACCGCATCCTGGGCTTCCTGTTCGGCCTCGCGCGCGGTTTCCTGCTGGTTGTTATTCCCTATATGTTCTACGCGTCGTTCGTGCCCGACGAGCAGAATCACCTGCCCTGGGTGCGGGATGCGATCTCGACCCCCTACATCAAGGGGACCGGCAACAGCATCCGCGCAGCCCTCGAAACCTACATGCCGACCTCCCTGCCCCAGGCCCAGCCCGAGCAGGCGCAACCCGAGCCGACTGGCGAGCCTGAAATTTCAGAGCCTTAGTGGATACGTCGCGGCCGAAAACACATCGGGTGCGACAAGTCCGCGACATCCTGAACAAAGCTCTTTAACGGTCGCGCGATTATCATATATTCCGGCCATCCAGCGGCCGGGGCTCTCGAACGGCGGAGAGCGTCCTGGCGGGCTGGTCGGCAAGACCATGATCGCTTCAGGCCTTATCCGCCTGAAGCGTGAATCATCGGTCTCTATGACGTTTTGCGGCGGATGCTTTGAGCGGGAGGCAGCCATGACGCACGATCGCGCCAAAAGCGGCGAGTGCGAGCCCTTTCCTGATTTCGGCCTCAGCCGGATGGGTGACGACAGACTCCGCGAGGAATGCGGGGTCTTCGGTGTTTTTGGGCATCCGGACGCCGCGGCCATCACCGCGCTCGGGCTGCACGCGCTTCAGCACCGCGGCCAGGAGGCCGCGGGCATCGTCAGCTACGACGGCAAACAGTTCCACGCCGAGCGCCACCTGGGCCTCGTCGGCGACAACTTCAACAAAGCCAACGTCATTCACCGCCTGCAGGGCTCCATGGCGGTCGGCCACAATCGCTATTCGACGACGGGCGAACCCGCTCTCAAGAACGTCCAGCCTCTGTACGCGGACATCGACACCGGCGGCATCGCCGTCGCGCACAACGGCAACCTCACGAACGCGCTGACATTGCGCCGCGAACTGATCGGCTCGGGCGCGATCTTCCCCTCGACGTCCGACACCGAGGTCATTCTCCACCTGCTCTCGCGCTCCAAGCGCCGCGGCATGGTCGAGCGCTTCGTCGAAGCCACCCGCCAGATCGAGGGCGCGTGGTCGCTCGTCTCCCTCACCAACGACATGCTGATCGGCGCGCGCGATCCGGTCGGCATCCGCCCGCTCGTCATCGGCAAGCTGGGTGAGGCCTGGGTGCTCGCCTCCGAGACCTGCGCGCTCGACATCGTCGGCGCGGAATATGTGCGCGAAGTGGAGAACGGCGAAGTCGTCGTGATCACGAGCGCGGGCCTCGAAAGCCACCGGCCCTATCCGCCCCGCCCGGCGCGCCCGTGCATCTTCGAATATATCTACTTCGCCCGCCCCGACAGCATCATCGGCGGCCGCTCCGTCTACGACGTCCGCCAGCATATGGGCGTCGAGCTTGCACGCGAGGCCCCTGCCGATGTCGACGTCATCGTGCCGATCCCCGACTCGGGCGTGCCCGCCGCCATCGGCTACGCGCGCGAATCCGGTCTTCCCTTCGAACTCGGCATCATCCGCAACCACTACGTCGGCCGCACCTTTATCGAGCCCGAGCAGCAGATCCGCGCGCTCGGCGTCAAGCTCAAGCACTCGGCGAACGCGGGCGTGATCCGCGGCAAGCGCATCGTCCTCATCGACGACAGCGTCGTGCGCGGCACCACTTCGAAGAAAATCGTGCAGCTCATGTACGAAGCGGGCGCGCGCGAAGTGCACATGCGCATTTCCTCGCCCCCGATCACGCATTCCGATTATTACGGCATCGACACGCCGAGCAAAGCCTCGCTGCTCGCTGCCAACTACGACATCGAGGGCATGCGCGCCTTCATGGGCGCGGACAGCCTCGCCTTTCTCTCGGTTGACGGCATCTACCGTGCCGTGGGCTACGAAGGCCGCGACGCGCACGCGCCGCAGTTCACCGACCACTGCTTCACCGGCGAATACCCGACCGATCTCACCGACCAGAACGGACAGGCGAGCGCACGCCAGCTCTCGCTCTTGGCCGAGGTGGGATAACGAGGGCGCCGGGCTTCCAATCGTCAGGTCTTCATGCCTCAGCGCCAGCAGCAGCGTTTCAAGGATCGCGTCGCCCTCGTCACCGGCGCGTCGCGCGGGCTTGGCCGGGCCATCGCACTCGCGCTCGCTCGTGAAGGCGCACACGTCGTCGTCGCCGCCCGCTCGACGGGCGCACTCGAAGATCTCGACGACGAGATCCGTGCCGTAGGCGGCACCGCGACCATCGTGAAGCTCGATTTGAGGGCGCAGGAGAAACTCGATCAACTCGGCCCCCTCATCTATCAGCGCTGGGGCAAGCTCGATATTCTTGTCGCAGCCGGCGGCATCCTGGGATCGCTCTCGCCGCTTCCGCACGTCACCGCGGATGCCTGGGACGCCGTCATCGACATCAATCTCTCGGCCAACTGGCGCCTGATCCGCACGCTGGATCCCGTGTTGAAGCGGTCGGACGCGGCCCGCGTTCTGATGGTCACGGCGGAGGAAGCGAAAGGCGATCTCGCCTACTGGGGGCCTTATGCGGTGTCGAAAGCGGGCCTCGAAGCGCTCGCACGGACGTACGCCGCCGAGTGCGCCAATACACCCGTGCGCGTCAACCTGCTCGATCCGGGCTCGATGCGGACGGGGCTGCGCGTCAAGGCCTTCCCTGGCGAGAACAAGGATCTGCTGACCGATCCGGCTGACGTCGCGGCCTTCGCGCTCCCGCTGTTGCTCCCCGACATGAAGGCGAATGCCAGCCTCGTCCGCTTCACGCCGAACGCGAAGCCGTCCGCGGAACAGGCCGCGAGCGAAACCACCTGACCCCGACCCGCTGTCATCCCGGCCAAGTGAAGCGCAGCGGAACGCAGAGCCGGGATGACAAGGAGGAGAGGAGATTCCCTCTCAGACCTCGATCACCATGCCGTCGTAGGCGGGCTCGACGGTTTCGGGCAACTCGCGCTTCAAAGCCGCGTAATCGAGGTCGCCCGTCATGTGGGTCAGGATCGCCCGTTTCGCGCGCAGCCGCTCGATGTGCGACAGCGCCTCCTTGACGGAGAAGTGGCTCGGATGCGGCGAGTAGCGCAGCGCGTCCACGATCCAGAGATCGAGATCCGTCAGCAGCGGCTCGGAATCGAGCGGCAGCGCGGACACATCCGGCGAATACGCCACGCCCCCGAACCGGAACGCGAGCGTTTCGATGTCGCCGTGGAACTGGCGGATGGGCAGCGCCTCGATCGCGCCGCCCGCGCCTTCAATGCGAACGGGCGCGCCATGAGCGAGCGTGTCCATCGTCAGGATTGGGGGATACGTCGAGCCGTTCGGCGTTTCGAAGCAGTAGCTGAAGCGGCGCACGAGGCTTTCCGCCGTCACCGCATCCGCGTGGCACGCGACGCGCCCCTTCATGGCGTAGGCGACCATCCGGAGATCGTCGATCCCGTGCGTGTGATCGGCGTGATCGTGCGTGAACAGCACCGCATCGATCGCCTCGGCGCGCACCGAGAGCAACTGCTCGCGAATATCCGGCGGCGTGTCGATGAGCACGCTCGTGGTACCGCGCGGCCCGCGCTTTTCGACCAGCAACGCGCAACGACGCCTGCGGTTCTTCGGTTCGGCGGGATCGCACTTGCCCCACATGGAGCCGATACGCGGCACGCCGCCCGAGGATCCGCAGCCGAGGATCGTGAACCGGAAGCTCATGTGCTTGCGCTCTCGACGCCGGCCGGTCGCCGGGCCTTCGTGTAGAGGCGGAAGAAGTTGTCTGTCGTCGCTTTCGCGATCTCCGCTTCCGAAATCCCGCGGATGCGCGCGAGCGCCGCCGCCGTATGCACGACGTAGGCGGGCTCGTTGGTCTTGCCCCGATACGGCACCGGCGCAAGATAGGGCGCGTCCGTCTCGACCAGAAGCCGGTCGAGCGGCAACGCGCGTGCGAGTTCGGCAAGCGCTTCCGTCTTCTTGAAGCTGATCACGCCCGAGAACGAGACGTAGATCCCCAAATCCGCCGCGCCGAGCGCAAGGTCATGGCCGCCCGTGTAGCAATGCAGCACGGCCGAAAACGCGCCCTTCGAATGCTCGTCCTTCAAGATCGCCAGCATGTCCGCGTCCGCTTCCCGGCTATGTATTTCGAGCGGCAACCCCGTCTCGCGCGCGGCGGCGATGTGGTTGCGGAAGCCTTCCGCCTGCGCGCCGGGCGTCGAATGCTGATAGTGATAATCGAGCCCCGCTTCGCCGATGGCGACCACCTTGGGATGCTGCGCCAGCCGCACGATCTCGGCGGTTGGAATGTCGAGTTCCTCGTGCGCGTTGTGCGGATGCGTGCCGACCGAGCACCAGACGTCGTCGAAGCGCTCGGCGACGGCGAGCACCCGGTCGAACTTGCGGATACGCGTCGAGATGGTCACCATCGTGCGGACGCCCGCCGCCTTGGCGCGCACCACCACGCCGTCGAGATCGGGCGCGAAATCGGGAAAATCGAGATGGCAGTGATGATCGACAAGCATCGCGTTAGGTCTCGGACTTAGGAGCCTTGCCGCCCTTCTGGGGCTTCTGCTTCGGCGGGGTGTCGGCCTTCGCCGCCTCCTCGGGATCGACATAGCGCGGGAACACGCCCTTGGGCTCGGGGATCGCGGTGCCGGGCGCGAGACGGCCAGCGATCCCGAGCTTCGCGAACACGCGATCCGCCTCATCGAGCGCAAGCAGATCCAGGAGCTTGGCCGCAAGCTCCGGCATCGCGGGCTGTGCGAGAATGCCGAATTGGCGCACGACCTCCGCCGTCACGTAAAGGATCGTGCCCATACGCGCCGGGTCGGTCTTCTTCTTCGCCCACGGCTCTTCAGCGGCGAAATAACCGTTGGCATCCGCAATCACCGCCCACACCGCGTTGAGGTAGGGCGTGATCGCCTGCCGATCCATGGCCCCGCGCGCAAGGCCGTAAAGCGCGTCCGCCGCCGAGAGCAGCGCCTGATCCTCTGCCGTGAACGCGCCCGGTTCCGGGATCTTCCCGTCGCAGTTCTTGAAGATCATCGACAGCGAGCGCTGCGCGAGATTGCCGAGATTGTTCGCGAGATCCGCATTGATGCGGTTTGCAATCGCTTCCGGCGAATAGTTGCCGTCCTGGCCGAACATGACTTCGCGCAGAAGGAAGTAGCGCAACTGATCGCGGCCGTACGCGCGCACGAGATCGGACGGATCGACCACGTTGCCGACCGACTTCGAGATCTTCTCGCCTTTGCTGAGAACCATTCCGTGCGAGAAGATCCGCTTCGGCAGGTCGATCCCCGCCGACATCAGAAACGCGGGCCAGTAGACCGCGTGAAAGCGCACGATGTCTTTGCCGATCACGTGCACGTCGGCTGGCCAGTAACCGGCGCGTTCGCCTTGCGGCGTGTTCAGGAGGCCGGTTGCGGTGATGTAGTTCGTCAGCGCATCCACCCACACATACATCACGTGCCCCGGCGCATCCGGCACCGGAATGCCCCAATCGAGCGTCGAGCGCGAAATCGAGAGGTCTTCGAGCCCGCTCTTCACGAAACTCACGACCTCGTTCTTGCGCTCCACGGGCAGAATGAAATCGGGATTGTCCTCATAGTGCTTGAGCAGACGCTCCTCGTAGGCCGAAAGCCGGAAGAAGAACGTCTCCTCCTCCGTCCACTCGACAGGCGTCCCTGTGGGCGTCGCATAGCGCACACCGCCGTCGCGCACTTCCGTTTCGGCTTCCTTGTAGTAGGTCTCGTCGCGCACCGAGTACCAGCCACCGTACTTCTTCGTGAAGATGTCGCCCGCCGCTTCCATCCGCCGCCAGATTTCCGCGCACGCCTCATAGTGGCGCGGCTCCGTCGTGCGGATGAAATCGTCGTTCGAAATGCCGAGCATCTCCACCATCTCGACGAAGCGCGCCGCGTTGCGGTCGGCCAGCGCCAGCGGCGTCAGGCCTTCCTTGGCGGCCGTCTGCTTCATCTTGAGGCCGTGCTCGTCGGTCCCGGTCAGGAAGAACACGTCGCGCCCGTCCAGCCGTTCGAACCGCGCGATGGCGTCGGTTGCGATGGCCTCGTACGCATGCCCGATATGGGGCACGCCGTTCGGATAGGAAATCGCCGTCGTGATGTAGAATTTCGTACGCCCGCTCATGGGACCTCTCGGAACGTCTCGTCCAGCGGCAGGAACCGGATCGGTGTGGGCTGGCCTCGGACGGGACCGGCTTAACTGCGGGCCGCCGCCCCGAGCCGGGAGAAGACGTCCAGGATCAGGGCCTTGCGGTCGAGGTTGAGGGCGGCCGCCTCGGCCCGCGCCGCGGCCACTCTTTCCCACAAGCCGGCCCACGTGGCAAGCCGCGCCGGCCCGATCAGCCGCGCCGCAAGGGCCCGCTCATCGTCCGATCCCTCGCCCCGGGCCTCCGCCGCGACGAGGCGCGCAACCGCATCCATCAGAAGCTCGAAGAACAGCACGAACCGCTGTTCGGCCGCCTGCCCGGAGAGTTCGTCGCCGAGCGTATGTACCGCCGCCCAGTCCACCTTCGGCAACGTGTCGAGCAGGGCCGCGATGCGGTCGGAAAGCGCGAGCCCCTTCGCCGCGTGAAGCGCGATCAGGCGGCGCGCGCTCCCGCCCGATAGCCGCGCCAGCCGCTCCCATTCGGACGGCGACGGCATTCCGCTTCCCACTTCCTCGCCGCTCGCCGAAAAGGCCTGCGTCACCGCCCGCTTGAGCGCCTCGTCGCCCAGCGGCGCGAGATCGAGCGTGCGCACCCGCGAGCGGATGGTGACCAGAAGCCGTCCCGGTGCCGACGAGATGAGCAGAAACACGGTGCGCGCCGGCGGCTCTTCGAGCGACTTCAGAAGCGCGTTCGCGGCCGCAATATTGAGTTCGTCCGCCCGGTCGACGATGACGACGCGCCACGCCCCGTCCTCGCTCGTGCGCCCGAGAAAAGATTTCAGGCGCCGCACCTCGTCCACCGGGATCGTCGCCGGAAACCGCTTGCCCTTCGGATCCCAGCCGCGGCGAATGATCAGCAGTCCGGGATGCGAAAGCGCGAGCACCTGCCGCGCGGCTCGCGTACCGGGATCGATGTCGAGCGAGCCGGGCGTGCGCTCGGCCGGATCGGCCAGCAGATAGCGCGCGAAGCGATAGGCGAGTGTCGCTTTGCCGATGCCGTCCGCGCCCGCAATAAGCCAGCCGTGATGCATCCGCCCCGATGCGAACGCCGCTTCGAGCAACGCCTCAGCCCCCTCGTGGCCATAGACGTGGCGCGCGGCTCGGGGATGCGGAAACCCGTCGAGGCGGTCGGCCTCCGGCAGGTCCTCGATCTCCTGCAGCATCGGCGCCCGCGCCATCGCTAACGTACTCCGGCGAGCAGCCGCTCATCGACGGCGCGCCAGACGTCGTCCGCGATGGCGTCCGCATCGCGGTTGGCGTCGATCACGACACAGCGCTCAGGCTCCGAGCGCGCCACGGCCAGAAAGGCTTCGCGCAGGTTGAGGTGATAGGTGTTGTCCGCCGCGTCGAACCGCGAGAGCGCCCCGCGCTGAACCGCCCGCGCGACACCGACCTCGGGCGGCAGGTCGAGCACGAGCGTGAGATCGGGAAACGTGGGCCTCACGCTCTCGTATTCCACCGCCGCGATCAGCCCCGGCGACACGCCCGCCAGCATCCCCTGATAGACCCGCGTCGAATCCATGAAGCGGTCCGACACCACCCATGTGCCGTGCGATAGCGCGGGCCTGATCACCTTTGCCACGTGCTCCGCGCGCGCGGCGGCGAACAGCAACAGCTCCGTCACGGGTTCCGGTACCGCTTCCAGCACCACCTCGCGAACACGCTCGCCGAGCGGCGTGCCACCCGGCTCGCGTGTGAGAACAACTTCGGCCCCGGCCTCGCGCAGTCGCGCAGCGAGACGCCCGGCTTGGGTCGACTTGCCGGAGCCTTCTCCCCCTTCGAACGTGATGAACTTTCCGCGTGTCATGGCCCGGACAGTAGTTCTCTTCGTTGCGGGATTGAAGCCGCGAAATCGCACACCGCAGTGCGCGTCCTACCCTGCCCGCAACCGCCCCTCCTTGAGGGCCCCGATCCACGCGAGCACCACATCCAGCGATCCGAACATGACGTGGTCTGCGTGTCCTGCCCCCGGAAACGTCCGGATCGTCTTCGGCCCGGCCGCGAGCGCGTGAAGCTCGTGCCCCATCGCGACGGGGATGATCCCGTCCGCCTCTCCATGGATGATCAGCATCGGCGCCGAGACGGATGCGATGTGCCGGCGCGTGTCGTAGCGGTCGCGCATGAAAAGCCGTCCCGGCAGCGCGAGCAGCGGATAATGCAGCGCGGCGAGGTCCACCATCGACGTATAGGGCGCCTCCAGCACCAGCCCGCCGACGGGCCGAGTTGCGGCAACCTGGGTTGCGACGCCCGTCCCCAGCGATTCCCCGCAAACGACGATGTCGGACGGGTCGACGCCGAGCCCGACGAGCGTGTCGAACGCAAGCTGTGCATCCGCCACATTGGCCCTTTCGGACGGGTGTCCGCTGCTGCCGGCAAAGCCGCGATACGTCATGATGAAGACGCCGAACCCGTGCGCCGTGTAGCGCGCGATGCGTTCGGCCCGGGAATCGAGCGCGCCCGCATTTCCATGGAAATAGAGAACCGTTTGCCGGCCCGGCTTTGCAGGCGCATGCCACGCCATCACGCGCTCGCCATCCGCTGTCGCAAGGACCTTTTCCTGCACGCCGGCAAGTCCGGCTTCAACCGGCGAGAGATATGCGGGTGTCGGAAAGTACATGAGCCGCCGCTCGACCCTCGGCACCATCAGCGCCAGGACGCCGACGGCCAGCACGGCACCGACCGCGAGTTTGACTATCAGTCCCAAACCTCAGCTCTCCCCGTATTTCGCCCTTACGCTCGCCGGCGGCGAACGTTAGCACGCGAAATCGTCGGCGCGCGCCCATATGCTTAAAGCTCCGTTAACCAAAACCTGCGCTTCTTGAGGTTGTATGCGTTAGCGGAGTATCTCGTCATGCGTTTCCGTTCCCGCCCCCTTTACCGGGGCGCTTTGGCCATCGCAGGCCTTGCGGCCACACTCGCCGGTTGCAGTTCCAGCGGCTCCCAGGGCTCGCTCACCACATCAAGCCTCTCGCCGCGCCCGCACGAAAACGTCTATGCGTCGCCGCAGCGCACGTATCCGGACGGGTCGGCCTACGGCCGCCCCTACAACGCCGCTCCTCACCGCTCCGCCCACGCTCCCCGTCAGTACGTCGATCCCGGCACACCGACCCCGCGCCATATGGCGGACGCCGGCTACCGGCCAGCCTCCAACGGCATTCAAACCGCAAGCCTCGGCGGCAGCAGCCGGAGCGGGAATGCGACCTATGACCCGAACGCCCGCTGGCAGCAGCCGTCTCCGTTCATCACGGGCGCCGGCGCTCCCCCGCGCAGCGCAGGCGCTCCGCCGGCCGCCCACACGCCCCCGCGTCCAGCCGGGCCCCACGTCGTCGAAGTCCGCGAGGGCGACACGCTGTACAGCATCTCGCGCCATCATCGCGTCCCGCTTCACGATATCGTCGTGGCCAATCGCCTGACGTCGGATCGGATCGAAGTCGGCCAGCGGATCGTCGTCCCGACGCGAACGCGCTGACGCGGCGTGTCTCCCTTTGCCCCTCCCAGTATTGCTCTGCACGCCGAGCGCATTGACCAAGATCAAGAACACTGTTTACGGTGCACGGCTGGCGGATTCTCGTATTCGTCAAGAGAAACAAGGGGAGACACGTATATGGCAGCCGTGAGCGGCAAGACGTCTATGAGCATCATCATTCTGCTTCTGATCGCGACAGCGGTTGGCGCCCTCGTTGGCCTGTTTTTGGGCGGCATCATCACCGGCACGCGAACCCTCGCGATCTCCGCCGGATTGATCGCAACGATCGTCGCCTCAATCGCGCGCTACAAGGCCGTGTTTCTCGGCGCCGGCGTCGGCCCTGACGATTCGAAGGTCCCCGGCGTGGTCGTGGTCAACGCCGCGATCGCATCCATCGCGGGCAGCCTCGCCGCCCACGACATCGCGAACCACATCGCAACGCCGCCCTCGGCCATCCTTCTCGGCACGTTCGCCGGATTGCTGTCTGCCGTTCTTCTCGCGCTGCTGATGGTCACGTATCACGCGACATCGACCGCCGCCCGCTGAACTCAGCGATTGTATGCGGCCTGCGAACGATCCGGAGCGTCAAAGCATGCCAAAAGGTAGGCATGACGCTCCGGACCCGGCAAGTGCCCGAAGGCCGAGCCGCGGCTATGCGCGAGAAACGGGGCGAACGCCTCGACATCTGCGCGCGTGAAAAGCCCGGCCGTGCGGCCACGGTCGATGGACCAGCAATCCGCCTCCCGCTCGCTTTCGATGGTCGGATTGATGATGTGCGCCAGCACGTGATGCGCGCACTCGTGCTGATAGAAGAAGATCTGCATTTTTTCGGGCAACGTCGCGAGGCGCGCGGGATCGAGCGCAATCACCGGCACGGCCGAAATGAACGTTGCGCGACCCACGTCGCCTCTGAGCGGCGCGTGAAGCGTCTGGACGATGCGCCCGCGAAAATCCCGGCACGCCATCGAGACGCCGCCGATGACGGGCTCGGCCTCAAACGCGCCGCCCGCCAGGGTGGAACGCCCGCCGAGCAACGCCGCCAGGATACCGAGGGCAAGCGCGAAGGCCTTCATGCGCGACCTCAAGGGCTCTCTTCCAAAGGGTTCGATGACCCTTTGTCTACGCAGGCTAGAGTTATTTCGATCTCCCCGCCACGGGGATAACATTGCCGCACGCAAATACCGCCACGTGCGCACAGGGCCGGAGGCTGCGGATATCCACGGGCCCGCTACGTTTTCGCCAGCACGGGCTCGATCGGAAATCCGGCGTCGCGCCACGCGGTGAAGCCGCCCGCAAGATGCGCGACCGGCTGAAGCCCCATGTCCTGCGCCGTGCGCGTCGCGAGGGCTGAGCGCCACCCACTCGCACAGTAGAACACGAAGCGGTGCGGTTCGGCGAAAACCGGCTTGTGGTACGGGCTCTCAGGATCGATCCAGAATTCCAGCATCCCGCGCGGACAATGAAAGGCCCCCGGAATACGCCCATCGCGCTCAAGCTCACGCCTGTCGCGCAGATCGACGAGCAGAACTTCGCCCCGCTCCCGCAAGGCGTGAACATCTTCCGCGCCAAACGTTTCGATTTGGGCGTTTGCGTCGTCCAGAAGCTGGCGATACCCGATTTTCACGCCCGCCATCCCACTCTGTTAGTGGCTCAACGCCTTCGCGATCTCTTCCGTCATCTTCTTCGCGTCGCCGAGCACCATGACGGTGTTGTCGCGATAGAAGACGGGGTTATCGATGCCGGCGTATCCGGAGGCAAGCGAGCGCTTGTTGAAGAAGACGGTTGCGGCCTTCCACACCTGAAGCACGGGCATCCCGTAGATCGGCGAGGTCTTGTCGTCTTCCGCGGCCGGGTTCACCACGTCGTTGGCACCGATCACGTATACGGCGTCGGCTTGCGAGAATTCGGAGTTGATGTCCTCCAACTCGAACACCTCGTCGTAGGGCACGTTCGCTTCCGCGAGCAGCACGTTCATGTGCCCCGGCATGCGCCCCGCAACCGGATGGATCGCATACTTCACCTCGACGCCCGCTTTTTTCAGCGCGTCCGCCATCTCGCGCAGCGCGTGCTGTGCCTGGGCCACCGCCATGCCGTATCCGGGTACGATGATCACCTTGGAGGCGTTCTTGAGCACGTAAGCCGCATCCTCGGCCGAGCCAAGCTTGACGGGCTTCTGTTCGCCGCCGCCGCCGCCGGGACCTGCCGTCTCGCCACCGAAGCCGCCCGCGATCACCGAGATGAAGCTGCGGTTCATGCCCTTACACATGATGTAGGAGAGGATCGCACCCGACGAGCCTACGAGCGCGCCCGTGATGATGAGCGCGATATTGCCGACGGTGAAGCCGATGCCGGCTGCCGCCCAACCCGAATACGAGTTGAGCATGGACACCACGACCGGCATGTCCGCGCCGCCGATCGGAATGATGATCAGGATGCCGAATACGAGCGCGAGCGCCGTGATGATCCAGAACGTCGTCGTATCGCCGCCAGACATGCAGAAGCGGTAAATCAGGAAGGCCATCGCAGCGAACAGCGCGAGGTTGATGAGATGACGCGCCGGCAGCATGATGGGCGCGCCCGACATGCGCCCCGAAAGCTTCGCGAAGGCGATGACGGAGCCGGTGAAGGTGATCGCGCCGATGGCGAGACCGACGCCCATTTCCGCAAGGCTCAGCGCGCCAATGTTGCCCGGCGTGCCGATCCCGAAAGCTTCCGGCGCATAGAGCGCGGCCGCCGCCACGAATACCGCCGCCATGCCGACCAGTGAGTGGAACGCGGCGACGAGCTCCGGCATCTGTGTCATCGGGATCTTCTTGGCGATGACGGCGCCGACCGCGCCGCCGATGCCGATACCGCCGATGATGAGCGCCCACGTGAGCGCCTGATCCGGGCTGGAGACGGCAAGCGTCGTCAACACGGCGATGGCCATGCCGATCATGCCGTAGGCGTTACCCTTGCGGCTCGACTCGGGATGGGAGAGCCCCCTGAGCGCCATGATGAACAGCACACCGGAGACCAGGTAGAGGAAGGCAGCGATATTGGGAGTCATTGGACGGCGTCCCCTCTACTTCCCGGTCTTGTCTTTTTTCTTGTACATGGCGAGCATTCGGCTGGTGACGAGGAAGCCACCGAAGATGTTCACCGACGCCATCACGAGCGCGAGAAACCCGAACACGCGCGCCGCCGTCGTGCCGTCGGTCACGAGTTCGACGCCGACAGCGAGCAGCGCGCCTACCACGATCACCGAGCTGATGGCATTGGTGACGCTCATCAGCGGCGTATGCAGCGCGGGCGTCACGCTCCACACCACGTAGTAGCCGACGAAGATCGCCATGACGAAGACCATGAGCCGGTAGACGGAGGGATCGACGGCTCCACCCATACCCTCGGCCGCAAATGCGGCCGTCGGCACGAGAACGGCCGCGGCCGCAACCGCGTAGCCGGCGCGCAGCACGCGGCGCGCGAGATCTGCTGTCTCGCCCGGCCGATCCGTCGAAGATGGTTTGGATTTTTGCGCGCAGGGAGAGTGACGGGTCATCGTGTGGCTCCTCAGGCGGATTGCGGGGCAAGGCTCGGGTGAACGATCTGTCCATCCCGCGCGACCAACGTGCCCTTCACGATATCGTCGTCCCAATCGATGCGGAACGACTTGTCCTTCTTGTCGAAAAAGAGTTCGAGGAAGGCATAGAGGTTCTTCGCATAGAGGCTCGACGCGTTGACCGGGATCGTACCCGCGAGATTGAGCGGCCCGACGATTTTCACGTCCGACACCTCGACCGTCTCGCCCGGCACGGTGGCTTCGCAGTTGCCGCCGCGCTCGGCCGCAAGATCGACGATCACGGAACCCGGTTTCATGCTGTCCACCATCGCGCGCGTGATGAGACGCGGCGCCGGCCTGCCGGGGATCAGCGCCGTCGTGATGACGATGTCCTGGATCTTGATGTGGTCGGCGATCAACTCGGCCTGCTTGGCCTGATATTCCGCCGACATCGGCTTGGCATAGCCGGCCGCCGTCTGCGCCTCTTTGAACTCGTCGTCCTCGACGGCTACGAACTTCGCGCCAAGTGACGCCACCTGCTCCTTGGTGGCAGGCCGCACGTCCGTTGCCGACACGATGGCGCCGAGGCGGCGCGCCGTTGCGATCGCCTGAAGGCCCGCAACGCCAACGCCCATGATGAACACCTTCGTCGCCGGAACGGTGCCCGCCGGCGTCATCATCATCGGCAGCGCCTGGCCGAACAGAGACGCGGCGTCGACGACCGCCTTGTAGCCCGCGAGGTTCGCCTGGCTCGACAGCACGTCCATCGACTGGGCGCGCGTCGTGCGCGGCATGAACTCCATGGAGAAAAGGTTCGCGTTGGTGCCCGCGAGAGGATCGAGGCCAGCCCTGTCGTAAGGATCGAGGATGGCGGCGACGACGGCCCCCGGCTTCAACCCGCGGACCTCGTCCACGGAAGGCCGCCGCACCTTGAGCAGAACGTCCGCCCCCGATACGGCTTCGGCCGCCGTCGATGCGATTTCCGCACCCGCAGCCTTCAAGGCGTCGTCAGAAAACCGTGCCCTGCGGCCCGCGCCGGTTTCAACCCGCACCGTCGCGCCAAGGCCCGTGAGCTTCCTCACCGTTTCCGGCGAGACGGCCACCCGGGGCTCGTCCGGCCCTTCGGCCGTCACAGCAATCGTCACCATCGAAGCATCCCGTAGACACGTTCCCGCGGGAGAACCCCGCGAGACGGCCGGCCAGACCCACAGTGTGAAATCTTCCGACCGTGTGAAATCCGCGTGACTGAGAGCGGCCACCACTTAGCGCGAAGAGCGCTGGGATCAGCGCTCGAAACGAACCGAGAGGTGCGCGTGGAAAGCGGGGCTAGACGAGGAAGTAGGCCATGCCTGCAAGCAGGACGACGCAGAACACCACGCCGACTTTGGCCCAGGCGAGGAAGTTCTGATACGTGCGGTTATGCTCGGCGTAGTCCATTGCCGGATGACCGCCCGAAGTATCAACGCTCATAAAATCCTCCCGTTCGTTCATTTGAACTTATTTGAACTGTTGCCACTTGGTAGCCCAAGCCCCCCGGTTCATCAAGTCCACCTCCATAATGGGCCGATAGAGAAGCGCCATAATGGGGGCGCTCCGCCAGTTTCGCGTAAGCCCAAATACAGGCGCAATCGGGTGCCAGCATCGTGTGCTTTTGCCAATCTGGACAAAAGGCCAAACGAGACCAAGGTCTAGGCTCCAAACCCAATCAGGATGGCGTCACGATGAGACAAGATTGGCCGAGGGCCAGGAGAAGCGCGAAGAGCGATGCCTACGCATCGGTCGAGCGGTTCGACGCCGCCATCGATCAATCTTGTCTCACGGCGGAGCCGCGCGGCTCTTTTGCCCGTCTGGTGCGTCGCAAGGTCTTGCAAACCATAGAGGTTTGCTGCGACCTTGCTCCTGCCAGCCGAACAAAAGCCCTCGCGTCGTGATGCCATCCTGATTGGGTTTGGAGCCTAAGGGAAAGGACCTCATGCCGAGCCGCAGCGTCCCAAGCCCTCTCTCCGGATGGCGCGCAGGCTTCGCGGCGGGCCTCCTCGCAGTTTTTGCGGCCGAGACGGGCGCGGCCCACACGCTTGAGGTGCCGCCCGGCGAGGACGCGGCCATCAAGTCGTGCGAGAAAAAAATCTGCGCGATGATTCTCGGCAAAGAGTCGGCCGGCGACGATCTCGCCTGCGATCTTCAGAAGACATGGGCACAATCCTCGCTTGAGGGCGGCAAAAGCAAAGGCATGTCCTGGGGCTTCGGAGACGCGCGCTGCACCGTCGACGTCGCGCTCTCGCGTGCCGACATCATCGCAGCCCTCACCCAGAGCAAACACACCGTTCGCGTGCCCGCTCATGACGTGAGCTGCGTCGTGGTGCGGGAGGGCGAAGAGCGCCCCGTCGCCATGACGGTGGCGCCCAAGCTCAAATTCAAGCACGGCAAGGCCGATAAAGTCTGGATCAACCTCGAAAAGATCGAAGGCCCTGTGGACGTGCGCGCGACCGTCTGGACCGCCGCCCAGCTCGAAGACACGCTCGGCGTTTTCCATCGGCCGCTGATCCGTTCGATCAATCGTTTCATCCATCGCCGGTGCGAGCAGCGGTGGGGGCCGGACGGCACGGAAACCAAAGCCGAGCAGGAGGAAGCGGCAAAGAAACTGAAAGCCGCCGCAACGGTCATTCCGCCGCCGAAGAGAAAGGAAGCCCCGCCCGCCAAAGCCGCGGCCGCGCAGTCGTCGAGATGAGCTAATAAGGCAGCGGAAAAAACGCCCCGCCGCTCCAGATCCCGAGCGGGCCGCGGTCCGGACCTGGCGCGGCCAGCGCCACGAGATCGTAGACGACGGCGCGCGCAACAAGCGCTTCGAGCCGGCCGCGCACATGGACGTAAGGCTTGAACGCCTCCCCACCCCATCGACGGCGAAACGCAGCGGATGCTCGGGCCCGCACCGCACCACGTCGTCAACGTTGGAACGAAACACGAGCGACTGCGTCTCTCCCGCGCCCTCGACTTGCATCTCCACGGCGATGAACGGCGCGTCGGCCACCGCGATGTCGATCTTTTCTACGGGCGTCACGAGATAGGTCCGATCGTCCGCGTCGCGCCGCAGCACGCGCGCAAAGAGCTTCACCATCGCCGGGCGGCGGATCGGGCTTCCCTGATACTGCCAGCTTCCGTCTCGCAGGATTTCGAGCCCGATGTCGCCGCAGTACGGCGGATTCCAGCGCTCCACCGGCGCCGGAGCCTCGCCCTCCGCGTGCTTCAGAAGATCTGCAAGCCTGTCCATGCCGTCATACCGTCTCGTTCTTTGCGCGCCCGGAACATCGGTTGCGCGACTTCGTTTGCCAATACGCGTCCTGATCAAGCGAAAAACGCACCGGAAAGATTGCCGTTTCAGCGCAATAAAGGTGATTTCCCGACGTGTCTTACCTAGGTTTAACTTGACCAGCCCCCCTGCGAGCCGGTCACATCGCGAACAAAAGCATCAGACAAGGCCCGCCCCTGCTCTTTCTCTTTCCACTCTGCGCGGCGGTCCACTGCAAATCGTGAGCGGCGATCCTATGAGCACTGTCATCCAGACCGACGAAACCATCGTTCCGCGGCTCGAAGCCGCCGCCGAACGCGTGAAGCGCGCCCACAAGGCGGCCGCCTCCGTCATCTTCGGCCAGGATGTCGTGATCGAGCGCTCGCTGATCACCATTCTCTCGGGCGGACATGCGCTTCTCATCGGCGTGCCCGGTCTCGCCAAGACGCTGCTCGTCGAAACGCTCGGCCGCGTGCTCGGCCTCGATGCCAAGCGCATTCAGTTCACGCCCGACCTCATGCCGTCCGACATTATCGGCTCCGAGGTGCTCGAAGACACGCCGGGCGAGCGGCGCAGCTTCCGTTTTATCAAAGGCCCCATTTTCACCCAGCTCCTGATGGCGGACGAGATCAACCGCGCCTCGCCCAAGACCCAGTCGGCGCTTCTGCAGGCGATGCAGGAGCACCACGTGACGGTCGCGGGCCAGCGCCACGACGTGCCCCAGCCGTTCCACGTGCTGGCAACGCAGAACCCGCTTGAGCAGGAAGGCACCTATCCTCTCCCCGAAGCCCAGCTCGACCGCTTTCTGCTGGAGATCGACGTCACCTATCCCGATCTCGCCGCCGAACGCCGGATGCTGTACGCGACCACAGGCACCGACGATCGCGCTGTCGAAACCGTCCTCTCGGCTGGCGACCTGATGGCCATTCAGCGCCTCGTGCGCCAGATGCCGGTGCCGGACAAGGTCGTGGAAGCGATCCTGAAGCTCGTGCGCTCGGCCCGGCCCGGCACCGGCGCCAACGCTGAAACGGATCGCCTCATCGCCTGGGGCCCCGGCCCGCGCGCCAGTCAGGCGCTCACGCTTGCCGTGCGGGCCAAGGCGCTGATCGACGGGCGCCTCGCTCCTTCGATCGACGACGTCGTGGAACTGGCGGAGCCCGTTCTCAAGCACCGCATGGCGCTCTCCTTCGCCGCTCGCGCCGAGGGCGAGGAGCTGGGTCAACTGATCGCCCGCCTCGCCCAAGCGCTGGAGTAACCGGCATGGCGGCGCCCCGCGGGCACCTCCCAGGCCAGGCCCTTCCCGGCGTGTTCCGTCTCGAACGCGACGCCCATGCCGTCGCCGAGCGCCTGCCCGACCTCCTGATCGAAGCCGACCGCATCGCGCAGACGGTCGCCCACGGCATTCACGGCCGCCGCCGCTCGGGACCCGGCGAAACCTTCTGGCAGTTCCGCACCTACGAGCAGCAGGATTCGGCCCAACTGATCGACTGGCGCCGCTCCGCGAGCTCCGATCACCTGTACGTGCGCGAACGCGAGTGGGAGGCCGCCCATACGCTGTGGCTGTGGCCGGACCTCTCCCCCTCCATGGCCTTCCAGAGCCATCTCGCAACCACCACCAAGCGCGACCGCGCGCTCGTGCTCATGCTGGCCGCGGCCGAGTTGCTCGTGCGCGGCGGCGAACGCGTCGGGCTTCTCGGCATCACGCCACCCTACGCGAGCCGGCGCGCATCGACGCGTCTCGCCGAAGCCATCGCCTCGCACACCGATAGCCCGCTGCTCGCGAGCGGACAGCCCTCGCACGCGCGCGTCAGCCGCTTTTCCGGCGTGCTGTTGTTCTCCGACTTCCTCGACCCCATCGAGCAGATCCGCGAAAGCATCGAAACGCTCGCAGCAAGCGGCGCGTCGGGGCATCTGATCCAGGTGCTGGATCCGGCAGAGGAAACGCTACCCTACGAGGGCCGCACGGAGTTTCTCGGGATCGAAGGGGGCGAAACCTGGATCGCGGATCGCGCCGAAAGCCTTCGCGATCGCTATCAGGCCCGTCTCAAAGCTCACCGCGACGAGGTGCAGGCGCTTGCGACGCGCCTCGGCTGGTCGTTCATGGTGCACCATACGGACCGCCCGCCGACCGAGCCGCTCCTGACCCTCATCATGCGCCTCGAAGGCCGCGACGGCGGATATCGCTGGCAGCAGTCCTCCGAGCAAGCGGCCGCCCAACACGCAGAGGGCCGATCATGAGCATCGGCGCCCTCGCATTCCTCAATCCGTGGCTTCTCGCGGCGCTTGGCACACTGCCGCTCATTTATTGGCTGCTGCGCACCGTTCCCCCGCGTCCCAAGCAGGTGGAATTTCCGGCGACCCGCATTCTCGTCGGCATCGAAAACCAGGAGAAGACGCCTGCCAAAACGCCGTGGTGGCTCCTGCTCATCCGCCTTCTCGCCGCAGCGCTCATCATTCTCGCGCTGGCGGAGCCCGTTCTGAACCCGACGCGCGAGCGCGCCCTCACCGGCAGCGGCCCCGTTGTCCTCGCCATCGATAACGGATGGGCCGCCGCCAACGGATGGGACCGGCGCAGCGCGCTCGCGGAGGAAATGATCGCGGAGGCGCAGCGCCAGGGCCGCCCGGTCATCGTCGCCGAAACAGCGCCTGCCGCGAAGACGCGCACGCTAAAACTTGAAGCGCCCGCGGAAGCGCGCGCCACGTTGGCAGCCCTCGAACCGCGTCCCTTCGCGCCGGATCGCGCCGCAACGCTGGCCTCTCTCAAGGACGCCCTCGCCGCAACCGACGCGACCGGCCCCAGCATTCTCTGGCTCACCGACGGGATCGACCACGCGAAGGATGCGGCTACGTTTGCCGAGGGTCTGGAAGGCCTTGCTGACGGCGGCACGCTCGCTATCGCAGAGGACATCGCGGGCGAGGAACCGCTCGGGCTCGCGGCCACCGTCGGCGCCGACGGCAAGCTCGTCGCCCGCGTGCTCCGCACCGGACGGCCCCGCGCGCGCAGGCCGCATCGATGCCGTCTCCGCACGCGGCCAGCGCCTTGGCGAGGCGACGTTCTCCTTTGCACCCGGCGCCACGGAGACCAGCGTCACGTTCGAGCTTCCGCTCGAACTCAGAAATCAGGTGACGCGCCTCGATATCTCCGCCGAGCGCTCGGCCGGCACCGTGAGCCTGCTCGACGGCCGCTCGCAATGGCAGCGCGTCGGCATGATCTCCGGCGAACGCCAGGAGCAGGCGCAGCCGCTACTCGCCCCGCTCTTCTATCTGGAGAAGGCCGTTCAACCCTATGCCGAGATCGTCCGCCCGCAGGATCTCAACCTCGCCGACGGCATCGACACGGTTCTGAAACAACGTGCAAGCGTTCTCATGCTCGCCGACATCGGTACGCTCGCGGGCGACATCAAAGCCCGCGTCGACGAGTGGGTGAAATCCGGCGGCGTGCTCGTGCGCTTCGCGGGGCCACGCCTCGAAAGCGGCGGCGACGATCTCCTTCCCGTAGAGCTCCGCGTCGGCGGGCGCACGCTCGGCGGCGCGCTCTCGTGGTCCAGCCCGCAACCGCTTGCGGATTTCGATTCATCGAGCCTCTTCGCCGGCATCCCCGTGCCGAAGGACGTCGCCGTTTCGCGCCAGGTGCTCGCCGACCCGGCGCGCCTCACGTCCGATATTCAAGTCTGGGCGCGCCTCGGCGACGGCACGCCGCTGGTGACCGCGGCCTCGCACGGCGCGGGCCAGGTCGTCTTGTTCCACGTTACGGCGAACTCGGACTGGTCGAACCTGCCGATGTCGGGCCTGTTCGTCGAGATGCTGCGCCGCGTCACCGCGCTCGGCAGCCTTGCGCCGCCGGCAGCCGCCGAGGGCGCGGCGCCCGATACGTCCGCGACGGTCGCCAATCAGACCGCCAACCTCGAAGCCTTTGCGCCGGTGCAGACGCTCGACGGATACGGCATTCTGCGCGCGCCGCCGCCGACGGCCGAAGCGATCCCCTCCGAGCGTCTCGCCGCCGTCAAGGCTAGCCTTCAGCATCCGCCGGGCTACTATGGCGCGCAAGGGTCTCCGCGCGCGCTCAACGTCCTCGAAGCGGACAGCACGCTCGCCCCCCTCCCGTCCCGTCCGAGTGGGGTCTCGCAGATGCTCTACGACACGCAACCTTCGACGCCGCTCGCGCCGTATCTTCTCACCGCTTCGCTCGCGCTCGTGTTCGCCGACATCGTGGCCGTTCTCGTTCTTCTCGGCGTGATTGCAGCCTTCGCATCCCGTCTCGGCGTCCGCCGCCGATCGGTTGCCGCAGGCGCGCTCCTTGCCGCAGCGGGCGCAGCGAGCGTCGCGCTGTTGCCGGATGCGGCCATCGCGCAGCTTCAGCCCAACGCACCGCCGCCGAGCGCCGAGGTGGCGCAGAAGGCAACCGGGAACGTCACGCTCGGCTACGTGCTGACGGGCGACGCGACGGCCGACGCGACGAGCCAGGCCGGGCTTTCGGGATTGTCGCGTATTCTCGCGGTGCGCACGGCCGTCGAGCCCGGCGAGCCGATGGGGGTCGACATCGTCGCGGACGAGATCGCCTTCTTCCCCGTGCTCTATTGGCCCGTACTCACCGACGCCGAAGCGCTGCCTCAAGCGACGCTCGCCAAGATCGACGCCTACATGAAACAGGGTGGCATGATCATTTTCGACACCCGCGATTTCGGCACCGGCGTTCCCTCGGGCAGCGGCTTCGAGGGACGCAACGGATCGCTGCAGCGGCTCGTCGGTCAGCTCGACGTGCCGCGACTCGAACCTGTGCCCGAAGACCACGTGCTGACGAAGTCGTTCTACCTTCTGCGCTCGTTCCCCGGACGCTGGGAAGGCGGTCAGCTCTGGGTCGAAGCCGGCACGGGGGGCGAAGCCGAAGCCGGCACCGAAACGGGCGGGCGACGTGCTCGCCAGGCCGACGGCGTCAGCTCCATCCTCATCACGTCGAACGATTTTGCCGCCGCCTGGGCACTCGATTCCCGCGGACGGCCGCTTTACCCCGTCGTCCCCGGCGGCGAAAGCCAGCGCGAAATGGCGCTCAGGAGCGGCATCAACATCGTGATGCACGCGCTCACCGGCAACTACAAAGCCGACCAGGTGCACATCCCGGCCCTGCTCGAACGGCTCGGGCAATGATGGACCGTAACGGCCCGGCAAGGAGCAACTGTTGAACTGGTCGATCGAAGTCGCGCCGCTCGTGCCCGTCCCGCTTCTGTGGGCGGCGGCGGCTGCCGCGTGCGTGCTGCTGGCCATCCTTATCGCGCGCAGAAGCCGTGGCGCGCTCTGGCGCGCGGCCGCCGTCGCCGCACTTCTCGCAGCACTCCTCAACCCGACGCTGCGCGAAGAAGAACGCGAGAGCCTCGCCAACATCGCCCTCGTCGTCGTGGACGAGAGCACGAGCCAGGCGCTCGACAAGCGCCCCGAACAGCGCGCGGCGATCCGCGCCAATCTCGAAGCGCGCCTTGGCGGCATCAAGAACCTCGAAGTGAAGTGGCTTAGCGCCTCAGGCGGCGAGAGCGGCACCGCGCAAGGCACGCAGCTCTTCGCCGCCCTCAACGAAGCGCTCACCAATACCCCGCCCGACCGCATCGCGGGCGTGATCATGATCACCGACGGCCAGGTGCACGATGTGCCGAAGGAAGCCGCCGCCCTCGGCTTCAACGCGCCCGTGCATACGCTGCTCACAGGCACGCCCGACGAGTTCGACCGCCGCATCGAAATTCTCGAAGCCCCACGCTACGGGCTCGTCGGCCAATCCCGCGAGATCGAGCTTGCCGTGCGCGAGACCGGAAAAACAAGCCGCGCGACCGGGCCGGTGACGCTCAATGTCCGCCGGGAGGGCCGCCCCGACCAGCAGGTGAGCGCGGAGATCGACCGCCCCGTTACCATCGAGATGCCGTTCCCGCACGCGGGCACCAACATCGTCGAGGTGGAGCTCGAAACCGCGCCGGGCGAGCTGACGCCCGCGAACAACCGCGTCGTCGTCGTTGCCGAAGGCGTGCGCGAAAACCTGCGCGTGCTTCTCGTCTCGGGCGAACCGCATGCGGGCGAGCGCACGTGGCGCAATCTGCTGAAGTCGGACGCCGCCGTCGACCTCGTGCACTTCACCATTCTGCGTCCGCCCGAGAAGCAGGACGGCACGCCGATCAATCAGCTCTCGCTGATCGCGTTCCCGACCAAGGAGCTGTTCTCGGATCGCATCCGCGACTTCGATCTCATCATCTTCGACCGCTACGAGCATCGCGGCATTCTCCAGCTCATCTACTACGACAACATCGCCCGCTATGTGGAGAACGGCGGCGCAGTGCTGGTCGCGGCGGGAGACGACTACGCGGGCATGACGAGCCTCTATCGCACGCCGCTCTCGCCCGTGCTTCCGGCAGCCCCCACCGGCCGCGTCATCGAGGAGCCGTTCCGCGCGCGCATTACGGAAGAAGGGTTGCGCCATCCGGTGACGCAGGGCCTCCCTGGCGCCAACACGATCGGCCCAGACCGCCCCGCCACCTGGGGCCACTGGTTCCGCCAGGCGGAAGTGCGGCTCGACCGTGGGCGGCCGGTGATGGAAGGCGCGCAGGATCAGCCGCTGCTCGTGCTCGACCGGCGCGGGACGGGACGCGTCGCGCTTCTCCTGTCCGATCACGCGTGGCTCTGGGCGCGCGGCTACGACGGCGGCGGCCCGCACACCGATCTGCTGCGCCGTCTGTCTCATTGGCTCATGAAGGAGCCGGATCTCGAAGAGGAACGCCTGCTCGCGTCCGCACGGGGGCTCAAGGTCACGCTCGAACGGCGCACGCTCGAAGACCAGGTCGGGCCCGTCACGATGTCCGCGCCCGGCGGCGAGCGGAGCGATGTGGTGCTCGAACGCGACCGGCCTGGCGTCTGGAAAGCCATGATCGATGTGAAGTTGCCCGGCCTTTACAAAGCCGAGACGCAGGGACCGGCCGGCCCCCTCACCGCCGTCGCGCATGCCGGCGTCGAAGACCCGCGCGAAATGAGCGAGGTCGTCGCGACCGCCGACAAGCTGAAGCCGCTCACCGACAAGACGGGGGGCGGTGTCTTCTGGACGCGCACCGACGCAACGACAGCGGGCGATGCCGTGACGCTGCCGCGCGTGGCCATGATGACGGGCGGACGCGTGATGGCGGGTTCGGGCTGGATGGGGCTCGCCGACCGTGAAGCCTTTCTGACGAAGGGCGTGAAGCTCACGCCGATGTTCAACGGCCTGATCGCACTCGCAGCACTCTTGGCGTTGATGGCCATGGCCTGGTGGCGCGAAGGCCGCTGACCCCTCACCCACCTGGTGTCATCCCGGACGCGCTTAGCGCGATCCGGGACCCAGCTCTTCGCGTCGCGGTGCGACGCTCGGCCGGGATGACAGCGTTTGAGTTAAGCGCTCGTGCGCTTCAGCACGCTGAGCCGCCCGTCGCCTTCGAGCCGCGCAACACGCACCTCTTCGAGGCGCTCGACACCGTTTTGGCGAAGCTGGCTCATCAGCTCTTCGCCGGTCAGCATCTCGCGCCGCATGGCTTCGTCGATCACGGCGCCGTTCTCGACGATCTTGACGGACGGCGTCGTCAGGATCGGCCTTAGCTTTGGAAACCGCCACGCCGCCCAGTCGATCGTGTACTCCCACGCCACGATGGTAAGCACCAACACCACGCCTTCGCTGACCGACGAATAGTCGCCAAGCCCGTTCTGGGCTGCGTCCGCGATCAGCACGATGACGAGCAGATCCGCAGGCCCCAACCGCCCTGCCTGCCGGCGAGCCATGAAGCGCAGGATGACGAAGAGTGCGAGATAGATCAGGCTTCCGCGCAGGACGACCTCAAGCAGTCCCAGATTTGGGACGAACATCCCCGTCCAGTCGACGGCCAACAGGCTCTCCATGGCATCCTCGCATTGAGCTGACGCAACACCTCGCTTCGAGGTGCTCCGCCGCCAAACGCGGGAAGCCCGGCTATTGTGCCGTCCCGGAAAATCGGAAAGCGCCTTACGCTCCCGCCTGCGCCGCCTTCACGAGCACGCGATAGCCAGCCGCTTCGAGTTGCGTCAGCACAGCCTGCAACTGGGTGCGGTCGCGCGTCTCGATCACGAGATTGAGTTCCGTCCCGCGTGCGGGGAGATCCGTGAACACGCGCTGATGATAAACCTCGACGATATTGGCGCCAGCCTGACCCACCAGCCCCGAAACGCGCGACAGTTCACCCGGCCGGTCGGGGATGTCGATGGTGAGGCGCGACAGCCGCCCCTCGCGCGCAAGCTCCCGCGTCAGCACACTTGCGAGCAGCCGCGGATCGATGTTGCCGCCCGTGAGCGGCAGTCCGACCTTGCGGCCCTTCCAGCGCTCGCGGTCGGCCATGATGGCGGCGAGACCCGCGGCGCCCGCGCCTTCGACGACCGTCTTCTCGATCATGAGCAGCGCGAACGTCGCGCGTTCGAGGTCGGTCTCGCTCACCAGCACCACGTCGTCGACGAGCGCCGCCGCGATGGCGCCGGGAATAGGCCCCGGCTGCGCCACCGCGATACCCTCCGCCAGCGTATCGCCCCGCGTCGGCAAATGCGTGCCCTTCACCTTGTTGTAGAGCGACGGATAGAGCGCGGCTTCGACGCCGATCACCTCGATGCCGGGCTTGATCGCCTTGGCGGCCGTCGCCATGCCCGCGATCAGCCCGCTTCCGCCGACCGGCACGATCAACGCATCGAGATCCGGCACGGCTTCGAGCATTTCGAGCGCGACGGTTCCCTGCCCCGCGATCACCAAGGGATCGTTGTAGGGATGCACGAACACCAGCCCATGCTCCTCGCGGTAGGCATGAGCGAACTCTGCCGCCTCCTCCAGCGTCTTTCCCTTGAGGATGACGTGCGCACCCCAACGCCGCGTATTCTCCGCTTTCACCGCAGGCGTGCCTTCCGGCATCACGATGGTCGCCGGAATGCCGAGCCGCCCCGCGTGATACGAAACGCCCTGCGCGTGATTGCCGGCCGACATGGCGATGACGCCGCGTTTGCGCTCCTCCTCCGAAAGCGACGACAGCTTCACCAGCGCGCCGCGCTCCTTGTAGGAGGACGTGAATTGCAGGTTCTCGAACTTGAACCAGATATCGGCGCCGAGATCGTGGCTGAGGGTGTGGCTGCGGTCGCAGGGCGTGCGCACCACCGCGCCTTCGATTACGCGCGCGGCGCGCTCGATGTCGGCGAGAGTGACGGTCGGAAGTGTTTCGGGTGTCTGATCGGCCATCGGTCTTATGCTTTGATGTTTGGACCGAATTCGATACAACGGCCGGCGGACAAGGAACAGGGGCAACGCGCATGGCAAAGGTCGCATGGATCGGATTGGGCGTCATGGGCACCCCCATGGCCGGCTATCTGCTAACGCGCGGTGCGCACAGCGTTGCGGTCTATAACCGCACCCAGACGAAAGCCGAGGCGTGGGTTAACGCGTACGGCGGAACCCATCACGCAACCCCGGCGGACGCGGCAAAAGACGCCGATTTCGTCTTCGCCTGCGTCGGCAACGACGACGACCTGCGCCAAGTCACCATCGGCGAGAGCGGCGCATTCGCGACCATGCGCCCCGGCGCGATCTTCGTCGATCACACCACGGCCTCCGCCGATGTGGCCCGCGAGCTGTATGCGGCTGCAAAGGCGAAGGGCCTGGGCTTCGTCGATGCGCCCGTCTCCGGCGGGCAAGCCGGCGCCGAAGCGGGCCAGCTCACCGTAATGTGCGGCGGCGATGCGGAGGCCTTCGACGCCGCCGAGCCGGTGATCCGCAACTACGCCAAGGCCGTCCGCCTCATGGGGCCCGCGGGGTCCGGCCAGCTTGCGAAAATGGTCAATCAGATCGCCATCGGCGGTCTCTTGCAGGGGCTCTCGGAAGCGATTGCCTTCGCGGAGAACGCGGGGCTCGACATCGCGGCCGTCATCGACACCATCTCGAAGGGCGCGGCCCAATCCTGGCAGATGGAGAACCGCTGGCAGGCGATGCACGAGCGCCGTTTCGATTTCGGCTTCGCGGTGGACTGGATGCGAAAGGACCTCGCGATCTGCCTCGCCGAAGCCAAGCGCAACGGCTCCACCCTTGCCGTCACCGAGCTTGTCGACCGCTATTACGCCGAGGTGCAGGCGATGGGCGGCGGCCGATGGGATACGTCGAGCCTCATTGCGCGCCTGCCGAAGTGAACAGCCACGAGCAGCGTTTTCGCAACGTACGAAAACGGCCCGAAAGGTGAACGCCCCCGGGCCGTCATTGATCGCTGTCGCGTTGCGTTCGACAACGCGGCTTATTTCAACCGCCACGTCACAGTCACGCGCGCTTCGAGCGTGGCCGTTCCGCTCTCGATGGGCGCGGCTTCCTTTGCCACCGAAGCGCGCATCGCCATCGGGCGCGGTCCGTCGAATTGCACCTCCTCCGTGATCGTCACGACATCGCCGACTTCGGCCCCCGCCGCACCCGCCAGAAGTTCCGCGCGGCGGCGCGCATTCGCAACCGCTTCCTTGCGCGCGGAATCCTTCAGCGTGTCCGCTTCGCTGACTTCGAACGCAAGACCGTGCATCTGGTTGGCGCCGAGCGTCACGAGCTTGTCCAGGAGGCCGCCGAGAGAGGCGAGATCGCGCACGACGATCTCGACCTGGTTCGAGACGCGATAGCCGTCGATCACGGGCGCGGTCCCGTCGCGCGGATGCGTATAGCGCGGCTCGACATTGAACATGCTGGTCTGGATATCCTTGGCGTCGATGCCGCTCTCCTTGAGCCCCGCGATCACCGCTTTCATCGCTTCCGAATTTGCCGAAAGCGCCTCGCGTGCAGTTGCCGCGTCCGCCGCGACGCCGGTCGATATCCGCGCCCGATCGGGCTCTGCCGACGCATAGCCGGTTGCAGATACGGTAATCAGACGATCCATGGGCTTGTCCTGAGCAAATATCGGGCTGGCCGGGAGAAGGAGGAGAAAGGCAGACAACACGGCGGCGGGTTTGAAAGACGTCATCAGATGCATGGGGCTCCTCCTGAGGTATCGAAGGTCCCGCATACGGAACCATGAGGGAGGAATGAAGGCCGAACGTCCCCGCGCACGGCCGCTGGAACCGCGCGCGAACTCTGGTATAGAGGTTCGACTCACGGCCCATTGCGGCAAGGGCGGGCCCGTAGCTCAATGGTTAGAGCTGGCGGCTCATAACCGCCTGGTTCCAGGTTCGAGTCCTGGCGGGCCCACCACGCGTTGCACAGACGACCTCTTGCTCAGGCGACCATGCCCATCGAATGCCAACGTCCGGAGGAACACTTCGTCCGTCGCCGGACGGCCGCGGTGTTTGTCAGATCCGTGACATTTGGTCTCAAGAAAAGAGCGTGCTGCCTTACAGGAACTCAATTATCTGATAAACGTTCAGGGGTACTGAGGGATCTGGCGACAGGATCCTCTCCTCGTCACACAATCGGGACGCTCACGTGAAGCCGCATGCTCAATACGAGGCCGCTTTTAACGAAGCGGACCAATCGGACTCGGTCGTTCGCACGGCGTGGTATGCGTGTGCAGACAATCGGCGCGAAGCGTTTGCGCTCCGCTATCGGGGTTATGTTCACGCCGGCCTGATCGAGCCCTCCCCGTTCGAGATTTACACCGACGCTTACGACGATCTCGGCACGACGCTGGTGGCGGCGCTTTACCGCCGCGGCGCCTGCATCGCCACACTTCGGATCAGCCTTTACGTTCCCGGGACCGACGGTCCGGCCCTCCCGTGCGAAAAGGTGTATCCGGAGATCGAGGCGCTCAAGGCGAACGCCAAGGGTCCCATCGTCGAGCTGTCGCGCCTCTCCATCGATCCCGAGATTACCAACACGCGCTATCGCGCCCGCCTTTACGCCGCGGCCATCCGGGCCGGCGTCATGGGGTGCATCGCGCTCGACGCGCGTCACCTCATCGTCGCCACGCAAACCAAGTGGCAGAGCTTCTACGAGCACGTGATGGACTTCAAAGTCACCGGCTCCGCCCAGCTCTATCCGCCCGGCGACGTTCCCGTCATTTTGCTCACCCGCGAGCTTGATGCGGAACTGCGCCGCCGCATGGCCCGGAACATATTCTTCCGGATCGACAAGGCGGAGCTGGACGAACTCTCCCAGCGTCTCCCCGGCATGGTCGGCCTCAACCCCGCCACGGCAGGCTGACAGCCGCGGGCCGGAGCCAAGCGGCGTGCTGCTCCGTCGTCAGTTTCGAAAAAATTCTTGGCCGTTCCTCCGGGAACAGCGGGGGCGCGGCATAGGGCGCAAAGTCTCTCCATCGAAACACACAGGACGATGGAGAGAGAGCCATGACCCCGATGAGCAAGAGCTTCCGCACCGCCCTCGCCGCAGCAGCAGCCGTCCTCGCGATCGCCGTCCCCCAGCAGGCCTCAGCCGTCAGCCTCGGCGTCAAGATGGCCTGCGCCTCGGATTACTACTCTTATTGCAGCCAGCATGGCCTCGGCACGCCGGGCGTGCGCAAGTGCATGCGCGCTAACGGTCACAACCTGTCGAACCGCTGCGTCACGGCCCTGATCAAGGCCGGCGAAGTCTCGAAGTCGGAAGTCGAGCGCCGCGTCGCCGCCCGCTAATCGCGGCCAGCAGTCGTTCATCGCTCCCGGGCAATCGGGAGCGTCCGGCCGGGGTGGCTCTCCACGCCCCGGTCTTCTCGTTTGTCGATCTCGAAAGACTTGTGACCGCGATCCGGCGGATCAGCAGCCCGCGCCGTCAAGCCCCTGCCGGCTGGTGCGCCGCGACGCGCGAGGCGGGGCGCGCTTGGTCCAGGCTTGGCTGTCCCCCTCGGACTCCACGACCGAGACCTGCTCGCCCGCGTAGACGCCCTTGAGCTGGTCGACATCGTCGAGCGCAATCGCCCATACGTTGCATTTGTTCGTGAAGCGGATCTCGCCGCGCCTGGAGATCGGCGTCGGGCCGAAGCCGATGGCGATCGCGTCCCCATCCGGCCAGAAGGCGATCTCGCCCTTGCTCACGACGAGGCGCGCATCGGGCTCTGTGTCGTGCGAAACCGGCGTGCGGAAGTAGACCTCCTTGCCCCAGGTCTGCACCGCGCCATGAATCGGCAATGCATCCCAGATGCGGTCGGCCGTCGGCGTTGCCAACAGCCGCGCACGGATGGTCACTTTCCCCGCCTTGATGAGTATCTGCCGCACCAAAGCCTCCCGAGCCCTTATTGGACGGCGCGGACCCGCTCGTCGTTCCACTCGCGAGCGAAGACCGCATGAGCAGCCTGCGCACCTTCAGGCACGCCAAGCAACCGTCGGAGCACAGCTTCTCACCTGATGGGCCATCCTTCAAGGCTTTCGTAGCGTGTGGAACATTTCCACACGCTTTGAACGCTTTACGGCCACGCGGATGGCATGCCGGACGTCAGGCCGGCGGCGGCCCGAACACGATCACGGCGTTGAGCCCACCGAACGCGAACGAGTTCGACATCGCATAATTGACCGTGAGATTGCGCCCCTCGTTCGGGATGTAGTCGAGGTCGCACTCGGGATCGGCCTCGTCGAGACCGATGGTGGGGGGAACCCAGTTTTCCTGCATCGCCTTGATGCACGCCACGGCTTCGATGCCGCCGCCCGCACCGAGCGCGTGACCCGTCATCGACTTGGTGGACGAGATGGCAAGCTTCGAGGCGGCGTTCTTGAACACCTCCTTGATGGCGCGGGTCTCGTTGATGTCGTTGTCGCGCGTCGCGGTGCCGTGCGCGTTGAGATAGTCGATCTCCGACGCCTCGATCCCGGCATCCTCCAGCGCCATGTTCATCGCGAAGCTCGGACCTTCGACGGTCGGCTTCACCATGTCCTGGCTGTCGGACGCCATGCCGTAACCGGAGAGTTCTGCCAGGATCGTCGCGCCGCGGCGCTTCGCGTGCTCATATTCCTCAAGGATGAGAATGCCCGCGCCTTCGCCGAGCACGGTGCCGTTGCGCTTCTTCGCGAAGGGGAAGCAGCCCTGCGGCGAGAGCACGTGCAGGGCCTGCCACGCTTTCATGGTGCCGTAGTTGATAACCGACTCCGACGCGCCCGCGATGGCCACGTCCGCGAGATCGTTCTGGATGTAATCGCGCGCGATGCCGATGGCGTGCGAAGCCGTCGAGCATGCCGAGCACGTGGCAAACGTCGGGCCCTTGATGCCGTACTCGATGCCGACGTGTGCAGACGCGGACGAGCCGATGATCCGGAGCAGCGTGAGCGGGTTGGTGGCACGCTTGTTGTGAATGAAGAGGTCGCGATAGGCGTTCTCGAACGTCGTGAGACCGCCCGCGCCCGATCCGATGATGCACGCCGTGCGATACGGATTTTCGAGCGGGAATTCCAGGCCCGACTGCTCCACCGCCTCGGCGGCTGCCGCAGCCGCGAACCACGAATAGCGATCCGCGTGCATGATGATCTTGTCGCGCTTGTAGCCCTTGAGCTGGACCTTGGGATCGAATCCCTTGATCTGCGCGGCGATCAGAATCTTGAGATCTTCGAGCGGAAATCCTCCGAGCTCGGAGACGCCGGACTTGCCGGCCTTCATGCTGGACCAGAAGTCCGCCACGTTGAGGCCGATCGGCGTGACTACGCCGAGACCCGTTACGACCACACGACGTGTGCCGTTGCCCTTTGTCATCATTTCATTCCCAGGCTGTAAGCAATACACGGCACACGCCGCCGCGAGGCTACCTGCGAGGTAGCCTCGGCGCGCGCCTCAAGCGCCAATGGAATTCGCGCTATCAGGCTTTCGCCGCTGCGGGACCGGCGGCCATGAGGTCCTTAACCTTGTCGACGACCGAGCCGACCGTCTTGAAGTCGCCGACGTCCTCGTTGGCGTTGTAGGGGATCTCGATACCGAATGTATCTTCGATGTCGAAGACAATCATCGCAAGATCAAGTGACTCGATCTTGAGATCCGTCAAAGCGGTCGAGAGAGAGATGTCGTCCCTCGGTTCCTTCATATGCTTCTTGAGAATCTCAATGATTTTGGTTGCGACTTCGTCCATCTTGCTCTCCAAACCCTGCCCAACGCGACTTGCAGGGACCCCGGTGTATTCGACTTAAGTCATTGCACACTTAAGTAGATCAGGGCTGCAATCATCACAAGCTTGGGCGTCACATATCCTTAAACCAGGCTGAAGTCCAGCCGAGGGGATACCCCCCCGGTGACCGGCCGGCACAAGCCTCTTCTTCTCAGATCCGGAGGCGGTGCGAAGTTCCATCAGGCACAGCGTTTCAGCGCCGAACCGCAGGACCGCCCCCCGACACCGGGTGTGATGTCTCTAAACCAAACCCGTGAATCAGACTCTAAAACAGAAACTTACGCCACATCTGAACGCCACGGCGCCCACACCGTTAACGGCATGTGGCCTAGGCGAAGAAGCCAAAAAAGTGTTCAATGTCCGCTAACGACGCTCAGCGTCTTGAACATTTAAAGATAATGCTTGCCCGGAGGATGGCAAAGGCCCTGGCCGGAGCGCGGCACTGGGACGCGGGACGGCTTGGGATCGCCCCGGCCACGCCTGCGGGAAAAGCCCCCCTCAAGGCAATCACCGGGAGAACGGTCGATGGTGAGCACTGAGACGGCCCGAGGCGCCGCCGCCCCTCATGCCTATGCCTGGCTCAGAAGCTACCCCAAGGACGTCCAGTGGACCATGGCGGCAGCGCCGCGGCCCCTGTTCAGCCTCATCGAGACGGCCGCTGCGGAGCACCCGGACCGTCCCTGTGCGAATTTTCTGGGTTCGAGCCTCACCTATCGAGAGATCGCCGACCTCGTGGATCGCGCAGCCGCCGGCCTCCAGGCTCTGGGCGTCATCAAAGGAACCAAGGTCGGCCTCTTCCTGCCCAACAGCCCGACGTTCATCGTCTACTATTTCGCCGTCCTCAAGGCCGGGGGCGTCGTCGTCAATTACAACCCGCTCTATTCGCTGGACGAACTCACCTTCCAGGTGAAGGACAGCGAGACCGAGCTGATGGTGACGCTCGATCTCAAGATCCTGTTCGAGAAGGTCGAGCGCCTCCTGACAGACAAGGTGCTGAAGGGCGCCGTCGTCTGCTCCTTCCCCGCGCTCCTGCCCGCCACCAAGGCGGTTCTCTTCAAGCTGTTCAAATCGAAAGAGCTGGCGCGCCCGAAAGCGTCCCAGGCCCGCGACGTCATCCGCCTCGAAGCCGAGGTGCTGGCCGATCCCGACACGTTCACGCCCGTCCCCATAGATCCCGAAACCGACATCGCCGTGCTGCAGTATACTGGCGGCACGACAGGCACCCCCAAGGGCGCGATGCTGACCCACGCCAACGTTTATCTGAACGTTGAGCAGATCGTCCGCTGGGCGCCGGCTTTGGTCCAGGGCCAGGAGAAGGTGCTCGCCGTCCTTCCGTTCTTCCATGTCTTCGCGATGACGGTGGTCCTGAACCTCGGCGTGAGGATCGCGGCCGAACAGATCCTCATGCCGCGCTTCACGCTCTCCGACGCGCTCGATCTGATCACCAAGCATCGCCCCACCCTCATGCCGGGCGTGCCGACCCTCTTCAACGCGATCCTGAACCACCCGAACATCAAATCCTACGACCTGACGAGCCTCAAGTTCTGCATCTCGGGCGGTGCGGCACTTCCGTTGGAAATCAAGGAGCGGTTCGAGGCGGTCACGCGCTGCGCGCTGGTCGAAGGCTACGGCCTCTCGGAGACCTCGCCCGTCGTCACGTGCAACCCGCTCGACGGCCCCGTGAAAAGCGGCTCGATCGGCCTTCCTCTCCCGGGGACGATCGTTTCGTTGCGCGACCTCACCGATCCCACACGCGAGGTGCCGCAAGGCGAACGGGGCGAGGTTTGCGTCGCAGGTCCTCAGGTGATGAAGGGCTACTGGAACCGCCCGCAGGATACGCAGGATCAGTTCGTGGGCGAGTTCGTCCGCACGGGCGATGTCGGCGTCATGGACAAGGATGGCTTCTTCTTCATCGTCGACCGGATCAAGGACCTCATCATCTGCTCCGGCTATAATGTCTATCCGCGCCGCGTCGAGGAAGCGCTCTACGAGCACGCCGCCGTCGAGGAAGTCATCGTCGTCGGCATCGCCGACAAGTACCGCGGCGAAGCACCGAAAGCCTTCGTGAAGCTCAAGGACGGCGAGGAAGCCACCAAGGCGATCCTCATGAAACATCTCGAAGCCAAGCTCTCCAAGATCGAGATGCCGGCCGATATCGAATTCCGCGACACGCTGCCACGAACGATGATCGGCAAGCTCTCGAAAAAGGAGCTGAAGGCGGAAGAGGTCGAAAAATCCAAGACGAAACCCGGCGCTTGAGACGCCGTTAGAGTGCTTCCGGAAAAGTGGGAAAACGGTTTTCCGATAAGAAGCACGATAAAGAAAAAACTTAGAGCCGTTCCGCGATTCCATTAAATCGGAACGGCTCCAGGCGTCGCGAACCCTCGGAAAGCGGCCTCGCGGCCGCCGTCCATTGTCCGATCCGTATCAGGCCGCGGCGCTGGCCTCGGCTTGGCGGGCGCTTTCGAGGATCGCGGCAACGCCCATGCCGCCCGCCGTGCAGATGGAGATCAACCCGCGGCCGCCGTTGTCGGCAAGCAGCTTCGAAAGATTTCCCAACACCCGCGCACCCGTCGCCGCAAAGGGATGCCCAAACGCGAGCGAGGAGCCCTTCACGTTGAGCTTCGCCCGGTCGATGGGGCCGAGCGGTACGTCGCGCCCGAGATGCGTGCGATTGTACGCGGGGTCTTCCCACGCCTTAAGCGTCGCCAGCACCTGCGCGGCGAACGCCTCGTGGATCTCGTAGAAATCGAAATCCTGGAGCGTGAGGCCGGCCCGCCGCAGCATCTTCGCGACGGCAATCGTGGGCGCCATCAGGAGCCCTTCGCCCGCCACGAAGTTGTTGGCCGACGTCTGCGTGTAGGTCAGGAACGACTGGATCGGAAGTCCGCGCGCGGCAGCCCACTCCTCGCTCGCGAGCAGCACGGTGGCCGCGCCGTCCGTCATCGGCGTCGAGTTGGCGGCCGTCAGCGTGCCCTTGTCCGACTTGTCGAACGCGGTCTTGAGCGTCGCGAGCTTGTCGAGGCTGATATCCTCGCGCAGGTTGTTGTCGCGGAACACACCCGCCGTCGGCACGAGAAGATCGTCCATGTAGCCCGTGCGATACGCCTCCGCGCCCTTACGGTGGCTTTCGAACGCGAGGCGATCCTGCTCGGCGCGGCCCACCTTCCACTCGCGCGCCATCAATTCGCAATGCTGGCCCATGGTGAGGCCCGTGCGCGGCTCGGCCACGTTCGGCGGCTGCGGCGCGAGTTCAGCGGGGCTGAAGCCCTTGAACACGCGCACGCGGTCCATCGCCGTCTTCTGCTGCGGAAGCTGCACGAGGCGGCTCGAAAACTTCTTGGAAAAGACGATGGGCGCATCCGACGTCGTGTCGGAGCCCGCCGCGATCCCGCACTCGATCTCGCCCGAGGCGATCTTGGCGCCGATCATCGCCGCTGCCTGCAGGCTCGTGCCGCACGCCTGCTGCATCGTGACGCCCGGCGTCGAGGGCGCGAGCTTGGTTCCGAGCACCGCTTCGCGCGCGAGGTTGTAGTCCTTCGAATGGCTGACGACCGCGCCACCCACCACTTCGTCGATGTGCTGGCCGCGGAGCCCGTACTTGTCGACCAGCCCGTTGAGCGCCGCCGTCATCAGGTCCAGGTTGCTGAGGTCGGCATAGAACGTGTTCGAACGGCAGAAGGGCGTGCGCACGCCGCCCACGATTCCGACGCGTCTCAGTCGATCACCCATCTCTCATGAACTCCCTCTGCGCCGCTCGTCTTCGGGGCGCGGTCAACCGTCTCGTTACTCGGCAGCTTCCGCCGGAACCTCATCGCGCGCCTCAAGGCTCGCCTTGTAGTGCAAGGGGCCACCACGGAACGGCGCAAAGCCGGTGCCAAAGATCACACCGGCATCGACGAGATCCGCGCTCTCCACCACGCCATCGGCAAGGGCGCGTTCGGATTCGCGGATCAAAGGCTCGATCAGGATGCGCCCAAACCGTTCGAGTTCGAGCGGCGTGTAGTCCTTGAAGCCCTTGTCGGGCTTGCCGTCCTTCCAGACATAGAACCCCTCGCCCGTTTTCTTGCCGAGCTTCTTCGCAGCCACCAGCCGGTCGAGATGCGAGCCCTCGGGCGAAAGTCCCAGGATCTTGCCGACATGCGCGCAGACATCGAGCCCGACGGTGTCCGCAAGCTCGATGGGGCCCATCGGCATGCCGAACGCGCGCGCGGCTTCGTCGATGCGCTCCTTCTCCTCGCCCTTCTCGATGCGCGCCATCGCCTCCATCATGTAGGGCGCGAGCACGCGGTTCACGAGGAAGCCCGGCACGCTCTTCGTGATCAGCGGGAACTTGCCGATGGCCGTGACGAACGTCGCGCCTTTCAGCACTTCGTCCTCGCGGCTCGCGGCACCGCGCACCACCTCGACGAGCGGCATCTGCGCTACGGGATTGAAGAAGTGGATGCCGATCAGGCGGCCAGGGTCCTGAAGCGGCTCGGCAATGGCTTCGATTTCGAGCGACGAGGTGTTGGTCGCGAGCAATGCGTCCGGCTTGATCCGGCCTTCGAGGGCGCGGAACAGCTCCTGCTTGACGTCGAGCCGCTCCACGATGGCTTCGATAATGACGTCGGCATGCACCACGCCGTCGCCGGCCGCGTCCGCGATGAGGCGCGCCTTCGCCGCGGCGAGTGCCGCCTTCGTCTTGAAGCGGCGCTTGAGCACCCGCCCCTGCGCCTTGATGCCCTTCGCGATCACCTCTTCCGAGAGATCCTGCAACGTCGCTTCCATGCCGTTCGCGACGCACCACCCCGCAATGTCGGCCCCCATCGTACCCGCACCGATCACATGCACGCGGAGCGGTTTCCAGGCCTGCGTCTTCGGCGCCTGAGCCTTCAAAAGTTCGGAGAGCTTGAACACGCGCCGCAGGTTGCGGGAGGTATCGGAAATCAGAAGCGGCGCGAAATAGCGCGTCTCCGCAGCCTTGAGCGCTTGCGGATCGCCGCCGTGCACCTCGAACAGATCGATGAGACGGAAGGGCGAGGGATAATGATCCTCGCGTACCTTCTTCGTCGTCGCGTCCCGCATCTTCTTCACCAGAAGCGTGCGCGCGGGCCAGCGCGCGAGCAGCGACTTGGCAAGCCCCGCGGGCTTCGACTTGCGCTTTTGCAGAATGGCCTTGCGCGCCGCCCACCGCAGCATATCCGGCGTCGCGACGAGCTGATCGATGAGGCCCATGCCGCGCGCACGGCTTGCGCCGATCATGCTTCCCGTCAGCATCGCCTGCATGGCCGCCACGGGGCCCGCCTGGCGGATCGAGCGCACCGTGCCGTGCCAGCCGGGGAAGATGCCGAGCTTGACCTCGGGAAACCCGACGCGGGTCTTCTCGTCGCGCGTCGCAATCCGGTAGTGGCAGGCGAGCGCCAGTTCGAGCCCGCCGCCCACGCACACGCCATGAATGGCTGCAACGACCGGAACCGGCAGACGCTCGATACGGTCGAACAGCGCCAGCACCGGGCGCAAGCGTTCGATCACCTCGAATTCCGACGTGAACCCGTCGAACTCGTTGATGTCGGCGCCGACGATGAAGCCCTTTTCCTTGCCGGATAGGATGACGAGGCCGGTGAGCGTCCGCGCGCGCGCCCCCTCTTCGGCCAGCGCGACGATCGCGGCAAGCTCCTCCAGCGGCCGCGTGCCAAGCGCATTGGCGCTCTGCCCCTCACGGTCGAACACGGCCCAGCCGATCCCTTCGAGATCGACGGAATATCGCCAATCCCGGAAAACCGGCGTCGTCGCCGTTTCGCCAAGCGCCGCTTCGGTCTCATGCGCCATCGGTCGCGTCTCCCATTACGATTGGTCCGCGCCGGCCGCGGCGGCGCGCACGTTGTGGCCCAGGCCCGGAGGCTGAGCCTCCCGATAATTGGGCATCAAATCCTCAGGCGCAAAGTGGTCGACCGCGATAACCCGCTGGGTCAGCGCCTCCGCCTCACGTAAAAGCTGCGCCTCGCTCTCGGTGATGGTGCCGGCATCGGCCGCCTCTCCGATCCAGTCGCGGCCATGATAGCGCCGCACGATGCCCGCACGAATAGCCCGCTCGACCTTCTTCTCGGCGGCCTCCGCGGCAACGACCTTCTTCAGCGCCACTTCGAGTAGCCCTGTCGGATCGTCCGGATCACCGGAAATGTAGATGTCGCGGGTCAGGCGGTCGCGCACCTCGCCCGGCTCGATCGCAAGCCGCACGATCCGCGAGCCGAGCGCATCGGGCGCCGGATAGTAGTGCCGTCCGAACGGGAACACGAGCACGCGCAACAAACCCCGCGCGACCGGGTTCGGGAAATTTTCGACCACGCCGCGCATCGCCTCCTCGTAGCGATGGAGCCCGTTCGTCACCGCGAAGGCGACGATGGCGCGGTCGGCCTCCGGCCGCCCGTCGTCCTCGAAGCGCTTCACGACACAGCATGCGAGATAGATTTCCGAAAGCGCGTCGGCGAGCCGCCCCGTGAGCTTCTGCTTCACCTTGAGCCCGCCGCCGAGCAGCGCCACAGTCATGTCCGCCACGAGCGCGAAGTTGCGCGAGGCGCGCGAAAGTTGCCGATAGATCGCTTCGAGCCCCTGCGCGCGCTCCGGCACTTCGGCGAACAAACCGAGCGTCAGGTTGTGAAAGAACGCGCCGGTGACGTTCGAGATCGAGAACGAGATATGCCCGAGAAACGCGTCCTCGAAATCCTGAAGCCCCGTCTCGCGGTCGGGGTTCTGAACCGCCTGCACCTCGCGATAGAGATAGGGATGGGAGCGCAGCGCGCCTTGTGCGAACGTGATCAGCGTGCGCGTCAGAATGTTCGCGCCCTCGACCGTGATCCCCACCGGCACCATCTGGTAGGCCGACTGCAGATAGTTCGACGGCCCGTCGCAGATCGCGCGGCCCCCGTGGATGTCGAAGGCGTCGTTGACGGCGCGGCGCATCCGCTCCGTCGTTTGGTATTTCATGAGCGCGGAGATGACCGACGGCCGCTCGCCACGCGAAACCATCGCGGCCGTGACCGCGCGCGCGGCTTCGTTCACGTAAGCCGTCTCGACGAGACGCGCGAGCGGCTCCTCGACGCCTTCCATCCGCGCGATGGAGAGCCCGAACTGCCTGCGGATGCGTGCATAGGCCGTGCTGAACCGCAGCATCGCTTTCGCGCCCGCCGTCGCCGATGACGGTAGCGAAATTGCGCGCCCTGCCGCGAGACACTCCATGAGCATCCGCCAGCCCTGGCCGGCCATGGCCTCGCCGCCGATCACCCAATCCATGGGAATAAAAACGTCCGTGCCCCAGTTGGGTCCGTTCGGAAACGCCGCGCCCGACGGCAGATGCCGCCGGCCGATCTTCACGCCCGGATGCGTTGTCGGAATGAGCGCGACCGTGATGCCGATGTCTTCCGTTTCCCCCAGGACCTTGTCCGGATCGAAAAGGCGGAACGCGAGGCCAAGCAGCGTCGCCTCAGGCCCGAGCGTGATGTAGCGCTTGTCCCACGAGACGCGGATGCCGACCGTCTGTCGGCCCTCGTGCTCGCCCATCGTCACGATGCCGATGTCGCGCATGGTGGCGGCATCCGAGCCGGATGTCGGCCCCGTCAGCGCGAAGCACGGCACCTCCTCGCCCCGCGCGAGCCGCGGCAGGTAATGGCTCTTCTGTTCGTCGGTACCGTACTTTTCGATCAGCTCTCCGGGCCCGAGCGAATTCGGGACCATCACGATGGTTACGACATCCGGTGACCGCGACGCGATCATACCAAGGATCAGCGATTGCGCCTGCGCGGAGAAACCCAGTCCACCGTGTTCCTTCGAAATCAGCATTCCGAGAAAGCCGTGCGCCTTCACGAAGCCCCAGATCTCGGGCGGCATCCGCCGATCCGTGTGGCGGATCTTCCAGTGATCGATCATGCGACAGAGTTCTGTCGTCGGCCCATCCAGGAATGCGCGCTCTTCCGGCGTCAGCACGATGGGCGGCACGGCGCGCAGCTTGGTCCAGTCCGGAGTGCCCGAAAAGATCTCGGCGTCGAAACCGACCGTTCCCGCATTCAACGCCTGCTGTTCCGTATCGGACACCTTCGGCAGAACGCGGCCGACGAGTTTGAACGCAGGCTCCGTGACGAGTGTCCTTCGAACGTTCGGGATCGAGAGAGCGCCCAGCGCCGCGATCGCGAGCCACACGAAAAAGCCGAGGAAACCCACATGAGGCACGGAGGGCGTGCCGTGAAAAAGGCCCGACTGCCAGGAGAGCGTCACGAGGCCGAGCGCCACCGCCCATTGCCAGGGCGCGGCACGCAACATGCCGAGCGCCACCGCAACGGCGACAAGAACCATCAGGAGCAGGATCACCGTCATCGAAGTCTCCGCTCGCGGCTCACCGGGCCTGGCGCGGATCGCGCCTTAGAAAACCCGGCGACCGATCGGACGCGAGCCCACCTTGTGTTGCAGAGGCCCCAAGCATTCACGCCCCCTTTTCACCCGGATCGCCACGTCGGAAATCCACCACGCCGCCGCACGATACGCGGAGAATGTTAAAGCGTTTCCCTCTGAGAGAGCGGGCAAGATCGGACGGCTGTGGATATGTCCTGAGCAGGCCGGTGAGCAGCGTTGTATTTCCAGGGAAAAACGCAAGGTGTCGACATCACGGACAAAGAACGGTGCGTGCGCTTTTCAGTTCCGCACGCCGGCCTTCGCGAACATCTCGTCCGTCAGCGTCCGGTACCAGGCGATCCCACCGTCGTAGGTCGCTTTGCGCACACTCGCCGGTTCGCCAGGCGCCGAGATGAAGCTGTCGCGCGGGACCAGCACCGGCCGTCCGCGAAACTCTCCAGGCGCATAATCGGCGCCGATCCAGACGCTGTCGTCGGGCGCGAGCATCGACCAGCACGTGTTGCGGTAGACAGCGGGCGGACGCGGCGTGCCGGTGAGATCCGCGAGGATATGGCCGGCCACCGTCCGTGCTTGGTCGCTGGCGGAATAGGCGGACTTCGGCATGTCGGCGGCAACGGCCGCATCGCCAACGACGTAGACATGCTCCGCAAGCGTCGAGCGGAATGTCGCAAACTCGACCGGGCACCACCCGCTCTTGTCTGTCAGCCCGGCATCGAGCGCAATCTTGCCCGCCGTCTGGTCGGGAATGACATTCGCCACGGCTGACTTGAAGACGTCCCCGGATTTGGTGACGAGTTCCCCGGTCAGACCATCCACGCGTTGCAGCGCCATATCGTCGAGGTCGTTCGTCAGGTGAACTTCGAGGATACCTTTGTAGTATTTTGCGATCCCCTCCTCGAAGACGGCCTGTTTCGAGTAGGCCATTTTCGGATCGATCACGATCACCTTGCTCTTGGGCTTGGTGAGCTTGAGGTGGTGCGCAATGAGGCAGGCGCGCTCGTAAGGCCCCGGCGGACAGCGATAGGGATTGCGCGGCGGCGCGATGACGACGAGACCGCCGTCCTCCATCGCCTCGATCTGCGACCGCAGCGCCCGCACCTGCACGCCCCCGGACCACGCGTGCGGCATCACCTCGCGGGCCGCGTCGTCATAGCCTTCGATCTCGTCCTTCTTGAACCCGATGCCGGGCGCCACCACCAGCCGGTCGTATCCGATGCTGGCGCCGCCCTCCGTTCGCACTTCGCGGTTCGAAAAGTCGAACCCCACGGCACGGTCGCGCACCAGCGTGATGCCGAGAGCGGACAGGCCACCGTATCCGTGCGTAATCCGTTCGACCGGCACGAACCCGCCGAGGTAGTGGTTGGAGTGAAAGCAGCTCGTATAATCCTGCTCGGGCTCGATCAACGTGACCTCCAGCAGCGGCACTGCGCGTTTAAGCGTCACCGCGGCCGTGGCCCCGCCCGCTCCGCCGCCGACGATCACGACACGCGCTGCCGACGCGGCACGCGCACCGGCCGCACCGAACAACGGCAAGGCGGCAAGTCCTGCCGTGACCGCACGGCGGGTCATTTCACGACGGATCACATCGCGCATTGGCCGCGCGCCTCCATGGCGTTGAGATCAAGAGCCACGCAAATGGCCGGCACGCGCTAGAATATCCCGGAGATCGGAATAGAAATAGCTGGGCCCCGAATAGCCGGAGATGCGGCCCACTTCCCCGCCGCCATCCATCACGATAAAGGTCGGCGTATAGATGACGGGAGCGAGCCCCTGAAGCTCAGGCGCCCCGCGCGGCACACGCTTGAGCGGCGCGGCTGCCCCTTCCGGGCTTTTCGCATAGCCCTTGCCGACCGCTTCGTTCCATTTCTGGCAGAAACGGCACGCTGGATCGTCCACCATGATCAACTCGACGTCGGTGCTCCGCTCGCCAGCCACAGCCGGCAACACGGCTGCAAACGCCACGAGGACCAGCGCCACCGCAACCCTTGCTGCTTCTCCCCAACCGCCGCGCGATGGAAGCCACATGATTTGCACCTTCTTTTGCTCCCATGCTAGCAGTCCGAAAGGATGCCGAAAAGCACGATGACCGCGAGGCTTGGCCCCGCCGACAGGAGTGAAAAGCCAATCGTGACGTCCGCGACGAGACAACCGCCTCAACACATCGACCGCCGCGCGTTGCTCGTGACGGGCGCCGCCGCCGCTGTCACGGGCGCGCTCGCATCAAGCGACGCATGTGCGGGCGGCGTCGTCTCCGACCGCGCGGCCGCCGCCCTCGCCGATCCCGCGCCACTGATACCCACGGCGCAGTTCGAGAAAGCGTTCGGCGAAATCATCGGCAACGCTACCCTCGTCGAAGACGGAGCCCTTACGCTGGAGCTTCCGGAGGAGGCCGAAAACGGCACAATCGTGCCCTATCGCATCGGCGTCGAAAGCCCGATGACGGCCGAGGATTACGTGACGCAAATCCATCTCTTCTCGACGCAGAACCCGCAGGCCCGCGTCGCGACCTTTCATTTCACGCCGCTTTCCGGTCAGGCCGCCGTCCAGGGGCGGATGAGGCTCGCAAAGACGCAAGAGGTGATTGCCGTCGCCGTCACCTCCGCCAACACGCACCTCGTCGCGCGCCAGGTTGTCCACGTCGGCATCGGCGGCTGCGGAGAAGGGTGAGCATGATGAGCCCTTCCAAGCCCCGCGTTCGCCTGCCCGAGACCGCCGCTGTCGGCGACATCATCGAAATCCGCGCCCTCATCACCCACGTCATGGAAACGGGCAATCGTACGGATGCGGAAGGCCGGCGCGTCGCGCGCAACATCATTCACACCGTGACCGCCCACTTCGAGGGCGATCTGGTGTTCAAGGCCGAGCTGGGGCCGGGCATTTCCGCGAACCCGTTTCTCGCATTTCATATGAAGGTGCCCGGCTCCGGCGAACTCCGCGTCGCCTGGCATGACGACGACGGCGGCATCACCATCGAGCGCTATCAGCTCACGGTCGCGTGACGGACGATGCTGCCAGCCACCGCCCCATTTCGATTCGACCGACCGCGACCGGAAAATATCGCACCCACAGGGCTTGCCCGCGCCGCTTGAAGCCGGTACGCCGAAAGCCGGTACCGAAGACATTAAAAAGGGGCGCGCGCCATGGCCGAAGAACCCATCGTCGCACAGACAGGTCCGTATCAAGTCGATCTGGCCGAGGGAAAAGCGTATTGGTATTGCCGATGCGGGCGCTCGGAAAAGCAGCCCTTCTGCGACGGCAGGCACAAGGACACGGGGCTCGAACCGCTGAAGTTTGTCGCCCCTTCCACCGGCACGTTCAATCTGTGCGGCTGCAAAGCCACCGACGACGAGCCCTGGTGCGACGGCAGCCATAATCTGATCTAGGTAGCGATCTCTCTGCCTAAATCCACAGCATGTGTGCCCGACGGGCGCGCAACGCAGGGAAAGGGCGAAAAATCGGTTCCCTTTGGTGTCGCCCACGCTAGAGTCCACGGGTTTTTCAGTGACTCGCGGGACCGATAGGCTCACGAAATCACAAGCCGGGATTTTGGGGAACAAGCGCTCCCCGGCGAGGGCTACGAAACTGCGCGCGGGGGCGTGCAGCCATCGAACGGCTCTCCGCATGAGAACCCGTTCGTAGCGCCAAACTTGGGGGCAGGCCGCCGTATGGATTATTTCCTCCAGCAGCTCATCAACGGGCTTACGCTTGGCTCCATCTACGGCCTCATCGCCATCGGTTACACGATGGTCTACGGCATCATCGGCATGGTGAACTTCGCCCACGGCGACGTCTTCATGGTGTCGGCCTTCATCGCGCTGATCCTCTTCCTCATCCTCACTCAGATCCTCGGCATCGCCGCCATCGGCTTTGCGCTTCTCATCGTGCTCGTGCTCGGCATGGCGCTGACGAGCCTCTGGGGCTGGGTCATCGAGCGATTGGCCTATCGGCCCTTGCGAGGCTCGTTCCGGCTGGCTCCGCTGATCTCGGCTATCGGCATGTCGATCTTCCTGTCGAATTTCGTCCAGCTCATGCAGGGCCCGAACAACAAGTCGCTCGAACCCATCCTTTCGAACGTCCTCGTCATTCCGATGGGTGCCGGCACGGTCACGCTCGCGGAAAAGCAGCTCCTGATCATGGTGGTGACGGCCGCGCTGCTTGCCATCCTCTGGTATGTGGTCCAGCGCACGCCGCTCGGCCGCGCACAGCGCGCCTGCGAGCAGGATCGGCAAATGGCCGCCCTCCTCGGCGTCGACGTCAATCGGACGGTCTCGCTCACCTTCATCATGGGGGCCGCGCTCGCCGCCGTCGCGGGGCTTCTGTGGATCACCTACTACGGCGTCGTGAGCTTCTCCGACGGCTTCGTCCCCGGCATCAAGGCGTTCACTGCAGCCGTGCTCGGCGGCATCGGCTCTCTCCCGGGCGCCGTCCTGGGCGGGCTCCTGATCGGCCTCATCGAGACGTTCTGGTCGGCCTACTTCTCGATCGACTACAAGGACGTCGCGGCGTTCTCGATCCTCGCCATCGTTCTCATCTTCATGCCGTCCGGCCTTCTCGGACGCCCTGACGTCGAGAAGGTTTAGGCTCCATGGGACCGCTGGGGGACGCCATCAAGAAGGCCCTGCTTGCGGCCCTCGTCACCTTCGGACTTTCGTTTCCGATCGTCATTTTCCTGACGCGCGTCAACCTCTCCAACCAGCTCGTCCTTGAGCAACGCTGGTGGCTCGCCGCACTCTTTGCAGGCGCAGCCTTCATCATCACGTTCGCAATCGCCATTCTCCGCCCCGCCGGGGCCGAGCGCGCGCCGCTCACCACCGTGATGAGCACGGCCCCGCCTCACCCCATCATCCGCGAACTGCCGCGCGTAGGGCTTGTCTTCCTCATCGCCTACCCGTTTCTGGTGCTGGTCGCGACGGGGAATGCGGGCGCCGTCAAATGGATCGACAATTTCGGCATCCAGATCCTGATCTACATTCTCCTGGCTTGGGGCCTGAACGTCATTGTCGGCTTTGCAGGGCTTCTCGATCTCGGCTTCGTCGCGTTCTACGCGGTCGGCGCCTATTCGACAGGGCTGCTCGCGAAGACGTTCGGGCTCTCGTTTTGGATCCTGCTGCCGCTCGCGGGAATTTTGGCCGCCTTCTGGGCGCTCATCGTCGGGCTTCCCGTGCTTCGTCTGCGAGGCGACTACATCGCCATCGTCACGCTCGCCTTTGCCGAAATCGTCCGCCTCGTGCTGGTGAATTGGGTGCCGGTGACAGGCGGCTATGCAGGGGTTTCCGGCATCCCGGCTCCATCCATTGCGGGCTACACGTTCACGATGGGGCCGAACAATATCGCGACCGCCTTGGGGCTGCCCCCCTCGCCGCTCTACCGCTTGTTCTTCCTGTTTTACTTGATCCTGGCGCTCGTCGTGCTCTGCTACTGGGTGACGACGCGGCTGCGCACATTGCCTGTCGGGCGCGCGTGGGAAGCGATGCGCGAGGACGAGATCGCCTGCCGCTCGCTCGGCATCTCCATCGCGAAGACCAAGCTTTCCGCCATGGCGGCCGGCGCGTTCTTCGGCGGGCTCGGCGGCGCGTTCTTCGCAAGCCGCCAGGGCTTCATCAGCCCGGAAAGCTTCGTTTTCATGGAGAGCGCGGTGCTCGTCGCCATCGTCGTGCTCGGCGGCCTCGGCAATATGATGGGCGTCGCAATCGCCGCCGTCGTCATGATCGGCGGGACGGAGCTCCTGCGCGAGCTCACCGTCTTGAAGCGCATCTTCGGCCAGGATTTCGACCCCACGCAATACCGCATGCTGCTGTTCGGCTTAGCGATGGTCATGATCATGGTCTGGCGGCCGAAGGGGCTCATCGCCTCGCGTGAGCCGAGCGTGCGGCTCGGCACCGAGCCGCCACCGCGCACCGGCCCCGTCACCGTTCCGGCGGAGTGACCTGAACCATGCGCTGGAAAACAGATCCCCTCCTCGTTGTCGATCACCTCTCCATGCGCTTCGGAGGCCTCGTCGCCGTGAACGATCTCTCGTTCACGGTGGGGCGCGGGGACATCACGGCCCTGATCGGCCCGAACGGCGCCGGCAAGACGACGGTCTTCAACTGCATCACCGGCTTCTACAAACCCACCAGCGGGCGTATTGCGCTCGCCCACGGCGGCGCAGCGAGGCCCGACGCCATCGACGCGCTCACCGGCTCCGACCGTCGCCACACCCACGGCGAGAAGCCCGAGCTGTTCCTGCTCGAACGCATGAGCGACCACGAGATCTCAGCCACCGCCCGCGTCGCGCGCACGTTCCAGAACATTCGCCTTTTTCCCGGCATGACCGTCCTCGAAAACCTCATCGTCGCACAGCACAAGACGCTGATGCGCGCGTCCAAGCTCAGCATGGCGGGTTTGCTCGGCCTTGCGAGCTATCGCGCGGCCGAGAAGAAGGCGCTCGACCTCGCGCGCGCCTGGCTCGACGTCGTGGACCTCACGGACCGCGCCGATATGCCGGCGGGCGAACTACCCTATGGTGCGCAGCGCCGGCTAGAAATCGCGCGCGCCATGTGCACCAATCCCGTGCTGCTCTGCCTCGACGAGCCGGCCGCCGGTCTCAACAATCGCGAAAGCGCGGAGCTGACGCGCCTGCTTCGCGGCATCCGCGCGCAAACGGGCGTCTCGATCCTGCTCATCGAGCACGACATGAGCGTGGTGATGGACATCTCCGACCACGTCGTCGTGATCGAGTACGGGACGAAGATCGCCGACGACACGGCCGACGCCGTGAAGAACGATCCGAAGGTGATCGCCGCCTATCTCGGCGTGGAGGACGAGGAGGAAGCCGAGGCGGTGGCCGCCGTCACCGAGGAGTTCAAGCCATGAGCGGCCCTCTTCTCGCCATCGACGGCGTCTCGGCCTTCTACGGCAACATCCAGGCGCTCAAAACCGTCTCGCTCGACGTCAACCGCGGCGAGATCGTCACCCTGATCGGCGCCAACGGTGCGGGTAAATCCACGCTCATGATGTCGGTCTTCGGCAATCCGCGCGCGCGCGAAGGCACGATCCGCTTCGACGGCCGGCCCATCGCGCATCTCTCGACGCACCACATCGCCCGGCTCAACATCGCGCAGGTGCCTGAGGGACGCCGCATCTTCCCGCGCATGACCGTGTTCGAAAACCTGCAGATGGGCGCGGCCTTGACCGGCGGCGATACGTTCGACGCCGACCTCGAACGCGTCTGCACCCTTTTTCCCCGTCTCAAGGAGCGGCTGACCCAACGCGGGGGCACACTCTCGGGCGGCGAGCAACAGATGCTGGCCATCGGCCGCGCGCTCATGAGCCGCCCCAAGCTCCTGATGCTCGACGAGCCGTCGCTTGGCCTCGCACCGCTGATCGTCAAACAGATCTTCTCGACGTTGGCCGATCTCAACGCGGAAGGCATGACGATCTTCCTCGTGGAGCAGAACGCCTTTCACGCGCTGAAACTCGCGCATCGCGCTTATGTGATGGTCAACGGTGCGATTACGATGACCGGCTCCGGCCGCGAACTGCTCGCCAAACCCGAAATCCGCCAAGCCTATCTCGAAGGCGGACGGCATTAGGAGGCGACGCACATGCTCGAAAACGTTCTCGCAATGCTCGGCTACGCGCTCCCGCCCAACGGAAGCGTGGTGCCCTTCCTGCTTCTGACACTGGCGGCAGGCGGCGGGGCCGCATGGCGCACGGGGCAAGCGGTGGCGGAACGCTGGGGCGAGTTGTGGCCGGTCGCAGCCTATACGCTGCTGATAGCCGCCGCCGTCCGCTTCCTCCATTATGCCCTGTTCGATGCCGAGCTGCTCTCGCTTGCGAGCTACGCCATCGACGCTGCGATCCTCATCGCGATCGGGCTCATCGCCCATCGCGTCCGCCGCACCCGTCACATCACGGAGCAATATCCGTGGATGTTTGTCCGCACGAGCCCTATGACTTGGAAATCCAGACCATGATCGTTTCAGGCCCTCATCAGCCTCAAACGTGAATCATCGGTCTCACTCAAGAGACCACCCCGAAGGACGAACGCCGAAGGGCGTGACTCCGCCTCGTTTTCGAGGGACAACGTCGCCACAACTCGATTGCGCCGCACGGGGAACGCGCCGCGCCGCGCCGATGCCGGAAGGAGAACGTTTCATGCGCCTGATGAGATTTGCAGGAGCCCTTTGTGTCGCCCTGGCGCTGGCATCGTGTGGGGAAAGCGAGCAGCGGCTCAAATTCGGCCTTGCCGGACCGCTCACCGGGCGCGACGCCGTGTTCGGAGCCCAGTTGCGCAACGGCGCCGACCAGGCCGTGCAGGACATCAATGCGGCGGGCGGCCTCAACGGCCAGCAGATCGAGCTGATCTTCGGTGACGACGCCGGCGACCCCAAGCAGGGCCGCTCGGTCGCCAACACGTTCGTGGGCGAGGGCGTGAGCTTCGTCATCGGCCACTTCAACTCCGGCGTCACCGAGCCTTCGTCCGACGTCTACGCCGAGAACGGCATTCTCATGATCACGCCAGGCTCCACCAACCCGCGCATTACCGAGCGCGGCCTGACCAACGTGTTCCGGATCTGCGGCCGTGACGACCAGCAGGGCAAGGTCGCGGGCGAATACATCGCCCAGCACTTCAAGGACAAGCGCGTCGCCATCGTCCACGACAAGACGACTTACGGAAAAGGCCTCGCGGACGAGACCAAGAAGGTCATGAACGGCCTCGGCATTCAGGAGGTGCTCTATGAAGGCGTGAACACGGGCGAGCGTGACTTCTCCGCCCTCGTGTCGCTGATCCGCCAGTCGAACGCGGATCTCGTCTATTGGGGCGGCGTTCACACCGAAGGCGGCGCAATCCTGCGCCAGATGCGCGCCGCAGGCGTCAATGCCGTCCTGATGGGCGGCGACGGCATCGCCACCAACGAATTCGCGGCCCTCGGCGGCCCGGGCACCGAAGGCACGCTGATGACGTTCGGCCCCGATCCGCAGAAACGCCCCGAGGCTCAGGCGGTGCTGGAGAAGTTCGCAGCCCGCAACTTCCGGCCCGAATCCTACACGCTCTACTCCTACGCCGCCGTGCAGGTCATCGCCCAGGCCGCGACCGATATCGGCTCGCTCGATCCCGCAGCCGTGGCCAACGAACTGCGGACCGGCGGCAAGACCTACAAAACCGTGATCGGCGACATCTCCTTCGACGACAAGGGCGACGTCACGCGCATCGACTATGTGATGTACACGTGGAAGACGCAGGCGGACGGCACCATCGGCTTCGTCGAGAACTGACGACGCCGGAAACGGCCGAGATCGAGGAGCGAGCGGGCATGTGGCGCGGGAGCCTTTCTCTCTTGTGCCGCAGGCGCTTACGCCGCCTCGCCATGCACGTGGCCACAAGTACGTTGGCGCTCTTCGTTTTCGATCTGCCAGCCGCGGCGGACATCCGCGTGGGTCTCGCAGCGCCGCTCTCGGGGCCGATGGCCCCCATCGGCCGCGCGATGCGAAGCACGCTCGAAGCGGCGATCCGGGAGGCCAACACGTCCGGCGGGCTCTCGGACAAGCGGCTCACGCTCGTCGTCGCGGATGACGCCTGCTCAGGCGCCACGGCCGAGCAGGCTGCCGCATCCCTGATCCAGGACCGCCCCGCCCTCGTCATCGGCCACCCGTGCTCCGGCGCGGCAACGAGGGCCGCGGCCCTCTACCGCCAGGCGGGCGTGCTTCTGATCGCCGTCGATGCGCGCCATCCCGACGTCACGAAGGGCGGCGCGGCCGACCCGCTCGTCCTGCGCCTTGCGGGACGCGACGACCGGCAGGGCGACGCGGCCGCGCGCTGGTTGATCCAACATGCACCCGCCGGGCGCGTCGCCATCGTCCACGACCGCACCGCCTACGCCCGCGCCATCGCAACCCGCACGAAAGCCATCCTGGACGCAGCCAACGTCGGCTCGATCGTCGATCTCGGCATCGTCGCGGGAAAACGCGACTATCCGGAAATCGTCACAGAGATTCGCGCCGCGCGCGCCGAGGCCGTTTTCTTTGCCGGCTTTCCCGACGAAGCCGCCATCGTCGCGGCCGGCTTGGCCGAGAACGGCCCCACCATCCCGTTTCTCGGCACGGACAGCCTCGCCACACCCGGCTTTGCGGACATCGCGCGGCGGACGCCCAATCCCATTCACGTCCTCCTGCCATCGAATCCGCATGCGCTCGCGTCCGGCGCGGACGCCGAAGGCACCCCGCGACCGTCATCAGCGGCCCACATCACGGCTCCGCAGCCCGCGCGCAGGCCGCGCTCGAAGCCTGGCTCGCGATGGCAGGGCGCATGGGCACAACAGACGCGAAATCCGTCGGCGGCGCGCTTCGCGACACGCCTATCGAGACGCGCACGCTGGGCGTTCTCCGCTTCGACAAAAATGGGGATCTGGTGGGGGACGCGTTCGTACCGGCGTCGGCAGCAGCCGTCGGTTGGGTGCGGGAACGGTAGCGGCTTGCGTGGAACCGAACGCCGAGGGCCATCGTTCACGCCACGGCCGGGGAATAAACCCGCCGGCCCATTCGTTTTCAAAGCATGGCCAGCGCAGTGGCCAACCAACAATGGCCAGAGCCGCCGGCAAGCAAAAGGTTTGGCGGCCGGCGAAGCATTCGAGAGCGGGCTCCCTATCGAGCCCGGACCCCGACATGCGCAACGCGCTGCTCAATCGGCGTCGCGACGTTCAAAATGGATTGAGGATCAGCGTCCCTGGGATTCGATCAGGCATTCGCGGGCCAAACGACGCTCCATGAGCGTGAGCGGCTCGGGCACCTGTTGACCGCGGCTGCGATAGGAGCGGATGCGCTCCAGCACCAAGGCGTAAGACCGGCGGGGGTCGTCGAGTTCCTCAAGACGATGATTGAGCTCAGCAATCTCCGCCTGCATTTGTTCCGTCATATCTCCTTACCTCTGGTTTCGCCGCGTATTTTGTCCGGCATTCGCGTCAGATCCCGGCGCAAAGACAATCCATACTTGGTTACTAAACTTTCAAACCCCGGTATGGGATCGGCATTACGTGTTCAGATTACCTGGATCGGGGCGAGTTTGTGATGACAAATTCGCAACAGTTGTGTTTCCAGCTCGTGTCTTCCCTTGGCGTGAGGCTTGATCAAACACCGGAATATGGCCCGATAGCGGCGCTTCCTGCTCACGTATTGTTGCGCAATATTGCATCACGCGACTGTGGCGAATGCGCCGCAGCAATTTCTACCAACCTGACTCACAGTCCTTTTTCAAAGTTTACGTCCTGGAAATGCGGAAAGAATTTTGCGGTGCACTCTAAAACCTGCAGAATGCTGAATAGCCTGGAATTCCGGCCGTGAAAGCCCTCTCCGCGCCGTCACATGACAGCGACACGACATAATGTCGCAACCGGCGTCCTGGACCGCGGCACCTCCGGACACGCGGCCTTGCCCCGCAATTGAAGCGGCGCGCCCCCTCTGCTAGGCCCTTCCCACGCTTCGAGCCCAAAGAGATCAAAATGATTCCCCGTTATACGCGCCCTGAAATGGCATCCATCTGGACGCCCGAGACACGCTTCCGCATCTGGTTCGAGATCGAGGCCCACGCGGCCACCGCCATGGCCGAGATCGGCATCGTGCCGAAGGATGCGGCACGCGTGATCTGGGAGAAGGGCTCCGAGGCCGTCTTCGACACTCAGCGCATCGACGAAATCGAGGCTGTCACGAAGCACGACGTCATCGCATTCCTCACCCACCTGGCCGAACTCGTGGGACCGGAAGCGCGCTTCGTGCACCAGGGCATGACCTCGTCGGACGTGCTCGACACCTGCCTCAACGTGCAGCTCGTCCGTGCCGCCGACCTGCTGATCGCCGACGTCGACCGCCTGCTCGCCGCGCTGAAGGCGCGCGCGCTTGAGCATAAGAACACCGTCACCATCGGCCGAAGCCACGGCATCCATGCCGAGCCGACGACATTCGGCGTCAAGCTCGCCTTCGCGTACGCGGAATTCGCCCGCAACCGCGAACGCCTCGTCGCCGCCCGCCGCGAGGTCGCCACCTGCGCTATTTCGGGCGCCGTTGGAACCTTCGCCAACATCGATCCCTCGGTGGAAGTCTATGTCGCGGAGAAACTCGGCCTCGAACCGGAGCCGGTCTCGACGCAGGTCATCCCGCGCGACCGTCACGCCATGTTTTTCGCGACGCTCGCGGTCGTCGCCTCGTCGATGGAGCGGCTTGCGACCGAGATCCGCCATCTTCAGCGCACCGAGGTGCTCGAAGCCGAAGAGTTCTTCTCGGCCGGTCAAAAGGGCTCGTCGGCCATGCCGCACAAGAGAAATCCGGTACTGACGGAAAATATCACCGGCCTCGCCCGTATGGTGCGCGCTTACGCGCTGCCCGCGATGGAGAACGTGGCGCTCTGGCACGAGCGCGACATCTCGCACTCCTCCGCCGAGCGCATGATCGGCCCCGATGCGACCGTGACGCTCGATTTTGCACTGAACCGCCTCGCGGGCGTCATCGAGAAGCTCGTCGTGTACCCCGAGAACATGCAAAAGAACCTCGACAAGCTCGGGGGCCTGCACAATTCCCAGCGCGTGCTGCTCGCACTCACGCAGGCCGGCGCCTCGCGGGAGGAGTCGTACGCCCTTGTCCAGCGCAACGCGATGAAGACATGGGAGCACGGCGCCGATTTCCTGGCCGAGCTCAAGGCGGACGCGGACGTGACGGCGAAAGTGCCCGCAGCCGAACTCGAAGCCCTCTTCGACCTCGGCTATCACCTCAAGCACGTCGACACCATTTTCGCGCGGGTCTTCGGCGAAGCATAACGAGCTTCGCCCGCGCGGGCTCGGCCCTACCGGCGCACTCATGGGGTCGCCCAAGCATGAACCGCCCGCTGACCACCCTTGTCGGATATGGCTGTGCCGCCCTCGGCGCAGCCTTTTTCTCGACCAAGGCGATCTTCATCAAGCTCGCCTATCAGGATCAGCTCGACGCCTCGCTGTTCCTTGCTTACCGCATGATCTTCGCGACCCCGGTGTTCGTCGCCATCGGTCTCTGGGCCTTGGCGAAGCGCCTGGCGAAAGGCGAACCCGCACCCGATGGGACCAGCGTCGCCTGGGCCTGCTTCGTGGGTTTCGTCGGCTATTACATGGCGTCCGCCTTCGACTTTGCGGGGCTTCAATACATCTCCGCCAGCCTCGAACGCCTCGTGCTGTTCACCTACCCGATCTTCGTGATGATCATCGGCGCACTGTTCTATGCCGAAGCCATCACGGCGTTCGGCGTCGCAGCCGCCGTCGTGACCTACGCCGGCCTCGGCGTCGTGTTCGCCGTCGATTTCCCGGTGGGCGGACGCGACACGGCCCTCGGCACGGCCCTCGTTCTCGGTGCCGCGATTTCGTTCGCGTGGCACCAGATCCTCGCCAAGCGCGTGATCTTGCGCCTGGGGCCGGCGCTCTTCACGAGCATTGCGCTGACATCCGCCGGCGTCTTCTGCGTACTCCATCATGTCGTCTTCGGAAGCGGCGATTTCACCGCCACGCCGCGCTTCCTTTGGCTTGCCTTCGGCTGCGCCATCGTCGCGACCGTCCTGCCGACGTTTCTGATCAGCGCGGGCCTCGCGCGCGTCTCGTCTCAGGCCGTCTCCATGATCGCGACGGTCTCGCCGCTCGTCACCATCGGGCTCGCCATCGCGATCCTGCACGAACCGTTCACGGCCCCAGACGCGTTCGGTGCTGCGCTCGTGCTGCTCGGCGTCGGCCTCTTCACGTGGGGCGACAGCCAGCGCAAGCAGCCGCCAACCTCGTCCGCGGAATAGGCAACCGAGCCTGCGAGCGCGCCGCCGCACCGCCGCCCTGGCGAAGGCCATGATCGTCCGAACATGTGTCGGCGCCACGCGGAACTTCGCTCTGGCGTCGCGGCAAGGTTTCGATCCATTCTCAATGCCGCTCAAAACGGACAGCACAGACTGAAAAGCCGAATGACCAGAGCCCCCTCCCTCGCGCCCGCCGACAGAAGCACGCTTCTCCGCCGCATCGCCGTCACGCTCCTGGCTCTCGCCGTGTTTCGCATCGGCCAATGGATTCCCCTGCCGGGTCTCGATCTCGCCGCACTCGGCGGCTCTCGGATGACATCCATTATGGCGCTCGGGATCACACCCCTGCTGACGGCGCTTATTTTGGCGGAAAGCGCGATGTGCGCCTCTCCGCGTCTTCGCCGATGGGCGGCGACGCCTGCCGGAAATGCAAGGCTATGGCGTGCCGCTATCGTCGTTGCGCTCGTGCTCGCCAGCCTGCAATCCTACGGCGTCGCGTCATCGCTCGGCGCGATACCGGGATTGATCGTCTCGCCGGGATGGCAATTCCATGCAGGCGCGATCACCTCGTTCCTGGGCGCCACCCTGATCGTCGTCTTGCTCGCGTCATGGATCACGGCGCGCGGGATCGGTTACGGGCTCTGGGTCCTCTTTGGCGCAATCCAGGCCGAAGCATTCCTGCAGCCCCTTTTGGCCCAGCTCCCGCTGCTCGCGACGGGAGCGCTCAGCCCTGAGAATTACCTTGGAAACGTCGCCTTACGGTTCGGTGTCCTAGCGGCCGCAATAGCCGCGCTCGCCACCCTCGTCAACGCCAGGCCTCCTCTCTCGAATGCGCCAGAATTGATCTGGTCGCCCCTCGTCGCCGGAGCCATCGTGAGCCTTCTTCTCACGGCATTCCTGCTTCCTATTGTGCTGTCAGCCCCTGATAGGGCGGACTTCGTATCGACCGCCGCTTTCAACTTGAACCTCCCGCTAACGGCTCTCGCCACCGCCGCTATTGTGCTTGCCCGCAGGAGGAGCTTTCAGCCGCCGGGAGAGCGCGTCAACGTCGCCGCCGCTGCACCCGCGATCCTGCTGCTCGTGCTGTTTACCTCAGCCGCAACTCTCTTCCCTTACGCACAGACTGCGGTCCTGCTCGCGGCGGTCGGCCTCATGATCCTCGATAACCTCCGCGCCGCACCGCGCGACACGGAAGCCGCGCCCCTTGCGCGCCGGCGTTTCGCTGCTACATGAGGCCCCATGCGCACATCTGACGTCGACATCCTCATCGTTCCCGGCTGGTCGAGCTCGGGTCCCGACCATTGGCAGTCCCGCTGGGAGCGCACGCTCAAGACCGCGCGCCGCGTCGAGCAGGACGATTGGTTTGCGCCCGAGCGAGAGGCGTGGGTCGGCCGCATCATCGATGCGACGGTCGCGAGCAACCGCCCCGTCGTGCTCGTCGCCCACAGCCTGGGCGTGGCGGCCGTCGCTCATGTGGCCGAACGCATCCCCAAGGGCTTTCTCTCGGGCGCATTCCTCGTCGCCCCTGCCGACGTGGAAAACGCGAGCGCCTGGCCCGACACGGAGGGTCTCTCCCTCGACGGCACGGCGAGCGGGTTCGCGCCGTTGCCGAAGAAGGCTTTTCCGTTCCCTTCGGTCATGATCGCCTCCTCGAACGACGCTTATTGCTCGCTCGACCGCGCCAACGCGCTTGCCGAGGCTTGGGGATCCACGCTGGTGGAAGCCGGAGACGTCGGCCACGTCAACAGCGCGTCTGGACATGGGCCCTGGCCGGACGGCGTGTTGAGGTTCGGGGCGTTCCTGAGAACGCTGGAGGCGTGATCGCGCGCAGCGTCCGCACGCGTAACGCACGCTATCGAACAAAACGGCGGGCTTCGCATGTGCGAAACCCGCCGTAGCTGTTCATGCGGCCGTGCTGGCGAAACTACGACTTGCTGGCCTCGATCTCGGTCACCGCCTGCGCGAGGAATTCGGAGAGCTTCGCGCGGATGTCGTCTTCGCTGATCGCGATGCCCTTCTGATCGAAGTCCGCCTTCACCTTGCGCACCACGTCATCGTCACCTGCCTCGGCGAGGTCCGCCTTGCGTACGGCCTTCACATACTCTTCGACTTCCGTGATGCCGAGCTGTGCTGCCGCCCACTCGGCAAGCGCCTTGTTGCGCCGGCTTTCGGCGCGAAACTTCAGGTCCTGGTCGTGGGCAAATTTCTTCTCAAACCCTTTTTCGCGATCTTGGAACGTCGTCATGACCCTCTCCGCAAGGCTGTGGCAAAGACGCATGTTCCGCCTTTGTTCCACGTGAAACATGTGTTGTATGGGTCCAGCGCAGACCCTTAACCCGCGAGCCCTAACCCGACGTGGCAGACAAATCAACGGCTTGCCTGACCCGTAACCTTGAGGGGGCTCTGACCCCTCGTTTAGATTGTTTCTCAACCCTCGTTCGGCTAGTGTCCGGACATGTTTTTTATGCGTCCGGCCGACCCCCGCCAAGACGAGATTCCAAAAAAACTCGCTGCAAGATAAAGGGGTTGGCTCAACGGGGCGGAACGTCCCTTCTCCTAGAGATAAGTCTGAGCATGAGCGTGATCGTCAAAGGACCAGGATCGATGAACAAGCGGCGTCGGATCTACGAGGGAAAGGCAAAGGTGCTCTATGAAGGCCCCGAGCCCGGCACCCTCATTGCGCACTTCAAAGACGACGCCACAGCGTTCAACGCAAAGAAGCACGCGCTGATCGAAGGCAAGGGCGTGCTCAACAATCGCATCTCCGAGTACATCTTCCAACGTCTCGGTGAGATCGGCGTGCCGACGCACTTCCTGAAGCGTCTCAACATGCGCGAGCAGTTGATCCGCGAAGTGGAAATCATTCCGCTTGAGGTCGTCGTGCGCAACGTGGCCGCCGGCTCGCTCTCCGCGCGTCTCGGCCTCGAAGAGGGCATGCAGCTGCCGCGGTCCATCATCGAATTCTACTACAAGGCCGACAACCTGAACGACCCGATGGTCTCGGAAGAGCACATCACGGCGTTCGGCTGGGCCACCCCGCAGGAGATCGACGAGATCATGCAGCTCGCGCTGCGCGTGAACGACTTCCTCGTCGGCCTCTTCCTCGGCATCGGCATCCGCCTCGTCGACTTCAAGGTGGAGTTCGGCCGCCTGTGGGACAACGAGCAGATGCGCATCGTGCTGGCCGACGAGATCAGCCCCGACTGCTGCCGCCTGTGGGACATCTCCTCGGGCGACAAGCTCGACAAGGATCGCTTCCGGCGTGACCTGGGTGGCGTGCTCGAAGCCTACCAGGAAGTCGCGCGCCGCCTCGGGGTGCTGACCGAGAACCGCCCGCCGAAGGGCATCGGCCCGGTGCTGGTGGCGTCCAACCCCACCGGCAAGCCGAACTAGTGCCCTTGTCATCCCGGAAAGGCTGAGGCGTAAAAGCCGAAGCCTTATCCGGGACCCATCGCCAGGATCCAGCGCAAGACTCGTCGAAGACGCGATATTTTGCGATAGAAGCTGTTCCTGGGTTCGGCGCGGTGCTCCGGCTTTCGCCGCCGGTCCATGCAAAGCATGGCTCCAGCATGAGGCCGTGATGACAACTTGAGGAATATCCGATGAAGGCCCGTATCAAGGTGACGCTGAAGCCTGGCGTCCTCGACCCGCAGGGCAAGGCCATCCAGAACGCGCTTGGCGCGCTCGGCTTCGACGGCGTCAACGACGTCCGCCAGGGCAAGTACATCGAGGTCGATGTCGCCGGCATGAGCGAGGAGCAGGCCCGCACGGAAGTCGAGCGGATGTGCCGCGACCTGCTGGCGAACACAGTGATCGAAAACTACACCTACGAGCTGGCGCCTTGATGGGGCCGCGCCGCTGCTGGGCCTTGGCGTTGGCGTTGGCGAGCGCACTTCTCGTCTCGCCCGCGGCCGTTCGTGCGGCACCGCCCAATCTCGATTGCGAGCTTGGCTACGAGGGCCTCCGCTTCTACGCGACCGCCCTCCCCGGTGCGGAGACCGGCCACGAAGGCGGCTTCGATTTCGTGACGGTGTCTGAGCCGGATCGCTGGATCGCCCGTATCTTCATCACGACGCCGGATCACGCCGCTCATCCTGCCGTCGTCCAGCGCACCCAGCGCAAGCAGGTGACGGACGTGTGGACGGCCGACAGCAAGGGATGCGGATTTGGCAACTCCGGCCAGTTCACCATCCTGATGAACGATATGAAGTCCGGAGACACGGAAATGACCAACGCCTCCCGCGTCGAGGTCGAAGAGCGCAAGCGAGAGAAATCGCCGCTCACGCCCTGAGTTTTAAGACCGATGATTCACGCTTCGGACTGATAGGGTCCTACGCGATCATGGTCCTTGCGAAAACGAAAGTAGAGCCGAACCCATGCTGCGCGCCTCCGTCATCGTCTTCCCCGGTTCGAACTGCGACCGCGACGTCAAGGTCGCGCTCGAAGCCATCACGGGCTTCCCGGTGAAAATGGTCTGGCATGGCGACGCAAGCGTGCCCGCGTCGGACCTGATCGTGCTGCCGGGCGGTTTCTCTTACGGCGACTATCTGCGCTGCGGGGCCATGGCGGCGCATTCGCCGATCATGCGCGACGTGGTCGAGAAGGCGAAGAAGGGCACGCCCGTCCTCGGCATCTGCAACGGCTTCCAGGTGCTGTGCGAGTCGGGCCTGCTCCCGGGCGTCCTGATGCGCAACACCTCGCTCCACTTCATCTGCCGCGACGTTTATCTGAAGGCCGAGACGGACAAGGGCTTCTTCACCAAGTGCTACCGGCCGGGCGAAGTGATCCGGATGCCCGTCGCGCACGCAGAAGGCAACTTCTTCGCCGATTCCGAGACGCTGGACCGGCTCGAAGGCGAAGGCCGCGTTGCGTTCCGCTATTGCGACCGGGAGGGCAACGTCTCGCCGGAGACCGGCATCAACGGCGCCCAGCGCAACATCGCGGGCATCACGGACGAGACCGGGCGCATCCTGGGCCTCATGCCCCACCCCGAGCGCCTTTACGACGCGATCCTCGGCGGTACCGACGGCCGGCGCATCTTCGAGAGCGCGCTCCTGAGCACGCTGGAAGCGGCGGCTTGACGTTTCGTCATGGGGCTAAAACGCAAATAGGGACGAACCTTTCGGCTCGTCCCCACCATTTCTCTTGCCTGAGGCAAGGTGAGTTCCGGAGCCCGGCATCTCACCGGGCTGGCCGAACTCAGCGCTGTTTGCGGCTCCGGTCCGGAGCGGACCAAACCTGCAGAAGCGCGAGCAACACGGCTTTCATTTGCGATCTCTCTTCATTCCAAATTTCGAACCTGGGATCGCTCCGGGCCGGATTTGGCTCGGAGTGGCGACCCCTCAACTGTTCGTGTGCCCCTCATATAGCGCCGCGCCCCGACAAAGGCGAGTGCGGCAGAAGCGCGCCAGCCCTGCGGGAAATGCACAGGCCGGACGAAAAACAACGCGGCAGCGCTCGGGGCGCGACTGCGCCCCGTCTTGGCGAAGCCAAGCTCCGCTTGGACGCAAGTGCGCCGGCCCTCCACACAACACCACGCTCCTTGAACGAAGCTTCCCTCAGCTTGTGTCAGCCCAAAAAAGACGGCTGCGGAAGCAGCCCGGGAGCAAGGCGATCCGGGCCAAGTGGCCCGGCCATCCACAAAGCACCGCGCCCCTTATTCGAAGCCTGCTTCAGCTTGTGTCAGGCCAAAAAGAAAGAAGGCGGGAGATTTCTCTCCCGCCTTCTTCCGCGTGGCACCGATTAAGGAGGAAACGGCGCTAATCGCTTACGACTTGTAGGGCGCACGGTCGAACACGCGCGCGCTCATCCGTTCCGCACCGGGGCCGCAGAAGAACTCGGCGGATGCACCAGACGCGGTATCGAGCTTGAACCCGGTCCCCTGGCTGATGGGAACGACGATCCGGGTGCCCGGACCGGCGACGAAGGCGTCGCCCTCCGTTTCGGCAAGAACGACCGTCAGATGACAGGCGTTGTTGAGCGTCTCGAAGTAGGTCACGGTCTGCTTACCGCCAATGGCGAGCGAAAGGCCCCGCTTCGGAGACATGATCTCATGGTCACTGCCACGATCGGCCGGAAGGCCAGATCCTGCCAGAGCGGCACCAGCGGCCAGAAGGGCCGACACACTCACCAATGCAATGCGCTTTGTCGCTTTCAACATGGTTGTGCTCCTAGTTGCCAGGGAAGTTCTGATGATCGCCGACCGGGTACCCTGCGCCCTCATTGCCAGCTTGAGGAAGACCATAACGGCATGACTCGGCGGAGAAAATTGATAATGCTGCATAGCAGCGGCCGATTTTGTGCAGCGCGGTACTGTCGCATTAACTCAGATGTCGCACCGCCTTGCGAACGGCTCGGCGCTTTCTAATCCCTCTCCGGAGCATATCCATTTCGAGGATGCGATGAAGCGCGCAGCGAAGAAGGCCGTCCCGGAAGCGACAAGCGCGGCGGCAGCCGCTATAAGCTCCGCGTCAGATGGAGCCCACGGTTACAGGACCTGTAGCCTCAGGCGACAGCCTTCCCCGCGAGAGACCCGAAAGCCAGAGATGCAGGATACCGCACCCCCCGAGATCACCCCCGAGGTCGTCGCCGCGCACGGGCTCAAGCCCGACGAATATCAGCGCCTGCTCAAGATCCTCGGCCGCGAGCCCAGCATGACGGAGCTTGGCATTTTCTCGGTCATGTGGAGCGAGCACTGCTCCTATAAGTCGAGCCGCTTCTGGCTGAAGACGCTGCCGACCTCCGGCGCCAAGGTGATCCAGGGCCCAGGCGAGAACGCGGGCGTGGTCGATCTCGGCGACGGCGACGCGGCCATCTTCAAGATGGAGAGCCACAACCATCCGTCCTACATCGAGCCTTACCAGGGCGCGGCAACGGGCGTCGGCGGCATCATGCGCGACGTGTTCACGATGGGCGCGCGCCCGGTCGCGAACTTGAACGCGCTGCGCTTCGGAGATCCTTCGCACCCGAAGACGCGCCACCTCGTCTCGGGCGTCGTCTCCGGCATCGGCGGTTACGGCAATTGCGTGGGCGTGCCCACCGTCGGCGGCGAAGTGAACTTCAACGCAGGCTACAACGGCAACATCCTCGTCAACGCGATGTGCGTCGGTCTCGCGAAGACGGACAAGATCTTCTATTCCGCCGCCAAGGGCGTCGGCCTTCCCGTCGTTTACACGGGCTCGAAGACCGGACGCGACGGCATCCACGGCGCGACGATGGCCTCTGCCGAGTTCGACGACAAATCGGAAGAGAAGCGCCCGACCGTGCAGGTCGGCGATCCCTTCACCGAGAAACTGTTGATCGAAGCCTGCCTGGAGCTGATGGCTTCGGATGCCATCATTGCGATCCAGGACATGGGGGCTGCGGGCCTCACGTCCTCGACGTCCGAAATGGCCGACAAGGGTGGCGTCGGCATCGAGCTGAACCTCGACCACGTGCCTCAGCGCGAAGAGAACATGACGGCCTACGAGATGATGCTCTCGGAAAGCCAGGAGCGCATGCTCATGATCCTGAAGCCCGGCCGCGAGCCCGAGGCCGAAGCGATCTTCACGAAATGGGGCCTCGACTTCGCCGTCATCGGCGTCACCACAGACACCGGCCGCATGGTTGTGACGCACAAGGGCAAGGTGGAAGCCGATCTTCCGGTGCCGGTGCTCGCGAACTCGGCGCCGATCTACGAGCGTCCGTGGTTTGCGCACGTTCCCCCGCAGCCCGTGCTGCCGCAGTGGGTCAAGGCGCCGAACGGCAATCTCAACGCGTTGAAGACGATGATGGGCGCGCCCGCGCTCGCCTCGCGCCGCTGGGTGTGGGAACAGTACGATCACATGGTGATGGGCGACACCGTGGGCCGACCGGGCGGCGACGCCGCCGTCGTGCGCGTGCACGGCACGAAGAAGGGCATCGCCGCCACCTGCGACGTCACTCCCCGCTATGTCGCGGCCGACCCGGAGATGGGCACCAAGCAGGCCGTTGTCGAAACCTGGCGCAACCTCACCGCCGTCGGCGCCGATCCCATCGCCATCACCGACAACATGAATTTCGGCAACCCCGAGCGGCCCGAGATCATGGGGCAGTTCGTGGGCTCCGTAAAAGGCATGGCGGAAGCCTGCCGCGTGCTCGACTATCCCGTCGTGTCGGGCAACGTCTCGCTTTACAACGAGACCAACGGCGTCGGCATCCCGCCCACTCCGGCCATCGGCGGCGTCGGCCTCATCCCCGACATCGCGTTCATGGCCGACATCCGCCTGAAGCGCGACGGCGATCTCCTGATCGCCATCGGCCGCGAGCAGGGCTGGCTCGGCCAGTCGCTCTATCAGGAGATTATCTGCGAGAAGCTCGAAGGCGCACCGCCCCCGGTCGACCTCGCCGACGAGATCAAGGCGGGCCGCCTCGTGCGCGCGCTGATCCGCGAGAAGAAGGTGTCGGCGGTGCACGACGTCTCGGACGGCGGGCTGCTGGTGGCGATTGCGGAGATGGCGCTCGCCTCCCTCGATCCCGTGACGGGCGCACGCCTCGGCGTCGAGTTGTTCGCCTACGAAGGCAAGCTCCCCCACCACGCGATCTGGTTTGGCGAGGACCAGGGCCGCTACGTGCTCTCCGTCGATCCCGCAAAGGCCGAGGAAGTGATCGAGCGCGCGCGCCTGCTGGCCCTTCCCGCCCGCATCGTCGGCCGTACCGGCGGCGATTCCATCGTGTTGAAGGGCGAAGACCCGCTGCCGCTCTCGGACCTCGCGGAGATCAACGAGAGCTGGCTGCCGCAGTACATGGCGGGCGAGTTGTAGGCTCCCAGGCCGTAGAGCGCGTTTCGCTTTTCCGGCGAAGATCGGAGACGCTATGCGATTGCTTGTGCTGGGCGCATCGGGTGGCGTGGGGTCCTGTTTGCTGGAGCAAGCCGTTGCGCGCGGACACTGCGTGACCGCGCAAACCCGCAAGCCAGACAAACTGACGTCAAGCGCGGCCGTCAGCATCGTCGTCGGCTCACCCACCGATGAAGCCTTTCTGCGGCGGCACGTCGCCGGTCACGACGCCGTCGTGCTGTGTCTCGGCGTCGACAGGATCGGCCGCACGACCTTGTTCTCTGAGAGCACAAAGGCGGTCATCGGCGCGATGAACGCTGCTGGTGTGAGACGCCTGATCGCGGTGACGGGGGTTGGGGCCGGCGACAGCAAGGGCCACGGCGGCTGGTTTTACAACGCCGTCATCTACCCGCTCTTCACGCGAAACCGCTATGCTGACAAGGACCGGCAAGAAGACATCATCGAGCGGAGCAATTTGGATTGGACCATCATCAGACCCGCGCCATTCGCCGCCAAGGCAGGGACCGGCGCGTGGCAGGTCCACACGGACATCCCGGACGCGCTGCAATTGACGTCCGTCACCCGCGCCGAGGTCGCGAGCTTCATCCTCGACAGTCTTGAGACTGGGCGCTTCCTGCGTCAAAAGCCGTTCATCGGCCACGTCTGACGGCGACACGGCAACGCGGGGACGCGTTCTGCGCGAACGGGTCTCTGCCGCTGCGAACGATTGGACGTTCTGAAAATATTCTTGGACGTCCAGGCAAACGCCTCTCGGCAGATTTGTCATGATCCTGTCAGGCCACCACGCATCATGCGCAGGAAGAGACGGATCATCAAATGACAGATCTCACGAACGGCAACCAAGACGGCGCCCCAAGCGCTGCCCACGAAAACCTGACGGATGCCGAACTCGATGCCGTCGCCGGCGGCTTCATTATCGGCGCCGTGACCAGTGTTGGAAAATTCGTCAAGGACGTCGCGGTCGGTGCGTTCGAAGGCGGGATGGACGGCGTCCGCGCAGGCTTCAACGGCCCCGCGAAGCGCTAACAACCAACTATCGAGACACAGACAATGGTCGACAAGAATGCGAACGCCCCCTCGCAGGCGATTGAAGCCGAAATCGCTCGTGCCGACGAGGGCTATCTGACAGATGCCGAACTCCAAGCCGTCGCGGGTGGCTTTGCCTCAAGCATGGCTGGCACGGTTCGCGTCTTCACGGGCGCAATAGGCGGGCTTATCGGCGGCGCGATCCGCGGAGCAACGTCGAGCCTCGGCAAATAAAACGACGGTGCCGATGACGTGCCATCGGCCGTTGCATCACCGGATGGAGCGTTCCAGCGCAGGCGCGTCGGCGGTGGGCACGATCCGTCCGAACGCGATGACGCGCGTTTTGGCTTCGACCCACGCCCGCGGCGGTTGTCCGTGCTGCCGTTCGCACATGGACGCGGCCTTCGCGAGTTCGGCATCGGGCACGAAATAATAGTGACCGGCCCTGCCGAGCGTGGGGCCGAGGCTGTTGAAGTACTCCATGGCCAGCTCAAGCGCGCGCTGATCCACGCAGTGATCGGTCGCGTTGAACGCAGATAGCGCAATGCGCGCGTCGGTGAATTGCGCCTTGGGCGAGACGCCGTCCGTCTCTGGCGAAACGAACCGCGTCCCCACGACAAGCGTCAGATCCTCCTCAACCGCAGCAGACGATCCGGGCGCCGATGGCGACGGCGGCTGGGCGGGCGCAGCGGATACCCAGGCGAGCGACATCCCTACGGAAAGGACTGCAAGGGAGAGGAAGGAAAAGCGGTGTGTGGCCTGCATGATAAGGTCTCCAGCGCTTGCGCACGCCCTCTGCGATGATTGCCGCTCTAAGACACGCCGCAATACGGTATGCGCCGCGCCCCCTAATCCTCAAATCCCCAGCCGCTCACCGCCTTCACCTCGACGAACTCGTCGATGCCGAAGCGGCCCCACTCGCGCCCGTTGCCGGATTGCTTCATGCCGCCGAAGGGCGCGTGCTGTTCGTTCCCCGCGCCGTTGATGTTCACGTTGCCCGCGCGGATCCGGCGCGCCACATCGCGCGCGCGCGCGACGTCGCCGGACGAAACGTAGCCCGCAAGGCCGTAGGGCGTGTCGTTGGCGATGCGCACCGCCTCGTCCTCGCTCGCGTAGGGAATGATCGAGAGCACGGGGCCGAAGATCTCCTCGCGCGAGATCGTCATGTCGGGTTGAACGTCCGCGAACACGGTGGGGCGGACGAAGAAGCCTTTGTTGAGCCCCTGCGGACGGCCCGGACCGCCAGCCGCAAGCGTTGCACCCTCCTCGACGCCGGTCTCGATGAGCTTCTGGATCTTCTCCCACTGCGTCTTGTTCACGACAGGGCCGAGATCGGTGCCCGCCTCGTTCGGATCGCCCACCTTGAGGCTATCGGCAACGCCCGCCGCGATCCGCGCGGCGTCCTTCATGCGGTCGGCCGGCACCAGCATCCGCGTCGGCGCGTTGCACGATTGACCGACGTTATTGAAGCAGTGACGGGCACCGCCCGTGACGGCCTTCTCGAAGTCGGCATCGGCCAGAATGATGTTGGGCGACTTGCCGCCAAGCTCCTGGCTCACACGCTTCACCGTCGGTGCGGCGCGGATTGCAACGTCGATGCCCGCCCGCGTCGATCCCGTGAACGAGATCGTGTCGATATCGGGATGCGAGGAAAGCGCGACGCCCACATCCGGCCCAAGCCCGTTGACGAGGTTGAACACGCCGGGCGGCACGCCCGCTTCGTCCAGAACTTCAGCAAAGATAAGCGCCGACGTCGGCGTGTATTCGGAAGGCTTCAGGATCATCGCGCAGCCCGCCGCAAGCGCAGGCGCGACCTTGCAGCCGATCTGGTTGAGCGGCCAGTTCCACGGCGTCACCATCCCCGCGACGCCAATAGCCTCGCGCGTGATCATCGCGCTTCTGAGGCGTTCCTCGAACGGATACGTCTTGAGCGCGTCGTACACGGTCATGATCTGGCCGAGGCCCGCACCGGCCTGAATGCGCTCCGCGAAGGGCTGTGCCGCGCCCATCTCGTCCGAGATTGCGCGGCCAATGTCTTTCATGCGCTTGCGGTAGACTTGCATCACCCGCTCAAGCAGTGCGAGCCGCTCTTCGCGCGTTGTCGCGGCGAAGGCGGGCCACGCGGCGCGGGCGGCGGCAACGGCCCGATCCACGTCCGCCGCGGAGCCGAGCGCGATCTCGTACATCACCTCTTCGGTGGCCGGATTGACGACCGGGAACGAGCGTCCGCCCTCGACGGGGGCGACCCACTCACCGTTGATGTAGAACTTGTCGCGCTGTGCCATGCCCCATCACGTCCTTGCCTGAGCCTCACGCTGTCTTCGCATGCCCTCGATGGAGCGCCAAGTCTCGCCAAGACCGCGCGCGGACATTCCCTGCGCGGCCCTGCAAACCGGAGAACAGCCTAAACAGAACCTTTACATATGCTAGAAATATGTAATATTATCAATGATATGAAAGAATTCGATGTGCGAATAATTTAACTCAAATGCGCCATAATCCCTCCCAAGCCATCGCTTGAGTGGAGTGAGTTATGCGTAAAGCGACAACCTTGGGCCTGCTCGCTGCAGCCCTGATCCCCCTATCGCTCGACCAGCAATCGCCGAGCCACGCCGGCGACGCGGTCGCCCTGCCGACGCTCGCGGAGACGAGCGAGATCCACGCGAAAATCCAGACGATCCTGTTCACGATGGAGCGTAACGGCGAAATCGCACGCTCCATGCAGCGAGCCGCGAAAGCCCGCGAACGCGATCGCGCCGCTCTGCTCACCCGCGAGCTTGCAGCCCGCGCCTACGATCGGCGCCGCGCAACCGAAACCGCGCCCTACCGCCTCGACGACAGCCACATGATGGCGTTCACCGCCGAGCGCAACACGGAAATCCGCCGGTCGCTCGCAGCCTATCGGACGGCCCGCGAAACGCGCTTGCAGGAGATCGCATCCAACAAGGCGCGCGACGGTTTGGCCGCCGCCACCCGCGAAGCGGAAACTTTGATCTCCCAGGCCCGCGCGACCGACGAGCCGATGTGGACCACGCTCGGGCGCCTCGCGCCGCTGATCGCATCGACGAGCACCATCGAGCCGCCCGCGATCCAGATCGCGACCGCGAAATCCGCCATCGAGACGGGCAGCATCGAGCAGCCAGCCATCATCGGTCCCTGCGCCACCCCGTCTCCCTGAGGCGGCCTTTCCCTCCCCCTGCAGGCACGGTAATCTCGCGAGGCCGCCCCCAAACGGGTGGCCTCGTGAGCGTTTTCCGATCCGATGGGATCGGATCGGACGCTCTATCTCTTTGATGAGACCGATGATTCACGCTTCGGACTGATTGGGTCCGATGCGATCATGGTCTAGCCTTTTCAAACGGAGTACCCACCGCCTCATGCCTATGGACCCGCGCGAGATCGAAAGCCTGATCAAGGCCAAGTTCCCGGACGCCACCGTCGAAATCCAGGATCTTGCCGGAGACGGCGACCACTTTGCCGCCCGCGTCGTGACGCGTGCCTTCAAGGGCAAAAGCCGCGTCCAACAGCACCAGATGGTCTATGACGCCCTCGGCGGGCGCATGGGCGGCGTGCTTCACGCGCTGGCGCTGACGACCCAATCGCCGCCCGATTGACCAGTGCAATTGACAACGGCCAACCCCACGCCACATCTAGCCCGAGCAGTGCATATTTCCGCCGTCAGCGGCGGGGCTAAATCAAGGAAGACCCGATCATGAGCGAATCCGCCGCCCACGAGGCCATCAAGAAGACCATCGAATCCAACGACGTGGTGCTGTTCATGAAAGGCACCGCCCAGTTTCCCCAGTGCGGCTTCTCGGCCCAGGTCGCCCAGATCCTTCTCCACCTCGGCGTCCCCTTCCAGGACGTGAACGTGCTGGACGACCAGGACGTGCGCGAAGGCATCAAGACTTACAGCAACTGGCCCACGATCCCGCAGCTTTACGTGAAAGGCGAGTTCATCGGCGGCGCCGACATCGTGCGCGAGATGTTCCAGGCCGGCGAACTCCACACCCTGATCCACGAAAAGGGCATCCCGCACAGCAATCATGGGTGATTGCATTTTTATTGGGTGACACAAGCGGCGGGAAGCTTGCTCGACAGAGAGCGGATGCCGCGTGGATAGCCGCGGCACTTGCCGCGGGTCGCCTTGCTCCCGGGCGCTGACGCGCCGCTGGTATTGCTGTTTTTTGTTGGGTGACACAAGCGGCGGGAAGCTTGTATCCGAACAAAAAAAGCCGTTCGCGCCACTTCTACTCGGCGCGACAATAGCCGGCAAAAGTAGGGATCATCGATGCGTTTGGGGGGGCGGCGATTTCTGTTGAGCCTCGCCATCATCGGCGCCGCCGTCTGCCTTGCGCTCGGCATTTCGCTGCCGATCATGCGGCTTACGAAATACGTCTTCTGGACGACCGAGCATTCGCTGCTGTCGACCGTCGAGGTGCTGATCCGCGACGGCCAGACGTTCCTCGGCCTCACCGTGTTCGTCTTCTCGATTGTGCTGCCTGTCTTGAAGCTGCTTTATCTGCTGTTGCTCTCGACGCTTCCCGCAGCCGAGCTGACGCGCCAGCATACGCGCCTCAAAGCGCTCGAATGGCTCGGCAAGTGGTCCATGCACGACGTGCTCGTGCTCGCGCTCACGATCTTCTTCATCAAGGCGCAGGGCGTCTACGACGCGGCCAGTCTGTCGGGCGTGTATTACTTCACGGCGGCCGTCGTGCTGATGATCCTATCGTACGCGTGGCTGCGCAACGAAGGGCTGACAGCGCGCCCGCCGCCTCAGGAGCCAACGACGCAAACGCTGATGGCGCGGCATATCTCGCCGTTCCGCAACTTCGTGCTGTCGTTCCTGATTATCGTGGCCACGGTGTTCTTCGTGCTCGGCGTGATCCTGCCCGTGATCCGCTTTACGACCATCTACGTGTGGACGAACGAGCATTCCATCGCGACGATCATCTGGGCGCTGTTCGAGAACGAGGAGTACTTCCTCACCGTCGTGCTGTTCCTGTTTTCGATCCTCTTCCCATTCCTGAAGCTGTTCTATCTGCTGACGCTGGTAACATCGCCCGACATCCCGCCCGAGTTCCGCAAGAAGTCCATCGCAACGATGGAATGGCTCGGCCGCTATTCCATGACGGACGTGATGGTGCTGGCCCTTCTCATCTTTTACGTGAATTCGTCGGGCTATACGGAAGCGACCGTGCTGCCGGGCGTCTACTTCTTCGCCGCCTCCGCCATCATCACCATGCTCGCGTACGGCTGGGCGAATACGGTGCCGGCCGCACGCCGGACGCCCGAGGCTCCAAGCAAGCGGACAGAAACACGTGTCGCAGCGGACGGACCGTCAACGGACAGCGATCAGGCGCCAACCGTCACGCTGCCGACGAACCCTGCACGGCGACATCGCCCGGCGTAATGCGTCAGCGGTACACCTGCGAGCGCACGCGCCGGTCTCCGGCGGCCATGAAGTGCAGCACCGCTCCGCGGAGTTCGTCCACGCTATCGACGTGGACATACGTCTGAAGCGCACGCGTCGACACGTGGCTGTAGCCGTACGACACGAGGATCGCCGGAATGCCCGCGGCAATCGCGGCTCCGACATCCGCGCCCGTGTCGCCGATCATGATCGCGCGTTCGCGCCGCCCGCCTGCTGAGCCGATCGCTTCGATCAGCGTCAGGGGATCCGGCTTTTTCGGCCTGTCGCCCACGTGGCCGACGATGGCATCGAACAGCCCCACGAGGTCGAGCCGCGTCAGGATCTCCATCGCGATGTCCTCGACCTTGTTGGTGCACACCGCCGTGTGCGCACCGCAATCGCGGATCTCTTCGAGCAGATCCCGGATACCCGGATACGTGCGCGATCCGCTCACCGGCGTTCGCCGGTAGGCGGCCAGGAACTGCTGATAGACGAGCGCAGCGTCGTCCGCCGGGAGATCAAGGCGCTTCGCCACCATCGCTTTCCAGAAGAAACCCGAGAGGCCATCGCCCATCATGGCGGCCGCCTCTTCGCTGCTCGTCGCCTTACATCCGTAAGGCGCGAGCGCGAGGTCGAGTGCAGCGGCGATGTCCGCCACGGTATCGACCAGCGTTCCGTCGAGATCGAACACGACGGTCGGGGCGAGAGGGCGCTTGCTCACGCGAGATCCTCCGTCAATCGGCGCACCTCCGTGCGCGGCACAGCGATTCGTATAAATGGACGAACGAAACCGCCCGCTTGTTCCACGCGAAGCCGCACCCCGTCGCCGCAGGCCCCTTCAAATCCGTGGACGACGGGCCCCGGCCATACTTCGGCTCAGAATCGCGCGTTTGGTTCTGCTCTTCGGGGAACAGTTTCGGGGAACAACGCCGGATGACGACGCACGCACCTTGGCGCGCCTTTTTCGCCGTGGCGGCGCTGGCAGGCGCGGCCTTCGTCACATATGCCGACACCGCCGCCGCCAAAACGCCGGGCAAGACCTATTGCTACAACAAGGTCTGCCACCGCGTGAAAACGCTGGACGAGATGGAAAAACTGGTCGGCCACGAGGAAGTGCTCGTTTCGTCCTATTACGACGATTGCAAGGTCGACAAATTCAATCCGTGCACTCGCCTCTCGTCCGGCGAGGAGCACCGGCCAGACCTGCCGGACAACGCAGCGAGCCCGGTCTATCCGAACGGCACCATTCTGTTGCTGGAGAAAAACGGCACGAAGCTTCTCGTGCGCGTGAACAATTCGGGGCCTTATCGAAAGGGCCGCATGCTCGACGTCTCGCGCGCCGCCGCCGAGGAACTCGGCTTCAAGAAGAAGGGCGTCGCGAAGATCAAGGTGACCGTCATCAGCGGCCCGATCCGGTAGCGGCACGGGTACGGCTCGATACGAAAATCCCCAAAAACGAAAAGGCCGGCTCTCGCGAGCCGGCCTTCTGAATTTCGATCGCTGAAACGCGATTAGCGCGAGTAGAACTCGACCACCAGGTTCGGCTCCATCGTGACCGGATAGGGCACGTCGGAAAGAGCCGGCACGCGGGAGAGCTTCGCGGTCAGCTTGTTCTGGTCGACTTCGAGATAATCAGGGATGTCGCGCTCGGCGCTCTTGATCGCTTCGAGAACGAGCGGAAGCTGACGCGACTTCTCCTTCACCTCGATCACGTCGCCGATGCGAACGCGGTAGCTCGGAACCGTCACGCGCTGCCCGTTCACGGACACGTGGCCGTGCGACACGAACTGGCGCGCGGCGAACACGGTCGGCACGAACTTCGAGCGGTAGACGATGGCGTCGAGGCGGCGCTCAAGAAGGCCGATCAGGTGCTCCGAGGTCGAACCCTTGGCGCGGCTCGACTCGACGTAAAGGCGGTGGAACTGGCGCTCGGAAAGGTTGGCGTAGTAGCCCTTGAGCTTCTGTTTGGCGCGAAGCTGCTGGCCGAAGTCCGAAAGCTTCGAGACGCGGCGCTCGCCGTGCTGGCCGGGGCGGCTCTGGCGCTTGTTGAGCGGGCTCTTCGGCCGGCCCCAGATGTTCTCGGTGAGGCGGCGGTCGATCTTATGCTTGGCGCGGATGCGCTTGGTCATTGTAACGGCACTCCAAGAGTTGCTGATGGAATAAAGCCTGGAGCGCCCCTCCTCTGCCTCACGCCGTTTCCGGTGGGGGCCGACAGGCCAGGCCCGAAAGGTGGGCCTGCCGCGGGTGCGCAATAGAGAACGCGGGCCGAAACGGCCCGCGTCATCGGGGCTTCATAGTCGAGCTGTCTCCGCGCGTCAATCTTTAACCATCTGCCGACTCAAGCTGAGAGAGGCTTCGCTCAACAAGCCTTGTGCTTTGTGGATGGCCGCGGCACTCGCCGCGGGGGCGCAGTCGCGCCCCGCGCCCGCAGCCCGGTCGGCTGCGGTCGAAGTGGTTAAGCGACAGCGCTCCGCGATTTGGCCTAGGTTCGAAAATCCAGGCCCGTAGGGCCTCAGGCGTCAAGGGCGCCCGGCGGTCATGGCGAAGCCATGCTTCGCATGGACTGCGCCGGCCATCCACATAGCACGACGCGTCTTGAGCGAAGCTTCTCGCAGCTTGAGTCGGAAGAAGGTAAAGACCTCTATTCCTGCTCGACCGGCGCGTTCGTTGCCGCGGCGGCAGCGCCGCGATCGTTCGAGGCGAGAGCCGGGCCGGACTGTACGTAGGCCGTGATCAGAGCGCGAACCTTCTCGCGCTGTTCGTCCGAACAGGTCTGCTGCGGCGCCTTGGTCTCGTCGACCACCACTTCCTTGTCGCCGTCCTTCTCGACCAGCCGGATCTTGCCGGTGAGCAGCATCACGGTCGTGAGGTGAAGCTGGTTGATATAGAGCGTCTGCTGATCGCTCCACTTTTTCCGCTCAAGCTCGCGGCGCATGAGCGAGCGATGGTTCAGCACCTGCTCCTCGGCAAGGTTGCAAACTTGCGCGTGCGCCGAGATACGGCCCACACGGATCACTTCGCGCGCAACGTCGACCGGCACCATCGCCTGATCCGGCTTGGACTTATCTACGATAATGACCGTGCCGTCCTGCTTGCTGTACTGTTGCGGGGTCAGCGACCACGCATATTCCATGAACACCTGCACGGAGCGGTCGCTGAGCTCGCCGTCGCTCGCGTCCGCCGTCATCGGGACCATCGTCGCTGCGCCGGCCATCAAAGCCGCGCCGACCCATGTCCGCTTCATCGCCATGATCATCGTCCGCATCCTTCGCCCCTGCTCAGCTCTCATTTTGTTATCTGTCACGAGCCACTGCACCGTTCGCCACCGGGGCCCTGGCTTATGCCGGGTTTGCGGGCATCGCTCTGCTTAAATCCTGGCAAGATCATGGCGGCCTATGTGGACGGCTTGCGCCCGCGACCTTTGCCAAGAGCCAGAGTGGCAACTATACCACGAAGGCTCCGGACTTCCTGCTCCGTCAGCTCCATCCGGGTGAACATTGTCCTCAAGTTTTGGACCACAGAAGGGCGTTTTTCCATCGGTTTAAAGAAACCGAGCCGATCGAGTTCGGATTCCAGATGAGCGAAGAAGCCTAGAAGCTGCTCCTTGCTTGCCGGCCGATCCGTTCCAAGATTAAGCCCCGTCGAAACAGGCGTTTCGTACGTCGTGACCCGCCCCAACGTTCCTTTACCGCTTTCGCGCACCCACTGATAGCCCATGAGCAAAACGGCCTGGGCAAGATTGAGGGAAGCAAAGCGCGGATTGACGGGGATCATGACAAGCGCGTCGGCATTGGCCAGTTCGCTCGTCTCAAGTCCGTTTCTCTCGCGCCCGAACAGGATCGCACAGCGCTCGCCCCGCACGATTCGCTCCCGCAGCGCAGCAATCGCCTGCTCCGGCGTCAGCACCGGCTTTTTGAGCGGGCGCTGACGCGCGGTCGTCGCCACCACGAAGGTGGCATCACCAATCGCAGCCTCCAATGACGGATATGCGACAGCGTCGTCGATGACGTAGTTGGCGCCCGAGGCCGCGATGCGCGCTTTTTCGTTGGGCCATCCGTCGCGCGGCGCAACGAGGCGCAAATCGTCGAGGCCGAAGTTCGCCATCGCGCGCGCAACCATGCCGATATTGTCGGCGAGTTGCGGCTCCATGAGAACGACGGCCGGCGTTTCTCCCGGCCCCGCAACGGCCTCGCCCGCGATGTGCGCACGCCGGATGCCATGACGCAGTTTGCGCAACACGCGCCGTGCCCAGAACCAATAGTTCTCGCCGGACCACGTCTTTTCCAGTGCGGCAAGCGCGGGCGTCGCGAGCGTCTCGGTGCCTTGGCCGAGAAGCCGCACCGCGCCGTCTCCAACGACGATTTCCTTGTGCCGCGCGATGAAGTCGTCGAGCGAATGGATGCCGTGGGCTTCCGTCCGCCGCTTGCAGCCGGGACAGGTGGCGTTATCCGCTTCGCAGCGAAGCTCGGCGCAATAGGTGAGGATGTGATCGAACGCCGCGCGGTCGAGATCGGAGGCGCCGACGGCGGCAAGCCCGTCGTCGATGGTCTTCTCGTGACAGGCATGCACGAGTTGAGCGACCGAAAGCCCGTGCGAGACGACGGTCGGCACGCGCTCGCCCGCTTCGGCAAGGATCTCGATGTCCCGCGAAAATGTTTCGACGCTTGTCATGGCAGGGGCTTAACACCGAAGAGCAATGATGTCCCATCTGACGCGTTAATTCTGACTTAGCGAGTAGTGCTTACCGCTTCGCGATGCTACGGCTATCGTGCGACCGGAAATGGAGGAGCCCGATGACAACGCCGTTTTCTACTGCCGCCGATGTCGTGGCCTTCTGGCGGGACGCGGGGCCGAAGCGCTGGTTCGCCAAGGCCGACGACTTCGACCGCGAATTCACGGTCCGCGGCCTTGCGCTGCACGAGAAAGCCGCGCGAGGCGATCTCGATACGTGGAGTGCGACGCCCGAAGGCGCGCTCGCGCTCATGATCCTGCTCGATCAGTTCCCGCGCAACGCGTTCCGCGGCACGCCCCGCATGTTCGCGACCGACGCCAAGGCGCTCGCGCTCGCCAAAGCCGCCATCGAGGCGGGCCACGACACAGCAGTGGATAGCGATTTACGCGCATTCTTCTACCTGCCCTTCGAACACGCCGAAGATTTGGAAGAACAGGAGCGCGCGGTCGCGCTGTTCACGCCGCTCGGCGGTGAAGTGCTCGCATACGCCGAGATCCATCGCGACGTCATCCGCCAGTTCGGCCGCTTCCCGCATCGAAACGCAATTCTTGGACGAAAGACCACCCCGGAGGAACAGCGCTTCCTCGACGAGGGCGGTTTTGCAGGATAGGCCGTATGGCCGGAGTCTTCCCTCTGCCGCAGGCGCTCCTTGACCACATGCATGAGCCTCGGGGTTCTGTTCAATGACGAAACCTGCCGAAAGGGTTCTCTATGGTGCTCCGCGTCCCGACGGGTCCGTCCCGTTCTGGCGGACGTCAACGCTTTGGGCGGCGGCGCAAGGAAAACATCAAGTTTCCATGCCACTTGAGGACCTGAATATCCTGGATGACATCGTTTGGTTCGGTGGCCCAAAGGACGTTCGGCCGACGGTCCGCAAAGTCGCCGAGCGCGCGCGTGACATCTTCGCTGCTGATTTGAACTATCCGATCATCATGACGGCCAAGGGTGAGGTTCTGGATGGAGCCCACCGCATCGCACGGGCCTACCTTCAAGGGAAACAGACAATCCCAGCAGTCGTCATCGACGAGTGGCCCGAGCCGGACGGCTTTGTCGAGAGCTCCAACTAATGGCGCGCGTCGCACCGCTTGTTGCATCGCACACCTGCGGTTAAGGTCGGCCCAAACGAATCCTCCCACCGCAAGGGCACGTGTTTCATGCAGAAAATCAAGGTGACCGGCACGGTCGTCGAACTCGACGGCGACGAGATGACACGCATCATCTGGCAGCTCATCAAGGACAAGCTGATCCATCCCTATCTCGACCTGAACCTTGAATATTACGACCTCGGCGTCGAAAGCCGCGACAAGACCAACGACCAGATCACCATCGACGCCGCCAATGCCATCAAGACGCACGGCGTCGGCGTCAAGTGTGCGACGATCACGCCCGACGAAGCGCGCGTCGAAGAGTTCAAGCTGAAGGAGATGTGGAAGAGCCCGAACGGCACCATCCGCAACATCCTGGGCGGCGTGATCTTCCGCGAGCCCATCATCGCGCGCAACGTGCCGCGCCTCGTGCCCGGCTGGACTCAACCCATCGTCATCGGCCGCCACGCCTTCGGCGACCAGTACCGCGCGACGGATTTCAAGTTCCCCGGCAAGGGCCGCCTCACGATGCGCTTCGAGGGCGAAGATGGCGAGGTCATCGAGCGCGAGGTGTTCAAGGCTCCGTCGAGCGGCATCGCGCTCGCCATGTACAATCTCGACGACAGCATCCGTGACTTCGCGCGGGCCTCGTTCAACTACGGGCTCGGACGCGGATATCCGGTCTACCTCTCGACCAAGAACACCATTCTCAAAGTGTACGACGGCCGCTTCAAGGACATCTTCCAAGACGTCTTCGATGCGGAGTTCGCGGACGCCTTCAAAGCCAAGAAGATCGTCTACGAGCACCGCCTGATCGACGACATGGTTGCGTCCGCCTTGAAGTGGTCCGGCGGCTATGTCTGGGCTTGCAAGAACTACGACGGCGACGTGCAGTCCGACACCGTCGCGCAAGGCTTCGGCTCGCTCGGTCTGATGACGAGCGTGCTCATGACGCCCGACGGCCGGACGGTGGAAGCCGAAGCCGCCCACGGCACGGTCACGCGTCACTACCGCGAACACCAGAAGGGCAAGGAGACCTCCACCAATTCCATCGCCTCCATCTTCGCCTGGTCGCGGGGCCTCGCCCATCGCGCCAAGCTCGACGGCAACGACGATCTCGCCCGCTTCTCGGCCACGCTGGAGAAAGTGTGCGTCGACACCGTCGAAGCGGGCTTCATGACGAAGGATCTCGCGCTGCTTGTCGGTCCCGACCAGACGTGGCTGTCGACGACGGGCTTCCTCGACAAGATCGACGAGAACCTGAAAAAGGCCATGACGAAGCCAGCCGCCTGATCGGGGATCCGGATGCTGAAGCGGATCGTCACGGCTCTGGGTGCCGCACTTGCCGGGCTGTTTCCGGCGGCGCGCGCCGTCGCGGCGCCCGGCGACCCGCCTGCCTACACGGCGGCCTTCGAGAAAGCGTTCACGCCGGGCTTTACCGTCGCGACACGGACCACGCTCAACGGCGAGACTGTCGTCGAAACGGTGCCCTTCAGGACCGTCGAAGCGGGCACGCTGAAACTTCCGAGCGGACGCATCTCGGCCGCGGACCCCTTCATTGCCCTCAGCGATGCCAAACCCTTTGCTGAAGCGGTGCCGCGCGGCGTGTTTCCCGTGCGCCTCGCCGTCGGAGAGTTTCCGCGCGGGGGTGTTCGCGTCGCATTCGCGCGTGTGGATTTCTCGGCAACACCCGTCGTGCGCTGGTCGCTCGCCGTGCCTGAAGGCCAGAGCCTCTCCACGCTGAAAAACGACGAGATCTTCGGCTACGGCGTGGACGCAGGAACCGGCGCGTTCTTCGATCCCGTGGCGAGCAAAGCGGCCGGCCAACTTCTCGATGCCAATCCCGATGCGTGGGAAGACTGGCAGACCGAAGGCGAAGCGAACGGTCCGAAGGTCATCGGCCCCTACTCGTTCCTGCTCGACCTCGATCTGGGCGACGCCAACGCGATTATGTTTCACAGCGGATGGGGCGACGGCTTCTACGCGTCGTGGTTTGGCTTCGACGCGGACGGCAACGTCGCGGCCCTGGTCACAGATTTCCAAACCATCGATTGGGCGACGGCCGACTGGTAAGTCTAGGCTCCAAACCCAATCAGGATGGCGTCACGATGAGATAAGATTGATCGAGGGCCAGGAGAAGCGCGAAGAGCGATGCCTACGCATCGGTCGAGCGCTTCATGCCGGAGGCGTGCTTCCAGCACGACGCAAGGTTTTGCAAACCATAGAGGTTTGCTGCGACCTCGCTCCTGCCAGCCGAACAAAAGCCCTCGCGTCGTGATGCCGTCCTGATTGGGTTTGGAGCCTAGGGCAGGATTGCGCCCGAACGAACTCCAGCCCGAAGGGCTCGGGGCGCGACTGCACCCCCGCGGGTCAAGGCGGAGCCATGCTCCGCATGGACTGCCGCGGCCATCCACAAAGCCCCCCCTTGATCGATGCCTTTTTCAGCTTGCGTCCGCAGAACGAAAAAAGAGCACACGTAGCTTTGAACGCCGCGTGATCCGCGGTTTTGACCGCGATCAAGTCTACATGCCTCGCCATCGGCATCCTGCCCGCAACACGCTGCCGCGAAGGCAGAGGCCATTGCGAGGAGGAGCGCCCATGAACGAGTTCGTGAGAAAGATCGAAGCCGCAGACAATCCCTGGAACCCGGCCGAATTCGAAGCAGCACTTCGCGCCGTCGGACCCGAGCGCTACCACGATCTTCACCCCTTCCATAAGCTCCTGCACGGCGGCAAGCTTTCGAAAGGGCAAGTCGCGGCCTGGGCGCTCAACCGCTACTGCTACCAGGAGGCGATCCCGCGCAAGGACGCGGCCTTCATGAGCCGTACGCACGACCGCGCGCTGCGCCGCGAATGGATCCACCGTATCCACGATCACGACGGCACGCCGCCGGAAGAGGAAGGCGGCATCGAACGCTGGCTCGTGCTCACGGACTGTCTCGGGCTCGACCGCGATTACGTGACAGGCATGAAGGGTGCGTTGCCCGCCACGCGCTTTGCCGTCGAAGCCTACGTGCGGTTCGTCGTCGAGCAGCCGCTGGTGGTGGCGGCCGCCTCGTCTCTCACGGAGCTGTTTGCGCCGTCGATCCACCGCGAGCGCATCGCCGGCATGCTGGCCAACTACGGCTTCGTCAACGACGACGTCATGGCCTATTTCAAGCGCCGTCTCTCGCAGGCCCCGCGCGACGCCACCTTCGCGCTCGAATTCGTGAAAACCTATGCGACGACCCGCGAACTGCAGGACGCCTGCGTGGAAGCCGTTCGATTCAAATGCAACGTCCTGTGGGCACAGCTCGACGCGCTTCATCACGCCTATGTCGTGGGCTTGATCCCGCCGGGCGCTTACCGCCCCGAGGGCATGTAGGGCCGCAGAAAAACTCTTCCCTCGTGTTCCGGCCGGGACAGAGATGAGGAACGAGCGCTGGCAAGGTCCCCGTGATGGAGCTGTCCAAACGGGGACCGCTCCCCGGATCATGGGAGACGCCCAATGCTGTTCAAAGCGATCGCCATCCTTCTCTCGACCTTGTTTCTTGCCGCCGTCCAGATGTCGGCCGCGGGCGCAGGCTGCAGCCCGGGTCACGGAGCTAAAGCGAGCGTCTTGAAAAAGTCGGCAGCGAAGCAATCACGTGCCCGCAAGGCGATGCAGATGCGCGCAGCCGCCCAGAAGCGCAAAGCCCGTCAGGTTCAGGAGGCTCGCGCGCGCAAGGCGGCACCCCCGCCCGCGACGGATACAGCCGGGATCGTGACGAGCGACGATGCGGGACAGGAACGGAGCGTCGCAACCACCGTCGAAACGTGCACCCGCTTCATTGCCTCCACCGGCACGACGGTCTCGGTTCCCTGCTCGACGGAATGACGGAAGCACTCGCAGCCGCCCGGAGGCTTCGGGTACACACCCTCACCATCCCATGATCCGGCGCACGCCCTGCCAGCACAGATGGATCAAAAGCGGTCCCAACAGCGCCAAAACACCCGCGAAACTCCAGTTGAAGAGCCGCTGGCGCTCAAGCCGGTCCGCATACTCGGCGCGCGAAAGGGCCACGATGCTGTCGGCATGAAATCCGAGCCCGCCCCCCGCTGCGGACACAAGACGGCCGATGGCCATCACCGGCGACTGAGTAACGATGCCTTGGATCGTGATCGCACTTCTCGTCGCGGTCGGCCCCTCGTCGATCCGCATGGCATCCGTCCAATCCGGTAGCAGTCGATCGAAGGTATACGTCTCGTTCGCGAGTTTGTAGGTGCGCGACCCGGCCTCCACCTCAATGAGCGGTTTTGCCTGATCAATCACCTCGATCCAACTGATGCTCCGCACGCCGCCGCCCCGTTGGCGTTCGCGAATGTAGGCGACGAATTCTTTGTAGCGGGCGGGCTCGGATGCCGAAATGCGCCCGTCGAGAATTGCCATTTCTCCCGGCGCCACCCCGCGCACGTCGGGGAGCGTGCGCACGAGGTTTTCCTTCGCCGCGATCGTCCAGATATCGTAAAGAATGTACCCCACGCCATAGACGGACATCACACCGAGAGCGCCAACGATGGCAATGAGCGCAACGAAAAAGACGTTGGGCGGGGGCAGTTCCTTGGGTCGCGGAAAAGTTCGCGGCGGCGTATAGCCAGGCTGCTGCTCGCGCTTCGTTTTACGGGATCGGCGTTGGTTCACGGCTCAATTCGGTCGGAGGTATACGGAGGTTCAAGCGCTTCGACCTTGCCTGAGCCTGACCGGCCTGTGAAGGGGCATTGCCTCTTGAAATGTTCCCATTTTGTTCTATTCTTTCTCTGGACCTGTTTGAACCCACCGGAGAAAGCCCGATGCCTCACGAAACGGCGCGCGCGGCCGCCGTGCGCGCGCTGCGCCAGCAGCTTGCCCGCCTGGAGGGCGTGCCGAAAGGAGAGCATGACGCTCTTTCGTTCGGCGTCCCGGCGCTCGACCGCCACCTCCCGCACGGCGGACTGGCTTTCGGGACGCTTCACGAGATCGCGCCTGCCACGGAAGCCGACCTGCCTTCGGCCTTCGGCTTCATGCTCGCGCTCCTCGGCCGGATGCCGGAGAAAACGCCGCTGCTTCTCCTGCTCGCCGCGAAGAAGCTCATGCGGTGCGGGCGTCCCCATGGCGCGGGCCTCAACGCATTCGGCCTCGCCCCCGCACGTCTGACGCTGGTCGAAACCACGGACGAAGCCGAAGCCCTCTGGGCCACGGAGGAAGCCCTCCGCGCCGATGGTCCCGCTGCTGTTGCGAGCGTGCTCGGCGGCAAAATCGATCTCAAGACGAGCCAGCGATTGCATCACACGGCCCGCGAAGCCGGCCTGCCGCTGCTGCTTCTGCGGCCGGACGGCATCGCGCCTGTCCCGACGGCCACCACGCGCTGGCGCATCGGCCGGGCTCCGGCCACACGCGACCGCTTCGGTCTGGTGGCGGCTTGGCGCTGGCATGTCACGCTCGAACGGTGCCGCAACGGACGGCCGGGAGACTGGGTGTTGGAGTTCGATCATGCCACGCATCGTTTCGCTCTGGCTGCCGCAGTGGCCGGTGCATCGCCGGCTCTCGGCAGAGCAGCGGGAACTACGTGCGACGGAGCGGAAGCACCCGCCGCGCGCGCCGGTTGATCCCACGCGGCCCTTCGTCATCGCCGAAGCGTCGGAAACGGCCCCTCGCATCGTCGCCGTCAATCCGGCTGCGGCAGATGCCGGTCTCGTCGCCGGCATGCGCCTTGCTGACGCGCGCGCACGCCTGGGTAGCCTGCAGGTGCGCGAAGCCGATCCCACCGCCGACACGGCCGCACTCGAACGTCTCGCACATTGGGCCACGCGCTACACGCCCTCCGTCGCGCTCTTCGAAGCCGAGAGCGGAACCGACGGCCTCTTCCTCGACATCACCGGGGCAGCGCACCTCCTGGGCGGAGAAAAAAACCTGCTCGCGGATCTCGCAAAGCGCCTTGCTGCCGCCGCTCTTCCGGCGCGCCTCGCCGTTGCAGAGACGCCTGGCGCCGCCTGGGCACTCGCGCATTTTGCGCGCACAAACCGCCCGATCCTGCAGGCGGGAACGGAAGCCGACGCTCTCGCTCCATTACCCGTCGAAGCGCTCCGCCTCGATCCCGCAACCGCCGCTGCCCTGCGCCGCCTCGGCCTGAAACGCGTCGGCACGCTCATCGGCCAGAACCGCGCGCCCTTCGCCGCGCGCTTCGAAAAGGAGTTTCTGCTTCGCCTCGACCGGGCGCTCGGCCGCGCACCCGAACCGCTGGCGTTTCTCAGTCCTCCGTCCGCATACACGCAAGGCCGCACGCTGCTCGAACCCATCGACAGCGAGGAGGCTATCGTCGCCGTCGCAACGCGCTTGATGGGCGATCTCGTGCCCCGCCTCGAAGCGGACGGCAGAGGCGCACGCGCTCTGCGGCTCACTCTCTATCGCGTCGACGGCGTCGCGCACGAGGTTCCGCTCGGTCTCGCACTTCCGACCCGGAGCCCCGAGCACGTCGCGCGCCTCCTCCGTCTCCGCCTCGAACGGCATGCGCGAAGCCTCGAAGCAGGCTTCGGCTTCGAGACGCTCCGTCTTTCCGTCACCGTGGCCGAGGCAATGGCGCCGCGCCAACGCACCTTCGCGCGGTCGGACGAAACGGAAAGAGCGCGCCGCTGTACGCGTCTTCACGACGCCCTGCGTCAGCGCCTCGGCCCGCAAAGCGTCCGCCATCTGGCGCCCGCCGAAAGTCACGTCCCTGAACGCAGCCAGATCTCCTGCATCGCGCCGGACGAAACATCGGCCTGGCCCGCGCTCGAAACTGTACAACCGCGCCCTCCCCTCCTGCTCGCGCATCCCGAACCTGCGAGCGTCGTCGCCCTCGTCCCCGACGGCCCGCCGCTGCGCATCCGCTGGCGCGGCACGCTTTCGACGGTCGCGGGCGCAGAGGGGCCGGAGCGCATCGCCGCCGAATGGTGGCGGGAGGGCGCGGATGCACCGACGCGCGATTATTACCTCGTCGAAGACGCGACCGGCCGCCGGCTCTGGCTCTACCGCGAGGGCATTCCCGGCCGCGAAACAGCCGCCGCGTGCTGGTTCGTGCACGGCCTCTTTCCGTGAGCCCCAAACTTCTCCCGAGCACAGGACCATGACCCGCTACGCCGAACTCGCCGTCACCACCAACTTCTCGTTCCTGCGGGGCGCATCTCATCCCGCGGAAATGGTGGCGGCTGCCGAAGCGCTCGGCCTCGACGCCCTCGCGATCGCAGACCGCAATAGCTTCGCCGGGGTCGTGCGCGCCTACGACGAATGGAAGAAGCAGGAGAAAGAAAAACAGGAAACGCTGAAGCGGAATGCGGTGAAGCTGATCGTCGCCACCCGACTCGTCACCGTGGACGGATTCGAAGCCATCGCCTACCCCACCGACCGCGAAGCCTATGCGCGCCTCTGCCGGCTCCTGACGAACGGCAAAGGAAAGACCGGAAAAGGCGAGCACACGGAATGCCACATCGGCTTCGAGGACATCCTCGCAGCGCCCGACGGCCAGATCCTCATCGCGCTGCCGCCCGACACGCTCACCGCCAGCTTCGCAGAACGCCTCGAACGCCTCGCCCGCATCGCACCGGGGCGCAGCTATCTTGCGGGCGCGCACCGCTACCGGGGCGACGAGCCGCGCCGCCTCGGCCTGCTCAGCGAACTGGCCCGCCGCGCCGGCACACCCCTCGTCGCGACGAACGACGCGCACTACCACACGCCCACGCGCCGCCCGCTCGCCGACGTGCTCACCTGCATCCGCGAGACATGTACGATCCACGAGGCCGGCTTCCGCCTCGCCGCAAACGCCGAACGCCACCTGAAGCCGCCCGCCGAGATGGCGCGCCTGTTCTCATCCTTCCCCGACGCGATCGCACGCACCATCGAGATCTCAGACGCCTGCCGCTTCTCGCTCGGGGATCTCAAGAACGAGTACCCCGACGAACCCGTTCCGCCCGGAAAGACGGCCCAGCAGCATCTCGAAGACCTGACCTGGAGCGGCGCCCGAGACCGCTATCCGCACGGCATCCCCGACGATGTTCGCGCGCGCGTCCTCGAAGAGCTCGGCATCATCGCCCAACTCGACTACGCGCGTTACTTCCTCACCGTCCACGACGTGGTGCGCTTCGCGCGCCGCGAAGGCATCCTTTGCCAGGGCCGCGGCTCGGCCGCCAACAGCGCCGTCTGCTATTGCCTCCGCATCACGGAGGTCAACCCCAACGAAAGCAAGCTGCTTTTCGCGCGCTTCATCTCCGTGGAACGCGGCGAACCGCCCGACATCGACGTCGACTTCGAGCATGAGCGGCGCGAGGAGGTGATCCAGTACATCTACAAACGCTACGGCCGCGAATACGCCGCCATCTGCGCCACCGTCATTCATTACCGCTCGCGCCGCGCCATCCGCGATGTCGGAAAGGCGCTCGGCCTCACACCCGATGTCACCGCGGCGCTGGCCAAGACGGTGTGGGGCAGCCACGCCGACGGCCTCCCCGACACGCACATCCGCGAAGCCGGCTTCGATCCGGCGAACCCGCAGATCCATCGGGCCGTCACGCTCGCCCGCGCGTTGATCGGCTTTCCGCGCCATCTCTCCCAGCACGTCGGCGGCTTCATCCTCACGCGCCGCCGCCTCGACGAAACGGTGCCCATCTCCAAGGCCGCCATGGCGGATCGCACCTTCATCGAATGGGACAAGGACGACATCGACACGCTCGGCCTCATGAAGGTCGATGTGCTGGCGCTCGGGATGCTGAGCTGTCTCAGGCGCGGTCTCGATCTCCTCAAGACGCATTACGACAGGCCTTTGACGCTTGCGACCCTCCCGGGAGAGGACACCGACGACGCCAAGGCCGTCTACGCGATGCTTCAAAAAGCGGATTCCATCGGCGTGTTCCAGGTCGAGAGCCGCGCGCAGATGTCGATGCTGCCGCGCTTGCAGCCGAAAGAGTTCTACGACCTCGTCATCGAGGTGGCCATCGTGCGGCCCGGCCCGATCCAGGGCAACATGGTGCACCCCTACCTGAAGCGGCGCCAAAATCCCGACGAGGTCACCTACCCCTCACCCGCGCCGCCTCACAATCCCGATGAGCTCAAGGAGGTGCTGAGCCGCACGCTCGGCGTGCCGTTGTTCCAGGAGCAGGCGATGCAGATCGCCATCACCGCCGCCGAGTTCACGCCCGACGAAGCGGACGGCCTCCGCCGCGCCATGGCCACCTTCCGCCACAACGGCAACGTCCATAAATATCGCGACAAGTTCATTCAGCGCATGACCGCGCGCGGTTACGATCCCGAATTCGTCGAGAGCTGCTTCGGTCAGATCGAAGGCTTCGGCGAATACGGCTTTCCGGAAAGCCACGCCGCGAGCTTCGCGCTCCTCGTTTACGCCTCCGCCTGGCTTAAGTGCCATTATCCGGATGTGTTCTGCGCTGCGATCCTGAACAGCCTGCCGATGGGTTTCTATCAACCCGCCCAGCTTGTGCGCGACGCACGCGAGCACGCCGTCGAAGTCCGCGCGCCCGACGTCAACTTCAGCGCATGGGACTGCACGCTGGAGCCCGCCTCGGAGGGTCCGCACCGCTTCGCCGTGCGGCTCGGCCTCCGACAGATCGACGGCATGAGCGAGGCCGATACAAAACGGATCGTCGCCACACGTGGCAACGGCTATGCGAGCCTCGAACGTTTCGCCGCCGTCTCAGGTCTGCCCCGCGGCACGGTCGAACGCCTCGCCGCTGCCGACGCGCTGCGCTCCCTCGGCCTGGATCGCCGCCGCGGTCTCTGGTCGGCGCGACGCCTCGAAAGCATCGGCCTCGCGGGCGAAGGCACGAGCCAGCGCACGACCGCACCGTCCGCACCCGACGCGCCACCGCTTCCGCTCTTCGCGCCGCACGTCAGCGACGACCTCTTCACCGAGCCCGAGACGACGCTTCCTTCCATGCCGCTCTCCGAGCACGTGGCGGAGGATTACGTGACGACCGGCCTTTCGCTCAAGGCGCACCCTGTTGCATTCTTTCGTCCACGTCTGGTCCGGCGAGGCGTCATATCCAGCGAAGAATTGCGAGACGCAGCACGCACAGCCCACAACCGGCGCATCGCCATCGCGGGACTCGTGCTCACGCGCCAGATGCCGGGCGGCAAGAAGGTCGTCTTCCTCACCCTCGAAGACGAAACCGGGATCGCCAACGTCATCGTCTGGCCGAAGATCTTCGCCGCCAACCGCCGCACGGTCATGTCCGCGCGCTTTCTCGGCGTAAGAGGCCGTGTGCAGCGCGCCGGCATTGTCATTCACGTCCTCGCCGAAAGCTTCTTCGATCTCTCGGGCGAGCTTGCGCATCTGCACGATCCGGAACGTTTGGCGGAAGCGGCCGCGACCTCGCCTCCGGCGTCGCACGACAGCATCCCCATCAAGAGCCGCGACTTCCATTGAAGCCGTCAATCGACCGATCGGAAAATAGTGCTTGCCCTACGCTATATTCGCATGAATATAACATTAAGGGGACTGAGGCCCCAAAAGGGCCGCATTCATTAGGGGGGACAAATGTCCAAAAAAATGCTCGCGGCCATGGCCGCGGCCGGTCTTTGTGCGGGCATCGCATCGCCGGCACTCGCTCAGAACGCTGCCGCCACCACAGCAGGCGGCGACGTCACCGCCGACGAGGCGACGCCACTGCCGCCCATCGTCGTTCAATCGCCCTCGGAGCCCATCCGCCGCAAAAGCCGCGCGACGCGCCAGACGTCATCCCCGGCCCCCGGTGTGGTGATCGACGACGGCGCATCCTTCGAAGGAGACGGCGGCTCTGGCCGCGGGAGCGTCGGCGCCTTCACGCTCGGCCAGATCGATATGGTCGGTGGATCGACCATCACCAACGAGGCCATGTGGACCTATAATAAGCAGTCGCTCGACGAAGCCGTGAGCATCGCCCCCGGCGTCTCCGCCCACACCACGGGCGGGCGGCGCAACGAGCGCGACATCTACGTGCGCGGCTTCGACCGCATTCGCGTGCCACTCTCCATCGACGGGGTGCGCGTCTATCTTCCGGCCGACAACCGCCTCGACATGAACCGCTTCCTGACGCCGGATCTCGCCGAGATCCAGATTCAGAAGGGCTATGTCTCGGTGCTCAACGGGCCCGGCGGCATGGGCGGCGCCATCAACATGGTCAGCCGCAAACCCACCAAGGCCTTCGAAGCGGAAGGCCGCGCCGGCATCGTGACCACGGGCGATATCAACGATCTGAACCAGTGGAGCAGCTACGCCTACGCAGGTACGCGCCAGAAAGGCTATTACGCGCAGATCAGCGGCACCATCGTCGATCAGGATCATTTCAACGTGTCGGACGATTTCCGTCCGCGCCAGTCCACGCCGTTCGACGCGCGCTTCCCCTACGAGAATGGCGGCATCCGTGAGAACTCGGATTTCCGCGACTGGCGCATCAACGCCAAGATCGGCATCACGCCGAACGCGACGGACGAGTACAGCATCAACTACACGACCCAGAGCGGCCGCAAGAACGCCCCGCTCCATGTCGCCAAAGAGCAACTTCAAACGCAGCGCTACTGGCAGTGGCCGTGGTGGGACATCCAGAGCCTGTCGTGGCTCTCGAAGACCCAGCTTGGCAGCGCGTCCTATGTGAAAACCAACGTCTATTACAACACGTTCGAGAACCGCCTGAGTTCTTTCGACGACGCGACCTTCTCGTCGCAGCGCATGTTCAACCCCACGTTCAACAGCGACTATGACGACTTCGCTTACGGCGGCTTCGTCGAGATGGGCACCGAGCTCATTCCAATGAACACACTCAAGGGCGCGATCCACTACCGTCGCGACGATCACAGTGAGCGTAATATCCAGGCTCCCGACAACCCGGCGACGTTCACGGAGCCGTGGCACGGCAACGTGGAAGACACTTGGTCGTTCGCCATCGAGAACACGTTCCACGCCGCCCGCAACCTCGATATCATCGCGGGCCTGAGCTACGATTATCTCGACGTGAAAGAAGCCAACGATTTCCGCAACGGCGCTTTCCTCAATCGCCAGACGACGACAGTCGACGCCTGGAACTATCAAGGCGGCGCGATCTACCGCTTCTCGGATACGGGCAGCGCCCACGCAACCGTCTCCAGCCGCACGCGCTTCGCAACCGTATTCGAGCGCTATAGCGAGCGTTTCGGATACGCCGTTCCGAACCCGGACCTCGCACCGGAACGTTCGACCAACTACGAGATCGGCGCGACCGAAACGTTCTTCGGTCAGGCGCGCGTGTCAGGCGCCGTCTTCTACTCCGACCTCGAAGACTCGATCCAATCGGCCTACATCATCCGTCCCTCCGACGGAGCCATCCTCTCCCAGAACCAGAACGTGACCGGCGAGCATTACGGTTTCGAGGTTTCGGTCGACTGGGACATCGCACCGGGCCTGCGCGTCGGCGGCAACTACACTTACCTGAACCGCAGCTACGATTACATCACACCCGGCACGAAGCCCGAGGGAACGCCGGACCACGAGGCCTTCCTTTACCTGTCCTGGGATGTCCTCCCCAACCTCACGCTGACGCCGAGCCTTGCGCTCGCCAGCGACCGCTACAGCATCGTCTCAAGCGGACGCACGCGTACCTTCATCGAGACGGGCAGCTATGCGCTCGCAAACGTGCAGGCCGAATATCGGTTCAACGACAACGCATCGGCCGCGATCGGCGTCACGAACCTGTTCGACGAGGACTATGAGCTCGTGGAAGGCTTCCCAGAGGCCGGACGCCAATTCTTCGCCAACGCGCGCGTGAAGTTCTGACGTCGCTCTTTCAAATTCGCCTGGCGTTATATATGTAAGAATATAGAACGCCAGGCGGAAGGAACCCTCCATGAAACTCAGCGCACGCAACGTCCTTCAGGGAAAAATCGTGGAGATCGTGAAGGGCGCCACCACGGCCCATGTCAAGATCGACGTCGGCGGCACGACCATCACGGCCTCGATCACCAACGAGGCGGTCGACGACCTGAAGCTCGAAAACGGCATGACGGCATCCGCCGTCATCAAGGCGTCCGACGTTATGATCGGCGTCGCCTGATAAAAGAAATCATGGAGTGACCGCATGTCCCGATTTCGTCTTCTGCTCGCAGGCGCAGTGGTCGTCGGCGCGCTCGCTCCGGCCGGTTATGCGCACGAGCAGGGCCACGGCGGTGCTCAGAAAAAGGAAAGCACCTGCACCGAATTCATCTGGCCGCTCGAAACCGAGCGCGCATGGTTCCGCGCGAACGACGCCCTTCCGCTGAAATCGGGCGACACGTTCGCAACGCCTCCGACCGACAAAGCCATCCGCGTGCAGTTGCGCCCCTCCGCAAGTGTCGAGCTGCCCGCTCCACCCACCAGCACCCCGAAGCCGGACGACGCCAAGCGCTTCGCGGGTGTCATCCATTTCAAAGACATCAAGGAAGGCCATTACCAGGTCGCGATCTCGACGAGCGGCTGGATCGATGTCGTGCAAGGCGGCAAAGCTCTCGAAGCGACCGCCCACACCGGCTCGCCCCACTGCGACGAGTTGCGCAAAAGCGTGCGCTTCGAGATCGCGGCCGGCCCGTTTTCCGTGCAAGTCTATGGTGTGCCCACCGACACGATCCGTTTCGCAGTCAGGCCCGCAGCCGACTGATCGATAATCCGCCAAATTGGCGGCATTCCCGATTGAACCAGAACCCTTGAAGCGTGTTTTCGCATCACCTTAGGGTGATGTCCTGAGCGCGACCGCGCGGACGCTCGCCTGTCACCGAAATTCGGTATATCCCTGATTATTCACTGGAGACGCCGTCGTGGTCCCAGCTCTCAAGCCTGCAACGATGCGGGCTTCGCCCTTGGCTCGCAGCGGCGCGAGCCTCGAAATAAGGATCCGACCGGGCATGTGGATCGTCCGCTACGCCATCGCACACCGCCACACCGTCGGTGTCATGGCCATTCTGCTGTTCCTGTTCGGCGGCCTTTCAATGCGCGGCATGTCGACGGACATCCTGCCCCCCGTCAACATTCCGGCCATCAACCTCATCTGGACCTACCAGGGACTCAACGCGCCCGAGATGGCGAGCAAGGTGACCTCGTTCAGCGAGCTCGCCATCATGAACAACGTCGACAACATCCGCGAACTGCGCTCGGAGACGTTGAACGGCGTGGCTATCGTACGCGTCGCGTTCCAGCCCGGCACCAACGTTACCAATGCCTTCGCGCAGGTCACATCCGTCAGCCAGACCATCCTGCGCCGCATGCCGCCCGGCACCATGCCGCCGTTGATCATTCCCTATGTGCCATCGTCCGTTCCGGTGCTGCAGCTCGTGCTCGCCTCCGACACGCTGAACGACGGCGCGCTGTTCGACTACGCACGCCTTCAGCTTCGTGCGCAGATCCAGTCCATCCGCGGCCTGCGCCTCTCTTTGCCGTACGGCGGCGCACCGCGTCAGGTCATGATCGACCTCGACCCCGACAAGCTGCAAGCCTACGGCCTTTCCGCTAGCGACATCGCAGCCGCCGTCGCCACTCAGAACCTCACGCTGCCGTCGGGCGCACTCCGCACCGGCGCACGGGAAATTCTCATCACCACCAACGCTAGCCCCGAGACAATCGAGACCTTCGCCGACCTGCCGCTGCGGTCGGTCGAAGGCCGCAGCATCAAGGTCTCCGATGTCGCAAGCGTCCGCGACGGCCAGGCCGTGCAGACAAATATCGCCCGCCTCGACGGGCAGAACGCGGTGCTCGTCTCGATCCTGAAACTCGGCAACGCGTCGACCGTCGACATCATCCGCGAAATTCACCGCCGAATGCCGGAGCTGCGCGCGGCGGCGCCGGAGGGCGTCACCATCGCGCCCATCTTCGATCAGTCGGTGTTCGTCGAGAACGCGCTCAACTCCGTCATCGGCAAGGCGGTGATCGTGGCGCTTCTGGTCGCGTTCGTCGTCCTCGTCTTCGTGGGAAGCTGGCGCTCGTCGTTCATCGTGCTGACCTCCATTCCGCTCGCGCTCCTCGCCTCCGTCACAGGCCTCGCGTTTGCGGGCGAGACCTTCAACATCATGACGTTGAGCGGGCTTATGCTCGCCATCGGAATCCTGGTCGACAACGCGCTGGTCGAGATCGAGAACATCAACCGCAATCTCGAAAGCGGCGTGCCGCTGCGTGAAGCGGTCTTGAAAAGCGCGAGCGAAGTCGCCTTCCCCGAGTTCGTCTCGACGACGGCGATCTGCATCGTCTTCTCGCCGCTGTTCCTGCTCACGGGCACGGCCGCCTTCGTCTTCAAGCCGCTCGCGCTCGCCGTCATCTTCGCCTTGATTGCGTCCTACCTGCTCTCCCGCACGCTCGTCCCGTCGCTCGCGATGATGCTTCTGAAGCCGCACAGCGGTGCGCCGGGAGAGCACACCGGGCCTCGCTGGCATGCGGCTCTCGAACGCGCCATCACGCGCCTTGCGGAGCGCATGGGTGCGTCGGTTGACGCCCTCACCCGCCGCAAGGCCGTGCCGTTCGTGGCCCTCGCTGCCGTCGTGGCCGTCGGCGGATGGACAGCAACGCGATTGGGAAGCGAGTTCTTCCCCGAGACCGACGCGGGCATGATCCGCCTCTACGTGCGCGCCGATCCGGGCCTGCGCGTCGAGGAAACGGCACGCAAGTTCGCAGATGTCCAGCGCGCCATTCGCGAGGTCGTCCCCGCGCACGAAATCGGCTTCATTGCCGAAAACATCGGGCCGCCCGAACCGATCAATCTCGGCTGGATCGAGAGCGGTGTGATCGGCTCGTTCGACGGCGAGATCCTGATCCAGCTTGGCCGGGAGCGAACATCGACCGCCGCCCACGCATCTGCCATCCGTGCCATGCTGCGCGAGCGCTTCCCGCAGCTCACGGTTTATTTCCGGCCCGCCGACGCGACCGCGCAGACGCTGGCGGGCTCCGCACAAACCGCCATCGAAGTCCGCTTCATCGGACGCGACCGGCTGGGCAATGCCGAAGCCGCGCGCGAGTTGCAGGAACGCATACGCACCGTTCCGGGCGCCGTGGACGTTGCGCTCCGTCAGGTCTCCAACCTGCCGAGCTATTACATCGAGATCGACCGCGTCCGCGCCCTGCAAATCGGCATCACGCCACAGGACGCCTCGACGGCCATCCTCTCGACGCTCGGCACGGCGGGCACGGTGACGCCAAGCTTCTGGAGCGACCCGGTGCAAGGCGCGGCCTACACGGTGCAGATCGTGGCGCCGCCGTCCCATCTCGTCGACATCGAGCAGCTCATGAACACGCCCGTGCGCTCTGCCGCGAGCGGACGCACGGTGCCGCTGCGCACGGTCGCGAGCCTCCAGGTGCGCCACGTGCCCGCCAATATCGACCGCACCACGCTCATGCCGACGCTCACCGTGCTCGCCAACGTCGAGGGCCGCGATCTCGGCGGCGTCTATGGCGACGTGGCCGCCGTCATCGCAGACATCCAACCACGCTTGAAACCCGGCAACCGCATCGAGGTCGCAGGCCAAGCCCGCTCGATGACGCAAGCCTACGCCGAGATGGCGGGTGGGCTCGTGCTTGCGGCGGTGCTCGTCTATCTGGTGATGGTCGTCAATTTCCAATCCTGGCTGCTACCCTTCATCGCCATGAGCGGCCTTCCCGTGGCCATCACCGGCGCCCTCATCGCCCTCCACGTCACGGGCACGCCGCTTTCGGTTCCCGCTCTCACCGGCCTCATCATGGTGATTGGCGTCTCGACGGCGAACTCGGTGCTCGTCACGAGCTTCGCCCGCGATAACCTGGCCAACGGCATGACGCCGCTCGCCTCCGCCATCGATGCCACCAAGACGCGCCTTCGCCCCGTCATGATGACCGCCATCGCCATGATCGCGGGCGTGCTGCCCATGGCGCTCGGCGCGGGCGAAGGCGGCGAGCAGAACGCGCCGCTCGGCCGCGCCGTCATCGGCGGTCTGTTGCTCGGCACCTGTGCGACGCTGTCGTTCGTGCCGTTCCTGTTTGCGTTGCTCGCGCGCGCACGCCCCAAAAGAGACATCGACGACATCGAGACCGCAAACCCCAAAGGGCGCGGCCATGAGCTGGCCACGAGCGGATGAGAGAAAAAGCCATGACGCTGTCCCGCCTTGCCCTTGTCACCTCCTCCGGACTGCTGTCCATCGCGGCCGTCTCCGGCGTCTTCCTCCTCGCGAGTTGCAAGCTGGCCTACACGGAAACCGCCGCGCAGCCGCCCGCTGCCCTCGCGAAAGCCGCAAACCCCGCACCGAGCGTCCGTGTCGTCAACCCGGAGATCCTGCGCGAAGCAGGGAGCATCACGCTGACCGGCCGCACCGCCCCCGCGGAGCAAGCCGTCGTCGGCGCCCGCGCGAGCGGCATCGTCCAGAAACGCAACGTCGACATCGGCGACAGGGTGGCCGAAGGCGACGTCCTGCTCGTCATCGACGCGCCGGAAGTGACGCAGGAGCTTGCCCGCGCCCGCGCAGCCATCCGGCAGGCCCGCGCGCGCCTGGATTTCGCACGCGTCAACGCACGCCGCGCGGAAACGCTCGTCACCCAGGGACACCTCTCGGAACAGACCCGCGACGAACGCATCGCGACCGAGCGCGTCTCGGAAGCCGATCTCTCAGCCGCCGAAGCCGAGGTGCGCCGCCTGGAAGAGATCCAGGGATTCCTCACGCTTCGCGCGCCGTTCGCCGGAACCGTCGTTGCCCGCGCTGTGGAGCGGGGCGACCGCATCACCACGAGCGATGCCCAGGCGAGCGGCCCGCTGTTCCGCATCGCGCGCCTCGACGAGTTGCGCGTCGAAATCGACATCCCGCAGACCGCAGCCCTCAAGGTTCGGCCGGGCGGGGCGGCGCGCGTCACCTTCGCAGAGCTGCCCGGCGAAACGTTCGAAGCCAAGGTCGTGCGCAGCGCGGGCCTGATCGACCAGGCCTCCTCGACCATGCGCGCCGAGCTCATGATGGCCAACCCCGAGAAACGCATCCCGGCCGGACTCACGGGCCTCGTCAGCCTCGACGTCGCGCGCGACCGGATGCCCGTCAGCGTGCCGACCAACACACTCGTCACGCGCGATGGCCGCCAGAAAGTCGCCGTCGTGAACGACGAGGGCACGGTGGCATTTCGTCCGGTCTCAGTCGGTCGCGATTTCGGCGAACGCGTCGAGATCGTCGCCGGGCTCACGGAACAGGATCGCGTGATCCTGAGCCCGAACGCCCTTCTGCGCGAGGGCGACGAGGTGGAGGTGACGACCGCCACCGCCCAGCGCGCGACGGGGCAGAAAACGCGCTGACACCCCTTCCCCCCTGTCATCCCGGCCGCAGCGAAGCGGAGCGCCGGGACCCAGCGCAAAACTCGTCGAAGACGCAACATTTCGCGACAGAAGCTTCCCCTGGGTCCCGGCTCTGCGTTCCCCCCGGCTCAGGGCCGGGGTCCACTTGGCCGGGACGACACATGGGAGCGGCGCATCTCGCGTCGAGACACACGCTCAATATCCCGTCATCTCAAGATACCCTTCACCATCATGCGTGCCCGTAAAGCGCACCGGGCCCTCCCAATAGGCGAAGCTCGTTGCCATCCAGCTTTCCGGATTGAGCGGCGTCGTCGCGATACGCAATCCGCGGCTCTCGATCTCGACGGACCATTCCACCGGCACCTGCCGTCCCGCAACGTCATGCGTGCGAAGCGGCACGAGCACGATGTCGCCGCGGTCGAGCGGTGTCGCGTGTCCGCCGGCTGCGATCCACGTTCCCGCATAGAACGGCGCGTCGGTGTCGCTGCGAAGCTGGAACAGCATCAGCTTCTCGCCATCCGGCAAGTGCAGGGAGAACCAGTCCCATCCCTTCTGCCCTGGCGCGAGCGGCTGGCTGCTCCATTCGCGATCCATCCAGGCGCGGCCCGTAACGTCGATCTCGCGCCCATCGAGCGTCACGCGTCCGCTCACGTCGAAGAAAGGTTGGCTGTAATAGTAGGACGCTTGCCCATGATCGGATTTGACGCTGTATCCGTTGTCGCCTTGGAGCACCATCGGACGCACGCTCTTCAGCGTCAGCGCGTAGGAGAAGTCCGCGCCCGTTGCGGAGAGCGTGGCCGACGCGAGACCGTCACCGGCCGTACTGTCGCTCGCAAACGTCCAATCGTCGATCCAAGCCGCAAACGGTTGCGCGCTCACGCCGGCCTGTCCGATACCACCGCGCGCAACGGCCTCGGAAAAGCGGTGCGTCTCGCGGCTCGTCAATCCGGCGTGGCCCATCCACACCTGCTGGCTGGCCCAGCCCTCGCGTTGCGGTCCCGGCTCCAGCGCCTGGCGAAACAGCGTCCATTGCACGCCGTAATCCTCGCCCGCCGCATCCTTGAGGTTCGCCGTCACGTACCACCACTCGATGCGATAATCGGGATGCGCGCCGAGGTCGGCGGGAAAGAAGAATGTGCGCCCCGGCGTAACCTCGGCAAAGCCCGTGGCCTCTTCGCCGAGCCCGGCGAAGCCGCCGCCGCCCGCGGCCCAGACGCCGCCACCTGCGAGGGCGCCCAGACAACACACCACAACGCGCCATATCACAGTTTTCGATCTAACGCTCATTGGCGAACACCTTGAGAAGATCGGCGGGCGCGGTGCGTGAAAGGCGCAGCACCGGCAGCAATGCGGCCACGAATGCCGTGATCAGCGCGAGAACCAGCACGACGCCCCACTGCAGCGGAAATACGTGGAACGGCAGCCGCCAGCCGAACGCCTGCACGTTGACGATCGCCACGAGACACCATGCGAGCAGCAGCCCGAGAGGAACCGCGAGCACCGCCGTCATCGCCGCCAGCACCAGCACCTTGCCGACTTCGAGATCCACAAGCCGCCGCCGCGTGACACCGAGCGCCCACACCGGCGCAAGCTGCGCGATCCGCACATCCGCGAGCGTGAGCAAACTCGCAAAAAGCGCGATGCCCGAAACGATCAGCGTCAGCGTGTTGAGCGCGCTCGTCACCGCGAACGTACGCTCGAAGATGCGAAGCGACATCGACTTGAGCGCGGCCTGGTCCGAGACCTGCGCCAATCCTTCACCGAACGCTGCGCGCATGCGCTCGATGACGGATGCCGCAGCGTCCGGCGCGGTCCTGACGCTGTAATGCGTGCGCCGTGCATCCGGCCAATGCCGCACGAGATGATCGACGCCGATGCGAACCTGCCCTTTGGGATTGCCGTAGTCGGCAAAGATCCCGACGACGGGAACCTTCCAAAGCCCTTCGTCCGTCGGGATCGCGATCTCGGTGCCCAGGCCGAACGACATCCGTTGGGCGAGTTGCTCGCTCACCAGCACGCCCGTTCCCTCGCTTACGCGGTCCCACGCTTTGGGCATTGCCGACAGCAGCGAGAAATGATCGCGGTACGTTGCATGATCGCGCAGCCCATAGATATCAACCGGCCATGCCCCGATCCGCGTTTCCGTCCGCCACACCGGCAGGACGGCCGTCACGGCTTTTTCGCGTTCGAGCCAATCCGCAATGCGCCGTCCCGCCGCCGCATCCGTGGCCGTGACGTAAATCTCCGAATTGAGCCGCTCGTCGAGCCAGCCGGTGAATGTCTTGCGGAACCCCTCCACCATCGTACCGACGCCGACGTTGGCCGAAAGCGCGAGCAGAAGCGCCATCAGCGCCAACGAAAGCCCCGAGAGTTGGCGGCGCGTATCCGCCCAGAACCAGCGCGCAAGCGCCCCCTGCGACGCGCCTTCCCCGAGGCGGAGAAGCGCCACGAGCCCAAGCGGAAGCAGCAGCGCCGCGCCGAGCAGAACGCCCGCAATCACCACGAAGCCCGCGACCAGCCCTTCGCCCAGGACAAACGCCATGAGCGCAATCGTGAGACAGAGCACCGCAACAACACCCTGACGCCGAAGCATCGCCTCGTGCGCCTCCCGCCACGCAAGCGGCCGCCCGAGCGCAACCACCGGCATCCGTGCAACCTTGACGAGGCTCGCCGCCGACGCGATCAGCGCGCCGCAAAGCGCCATGCCGAGCCCCGACACCCACCAGCGAGGTTCGAGCGCGAGCGTGCGTCCCACATCCGCGCCATAGATTCCGCGCAAGCTCAACGCCACGTCGGGAAGCAGAACGGCCGCGATCACGTAGCCGCAGATCATTCCGATCACGCCGGCAACAAGCGCGAGCAACAACACTTCAAAGATCGACACCACAACCAGCGTCGAGAGCGACACACCCGATGCCCGGAGCGTGCGCACCGTTCCAAGACGTTGTTCGAACGCGAGCCCGATCGAAGCGTGCACGATGAAAAGCCCAACAATGAACGCGAGCAGCCCGAACGCCGTGAGATTGAGGTGGAAGCTCTCCGTCAGCCGCGCGAGATCGCCCGTCTCCTCCGGCGCCTCGATGCGAAGCGCATCTCCGGCGACGGCCGCAAGCGCCGCCTCGTCCAGTGCGGCATCGGACGCGGCAATCAGCCGGGTCAGTTGCCCCGGCCGCCCGAGCACCGCCTGCGCTATCCCGATATCGACGACGACAAGACCGGGCGCCACCGTGTGCTGCCCCACCGCGGGCGGCAGCAGCGTCCCTTGATCCGTTTTGATCCGCGTGCCCGCCGCCGCGCCGAGATCGGCCAGCGTTTGCGGCGCGGCGAGCGTCTGCCCGGGCGCCCTAAGGAAGCCTTCGAGATCGCTCGCGTTTTCGAGCCCGGTCAACACCGCCCCGCCCGGCCGCGTGAGCGGTTCCATCCCAACCAGCCGATACGCCGCACCGCCGATCCGCACCGTGCCTTCCAGCACCGGGGAGACCTTGAACCCGGCGCGCCGCAGCGCGACGTACTGCTCTTGGCTGACGAACGCGCCCTGCGCGCTCACAAGTGCGGGCGCACCCGCTTCGCCGACGAGCCGCGCCGCACGGTCGTAGCTCTGCCGCGCCTGGCTGTTCAGCGCCTGTACGCCGCTCCACAGCGCGGTGGCAACCACAAGCCCCACCATCACCGTCGCGAAGTTCGCACGATGACGGCGCCAGTGACTCAGAAGCGCCGCGAAGGTCCAGAAAGCTTGGCTCACGATGAAACCTGTTTCACGTCGACACCAGAACGCCCGAGGCGAGCGCAACGCGCCGGTCGAGGCGCGCCGCTAGCCGCGTACTGTGCGTCGCCATCAGGAACCCGCACCCCGTACGCGCGACGAGGTCGAGCGCAAGATCCATCACGTCGTCGCCGGTCGCTTCATCGAGATTTCCCGTCGGCTCGTCCGCCAGCAACAGGCGCGGCCGAACGGCGAGTGCACGTCCGATGGCGACGCGCTGCTGTTGCCCGCCGGAGAGCTGCTCCGGATAGCGGGATCTGAGATCGCCGAGCCCTAGGCGCCCGATCAACTCGTCGTGCCATGCAGCGTCGAACCGCTCCGCGATGCGCGCCTGAAAAGCGATGTTGTCCTCAACCGTGAGGCTCGGCACGAGATTGAACTGCTGGAACACGATGCCGATCCGCGCACGCCGCAGCGCGGCCCGTTCCGCGTCGGGCCGCTTCGTCATCGCCGCGCCTTCGATGGCGATCTCGCCGTCATCGGCTTCGTCCAAGCCTCCGACGAGATGAAGCAGCGTGCTCTTGCCGCTGCCGGACTCGCCAAGCAGCGCAAGGCTTTCACCCGCTGCAAGCGAAAGATCGACGCCCTTCAACACCGAAATCTCGCCTTGCGGTGTCGCATAAGATTTCCGCACGCCACGAACGCTCAAGAGCGGATCGCCGGGACCCACTACCCTCGGGCCAGGCGCATGAACGCGATCGATGAGTGTCAACGCAAGCTCCTCTGCCGGGATGCTGCACATATGAAACTGACCGCCCCGCCATGCTATGAGCGGAACAGAGAACACGGGAGCGCCGTCCAGACCATGGCATCTGAAATCACGATCTACCACAACCCCGCCTGCGGAACCTCGCGCAACACACTTGCCATGATCCGCCAAAGCGGCGAAGAGCCGGAAATCGTCGAATATCTGACAAACCCGCCAAGCCGCGAGACCCTCGAAGAACTCATCCGCCTGATGGGCGTTCCGGTCCGCGCGATCCTGCGCCGCAAGGGAACACCCTACGACACCCTCGGCCTCGACGATCCGAAATGGAGCGACGACGATCTCGTCGCGTTCATGCTCGCCCACCCGATCCTGATCGAGCGGCCGATCGTTGTCACACCCCGCGGCGCCCGCCTCTGCCGCCCCTCGGAGACCGTCCTCGACATCCTGCCGAACCCGGACATCGGGACGTTCACCAAGGAGGACGGCGAGATCGTCGCCCGCGCGAAGGGATGAGAGCGGCAGCCCCGCCCTGCTCCGGCCTCCGCTCCCGCTTGCTTCGTGCACGCACTTTATGGAAAACTCGTCCAGGCTCGGACGATGACACGTGAGGGCGCGCTTGAAACGGAAAATTGCGGTCATTCTCGCAGCAGACATTGCCGGCTATAGCCGGCTGATCGCCGAGGACGAAGAAGAGACGCTGAGGCGCTTCGAAACCTATCGCACGGTCTTCGCGGAGTTCGTGGAGCGGGGCGGCGGGCGAATTTTCAACACGGCAGGCGACGCGATCCTGGCCGAATTCGAAAGCGCGGTCGAAGCGGTCCGTGCCGCTGTCGATGTTCAGGAGAGCCTCCGCGCGCGCAACCTCGCCTACCCGCCCAGCCGGCACATGAATTTCCGCATCGGGATCACCATCGGCGATGTCGTCGAGCGGGAAAACGGCGACCTTCTTGGCGATGGCGTCAATGTCGCCGCGCGCCTGGAATCGGTCGCGCCACCCGGCGGCGTCTGTATCTCGCGTTCCGTGCACGAAGCGGTCGCAAGCAAGATGGATCTCACGTTCGCCGACGCCGGCCCGCAAACCTTGAAGAACATTCCGGAGCGGATCCACGCCTACACGCTCGCCCTCGACGAGCCGCCGTCCGCCCATGGCCAAGGCGACGATGCGGACGGCGAGATAACGCCCGCAAGCTCCGCCCGCGCTCCAGCCGATCGCAATTCCCGTTTGGTCACGGCTGGTCTCGCCGTTCTCGGCCTCGCGGTCGTCGGAGCCTATGCCTACGAATATACGCCCCGCTCCGTCCTTGAGGGCGTCGGGCTCGTCGCGACCGAGCCCGAGGCAAACGAAGGTCCTTCACCGGCGACCACCCAAGTCGCGGCAGCAGAGGAACCCGAACCGGACACGCCCACAGAACCGGCCACTCCGTCCCCTGCGCCCGCCAGGACGGAAGAACAGGCCACTTCGATCGAGCGCAACGTGGAGGACGCCATCGCGACCCTCGACGGGAACGCTGGGCCGACGAGAACGCCGCCCACTCCGCTCGCCTCCCGCTATGTCCTGACCCGGCAGTGGAAGGACTGCCAGGAGAGCACCGACGCAGATGTGGCGCTCAACGCCTGCAAGGGGCTGATCGACACGGCAGGATTCACTCCCGACGATCAGGCCATCATCCATTACAAGTATGCCCGCGCGTTGCGCGACAAGGGAGAGCCGGCCCAGGCCATCGAGCACTATAGGCGCTCGATTGAGCTGAAACCGGCAGCCGACACCTATCAGCACCGCGCCATCGCGCACTACGATCAGGGCGACTATCTCGAAGCCGTCGCCGATTTCGACGAAGCGCTCAAGCTCAAGCCTCAATCCGCCGAAGCGCTCAACAACCGCGCCTGGACGTATTACAAAGCCGGCGACGCGGACCGCGCATTGGAGGACGCCAACCGTGCCATCCAGTTCGACGGCTCGAAAGCCTATATCTGGGACACGCGCGCCCATATCCTCGAAGAGCTCGGCAAAACGCCGGAAGCGATCCGCGACTATCGCAAGGCGCTCCAGCTCGATGCAGGCTACACCAGCAGCAGGGACGGTCTGCGCAGGCTCGGCGCGCCGCCATAGGCATCGGCGCGCGGCATCGGGCCAAGACGAGAGCCGAGACCAAAAAAGGCGCGCCGTTGCGGACGCGCCTTTTTCAATTTCATAGTCTTATCAGAACGCTCTAGAGCATGTTCATACCAGATGGACTCGCTTTTCCCCCTCCCCGTCATGGCGGAGCCATGCTCCGCATGGACGTGGGGAGGGGTTAGGGGTGGGGGGAAGCCTGGCAGTAGACGGTCTGCGCCCCCCCCCTCCTGACCTCCCCCGCAAGGGGGGAGGAATGGCGTCGCGTTCGTTTGAAATGAACAGACTCTAGAAGCCCATGCCCACACCGGCACCCAGGCCCGGCGGCGGGCCGCTGCGCCGCGCCTGTTTCGGCGGCCTCGTGCGGCTGGCGCTGCCCCTGTTCTTCCGCGGCGTCTGCGCCTTCTTGCTGCCTTGGCTCCTGCTTCCGGCGCCGTCGCCACGGTGCGTCGGCAAAAGCGGAGCCGCCATGCCCGGCGCCGACGGCATGAAATAATAGGCGTCCGTCAGCGCGCTCTCTTCCCACGGAACCTGACGGCCAGACGTATCGGCCACAACGTCGCGGCGCACTTTCACCATCATCTGGTGGACGTCCACGCCCGGCGTGCCGAGATGACGGAGCAGCGCCTTGGTGAACGGACTGTTGCGGCCGCCGCCGTCGTCGGAAACGTTATTCGGCTGCGTGGCGTACGCGCGGAAAATGCCCGACGCGCCGCTGGTCGGCGCCGCAGACACGTTAAGCTTCGTCATGCCCCGATGAAATGCGAGCGCCCGCACCTTCCGTGTCGCGCCGTCCTGCGCAACGATCTGCAATCCCAGTTCTTCCTGCGAGGGCGTGTTGCGGCAGGCATCCAGGAACACCATGCCGAGCTTGGCCTTCTGCAGCGGCTCGATCATCGTGGAGATGTTGACGAGGTGCGCATCCAGCGCCTCCCGGCTCTTCTCCTCGTTCTCGACCTGAATTTCACCCGGCATATCGACAGGAATGAGAAAGTTCTCGCCCGAAAGCGAAATGCCGTGGCCTGCGTAGAAGAATAGCCCCACGTCGCCGGGCTTGAGCTGCTCCGAAAACGTTTCGAACGCCTCGTGCATCTGGTCGCGCGTGAGATCCGTGCCCAGCATCACGTCGAACGAGAGGTGACGAAGCTTCTCGGCGATGTCGTTGGCGTCGTTGACCGGGTTGGTCAGTTCCGCGACGTTCTGGTAGCCGGAATTCCCGATGATGAGGGCGAGCCTTCGCTGCGGCGCGGCGTCGGCCGGCGCAATCATGGCCGCAACCGGCAACATCAAAGCCGCCGCAAGAAGGGAGAGGCATTGGGTGCTCAAACGCATGAGGCACACTCCTTTCGAGGCCACTTTCAAAGATCGGCCCTGAAGGAGCTGAACGCTCGTCCCGAGCCATCGCCGGCCGCCTACGGTTGAGCCGCCGACGCCGTCTTGCCGTCTGTCAGATTGACGATCTGCACGCGCCGGTTGACGCCCGACTTCGGCGCCGCAGGATCCTTAAGGCGCTCGAACCCGTAACCGACCACCGTGAAGTTGCTCTTCGACAGATTGAAATTGTCGCTCAGATAGTTCCGCACGGCATCGGCCCGGCGCTCGGACAGGCTCTGATTGTATTCGGAGCGCCCGGTCGCGTCGGTATGGCCGGCTACCATGATGGCGGCATCCTTCAGCGTGTCGTCCTCCAGCGCCTTGCCCAGCGACTGAAGCGCGTCGCGCGAACGCGGGGAAATCTTGTCCGAGTTGAATCCGAAATAGATCACGAGATCCAGCATCGGCTTGTCGCTTGCCGCCTCGGCGAGCTGAGTACGCTCAGGCACGGACAGCGCGCGCGTTGCAGCCTTGGATCTCAAGTCGTCGATCACTTGAGCCCGCTCGATCTCCGCTTGCGTCGGCTTCACGGAGAGCCCCCGCGTTTTGCGAGGCTTGAGCGCATCGATGATCTGCTGGACGGACGGAGCGCCCTCGGCACGCGCCGCGTTGGAAACAGCCGGGGCGATAAGCGCGAGGCCGAAAGCCGCCAGGCCGGAGCAGAGAAACGCAGAGCTGAAAAAGGCCCTCGACTTGAAAAAATGCGTCGGCATCGGAACCTCCAGACTATCGGTCTAATGTACCCCAACGGACGAATTCTGGCCAGAGGGGGTGAGACGTGCGGGACCACCGGCAGGCGAAGCCATAGCCGCCCGGCCCGCACACGCTGATCCCTTATGAGCCACAGGGCCTTAGCCACGGTCTGTTCCCTTGGAAACAGGTCCCGCTCCAAAGGCGCCTAAAACAAGAAAAAGGGCGGACGCACCTTTGTGCATCCGCCCGTTCTTAACCAAGCAATCCGGCCGTTCCGTCGCGTTACTGGAGCTTCACAGAAACGCCGAGCCGCGCGCCGATGGTGCTCTCGTCGGCGGAGAATTCGGTGTAGGTGGAAGCACCGTACGTCAGGTTGCCCTGAACGTAATCCATACCGAGCTCAACGCGGCCGTAATCCTGCGCCTGCTCGAAGTCGGCCGTGAAGTCGCCCTTGATCTCGATGTCCTCGTCGACGACGCGCTTGTAGCCGCCGAGGATGTAGGGCCGCAGCACACCACCGCCATCGACTTCGAGGATCGTGAACAACGTACCTGTCAGCGACAGGCTCCAGGCTTCGGAGACGCCCTTGATGATGGCACCATTCGGAAAAGCGCCGGGATTCTGGTTATCCGGGGCCCGGAAGCGGTCCGTGCTCACGTCGTAATGGCCAAGCGCGCCGCGCAGGTCGAACCGCCACGTGTCCGGAAGCTGGAACGTGTAGCCGACGACACTGTTGGTGAAATAACCGGACAGATCGTACTCGTAGTTCACGCCGCCGACACCGCGACCGTCAGCCTCTCCGCTCACGCCGATGATCATCGACAACGTGTAGAAGTTGCCCTGGCTCCACATGTAGCTGCCGCCGTAGAAGACGGAGTCGATATCGGTCTTGTGCCCGACGACGCCCGCGGCGGGTGGGGCCGAATCCTGCGTCATCCAACCGTACCCGACGATCGCGTTGATGCGCACCTTGCCGCCGAAATACGTCCCGGGGAGATCGTAGTTGACGTTGCCGAGGACGGACCCTTCGTCGATATCATAGGCGAGCGTGTTGAAGCCGGAAACCTTGTCGCGCATCCCGTCGTGGCTCGTATGGCGCAGCCGCCCCGTCGGGCTCGCGAACCCGCCCGGCGCAAGGTTGAGCTGCTGCTGGACGAAGCCTTCGCCTATGGATTGGAGCTGCTGTCCGGTCGCGGCGGTACCGCTGCCTGCTTCCTCGCAACCATAATAGTAGACCGGGAAGGGTGTTGCCGAAGGATCGAAACACGCCACCTGCGCCTGCGCCATACCGGGGGCCGCGAACAGGCTGACCATCACGAGGGGCAAGCCCCCTGCCATCGACTTCAAGTATCGAGCATGCCGCATAAGCCCCATCCCCAGAATCAATCATTCAACCAAAGGAAACCAATATCGTCAGTCCTCGGTTAATGTGATTCTGCCGTGCGGTGACGAATTACGGCCGTCACAAAACCTCATAAGCGGGCTTTCACGGACGGATGTGGCGCGACCGCAACTCCCCGATCGGAATGCCGGCCGCATGGAAAAATGGGGGTAGAGTGCGTCAGAAGCCCTGCGGCCTTATTCGGCATATTGGGGCCGCCCCCCTCCAGACGAGTGGCGCCACGGAGGGTGGGGTGAAATGGGGCCCCTGACGCTGCCTCAATCTAAGGTCTCGAAGCACGCCGCGCCACGGCCCGAAATCCCCAGGCGTGATGCCCCAGAAGCGGCCAGCCCCTTGAGAATCGGGCTAGCACTGGTGCCATGAGCAACCGCACCCGGCGCTCCGTCGAAAGCGCCTCCGGGGTTTCCAGCATGCCGCCAGCCGCCTTGAGGCGCCCCGAACCCGCAGCAACGAATCTCGCACCCTCGGCAAGCTCCCTCGCCGAGGCGCAGCACGTGCTTGAGGACGTGTTCGGCTACAAGGCCTTCCGCCTGCATCAGGCAGGCATCATCGAAACCCTGCTCAGCGGTGGAGACGTGCTGGCGCTGATGCCGACCGGCGGCGGCAAATCGCTCTGCTACCAGATCCCCGCGCTTGTCCGCGCGGGCACCGGCCTCGTCGTGTCGCCGCTCATCGCGCTGATGCAGGATCAGGTCGACGCGCTTCGCGAAGCGGGCGTGCGCGCTGCCTTCCTCAACTCGTCCCAGGATTGGCGCGAGCAGGCGGCCATCGAACAGTCCCTGATCGCCGGAGATCTCGACCTCCTCTACGTCGCGCCGGAGCGGCTCGTGCAGGAGCGCACGCTCTCCCTGCTCGAACGCGCCAGCATCGCCCTCTTCGCCATCGACGAAGCGCACTGCGTCTCGCAATGGGGCCACGACTTCCGGCCCGAGTACCGCCAGCTCCGCATTCTCGCGGAGCGGTTTCCGCGCGTGCCGCGTATCGCGCTTACCGCCACCGCCGACGACCGCACCCGCGACGAGATCGCCCGCGAACTCTCGCTCGAACGCGCGCATCGCTTCGTCGCAAGCTTCGACCGGCCGAACATCCGCTACACGATTGCGGAAATGGGCTCGATGAGCGCCCGCGAGCGCCTCTGGTCGTTTCTTTCGGCCGAGCATCCCGCCGATGCCGGCATCGTCTACTGCCTCTCGCGCAAGTCCGTCGAAGAAACGGCCGATTGGCTGAACCGCAAGGGACGCCCGGCGCTGGCCTATCACGCGGGCTTGCCGCCCGAACTCCGCCGCGAGCATCAGGCGCGCTTCCTGAAGGAAGACGGCATCGTCATGGTTGCGACCATCGCCTTCGGCATGGGCATCGACAAGCCGGACGTCCGCTTCGTCGCGCACCTCAATCTGCCTCGCTCCCTCGAAGCCTACTACCAGGAGACCGGCCGCGCGGGCCGCGACGGCGAACCCGCCAACGCCTGGCTCGCCTACGGAATGCAGGACATCGTCCAGCAGAAGCACTGGATCAATGCGAGCGAGGGATCGGACGCTTACAAGCGCACGCAAAGCCAGAAACTCGACGCCCTGGTCGGGCTCTGCGAGACCACGAGCTGCCGCCGCCAGCTCATCCTCGCCTATTTCAGCGAAACCCGCGCCGAGCCGTGCGGCAACTGCGACAACTGCCTCAATCCGCCCCAGACCACCGACGGCACGGAGCTGGCACGCAAGGCACTCTCGGCCGTCTACCGCACCGAGCAGCGCTTCGGCGTCGGCTATCTCATCGACGTGCTCACCGGCAAGGACAACGAGCGCGCGATCCGCAACAGCCATGACCGGCTCTCGGTGTGGGGCATCGGCAAGACCGAGGACGCCGCCGTCTGGCGCAGCCTTTTCCGCCAGCTCGTCGCGCGTGGGCTGCTTGTGACCGACGACGAAGGCCACGGAACGCTCGCCCTCACAGAAGAGGCACGCCCGCTTCTTCGCGGCGAGGAGACGTTCCGGATGCGCCTCGCGCCCGCGCGGGAGAAAAAGTCACGCGAGAAGCGTGCGTCCGCAGCCGCAAGCACCGTCACCGGCGCCGACCGCGCGCTCTACGACGCGCTCCGCGCGCTCCGCCTCCGCCTCGCGACGGAAGCGGGCCTGCCGCCCTACGTCATCTGCCACGACAAAACGCTCGCAGAGCTTGCGGCCAAGCGCCCAGCCGACGAGGACAGCCTGCATGGCATTACCGGCCTCGGCGCGCGCAAGATCGAACGCTACGGCGCAGCCTTCCTCGGCGTTATTTCGCAGTTCAAGCCGCACCCCACGCTCGACAACCGCCTCTCGGCCACCGTCAACCAGACGCTCGCCCTGCATCTCGCTGGGCAAGACGCCGAGCGCATCGCCGCCGAGCGCGGGCTCGAAATCGGCACCATCTATACGCACCTCGCCGAAGCGATCGAAGCTGGTGTGATCGCAGCCGACGACGTGCTCGACCTCGACCCCGGGGACCTCGACGAAATCCACGCCGCCTTCGAGCGCCTCGATACTCTGGAAACCGGCAAGCTCGGCCCCGCCCACGCAGCCCTCGACGGCCGCTTCGACTACGGCGTGCTGCGCTGCATCCTGGCCGAGCTCGCCTAGCACCCGCGGCGCCGTCTCACCTCTCCCCAGTGGAAGGCTTTGCGGACATTACAGATGTATCTGGGCACCGGCCTTCGCCGGTGTGACGGAATTTTGGGGTTTGGCGCCGATCCAATGAAGACCGTCATCCCGGCGTAAGCCGGGATCCAGACACACCTGCATATTTACGGCGGGCGAAGATCTACGCAAAGCCTTCCACTGGGGAGCGGGAAGGGGACCCTAAGGGTTACGCCCCCCGCAAACGGTGCTATACCCCCGCCAAACCGACATCCTGGACAGGATCATGAGCAACGAACCCTCGGCGGCCGCCACGGCCAGCCCGGCGAAAAGCCGTCTCGCCAACGAGATCGAGCGCCGCCGCACCTTCGCGATCATCTCGCACCCCGACGCGGGCAAAACCACGCTGACCGAAAAGCTGCTGCTGTTCGGCGGTGCGATCCAGCTTGCCGGCCAGGTCAAAGCCAAGAAGGACGGCCGCTCGACGCGCTCGGACTGGATGGCCATCGAAAAGTCGCGTGGCATTTCCGTCGCGACCTCCGTCATGACCTTCGAATACGACGGCGCCGTCTTCAACCTGCTCGACACGCCGGGCCACGAGGACTTCTCCGACGACACCTATCGCACGCTGACCGCCGTCGATAGCGCGATCATGGTGATCGACGCGGCACGCGGCATCGAAACGCGAACGCAGAAGCTGTTCGAGATCTGCCGTCTGCGCGATATCCCCATCGTCACCTTCATCAACAAGATGGACCGCGAAGCGCGCGATCCGCTCGACCTGCTCGACGAGATCGAGAAGACGCTGGCTCTCGACACCGCGCCCATGGTCTGGCCGATCGGGCAGGGCCGCAGCTTCCGCGGCACCTACGACCTCTATCAACCGCGCGTGCGCCGCCTCGACGAGGACTACGACGGCCAACCCGTCTCCGGTCCCGACGATCCGCTGTTCGCCGAACTGCTCGAAGGCGACGCGCACACGCGCTGGCGCGAGGAGATCGATCTCGCCGCCGAAGCCTGCGGACGCTTCGATCTCGATGCCTTCCGCCACGGCACGCTCACGCCCGTGTTCTTCGGGTCCGCCTTGAAGAACTTCGGCGTCCGCGACGTGCTCGACGCGCTCAAGACACACGCTCCGCCACCGCTCTCCCAGCGCGCCGCCACACGAGAAGTCGTCGCGACAGAGCCCGCCATGACGGGCATCGTCTTCAAGATCCAGGCGAACATGGACCCGAACCATCGCGACCGCATCGCCTTCATGCGCGTCTGCTCGGGCAAGCTCACGCGCGGCATGAAAGTCAAGCACGTGCGGTCGGGCAAGACGATGGCGCTCTCTGCGCCTCAGTTCTTCTTCGCGCAGGACCGCTCTCTCGCGGAAGAAGCCTTCGCGGGCGACGTCGTCGGTATTCCGAACCGCGGCGTGCTGCGCATCGGCGATGCGCTGACCGAAGGCGAGGACATCACCTTTCTCGGCATCCCGAGCTTTGCGCCCGAGATCCTGCGCCGCATCCGTCTGGAAGACGCCATCAAGGCCAAGAAGCTCAAGGACGCCGTCCGCGAAATGGCCGAGGAAGGCGTCGTGCAAGTGTTCAACCCCGTGGACGGCACACAGCCCATCGTCGGCGTGATCGGCGCGCTTCAGCTCGATGTGCTCGCCGACCGCCTAAAGCACGAGTACGGCCTCGCGACCGATTTCGATCCCGCGCCATGCGAAGCAGTTCGCTGGATCCGCTCCGACGACCCGGCAGCATTGAAGGCGTTCATTGCCGCCAATCGGTCGAGCGTGGCCACCGATCTCGACGGCGACCACGTCTACATCCCGTCCTCGATCTTCACGCTGAATTACAATGCGGGGCGCAATCCCGAAATTCAGTTCCTGGAAATCAAGACCTGATCCCGACGCCAGAGCATGTTCAGACCAGATGGGCTCGCGTTTTCCCCTCCCCGTCATGGCGGAGCCATGCTCCGCATGGACGTGGGGAGGAGTTAGGGATGGGGGAAGCCCGGCAGCAGACGGTCTGCGATCCCCCCTCCTAACCTCCCCCACAAGGGGGAGGAATGGCGTCGCGTTCGTTTGAAATGAACAGACTCTAACGGTCACGCGGGGAACGTTTGCGGCGTCGGCGGCGCGCCGTCTACCGCAAGCCCGGTCTCGGGCATGTCGGGATCGAGCGGGCGGCCGAGCGCGGCGACCCAGCTCTCCGTCGCCGCGTATGAGCCGTCCTGCCGGAACGCCTCGGTGGGCGCGAACCCCTCCGATTGGCTTATCGCGTGAGCAACGATCCTGCGGAACTCGTCCACATCGAAATAGCAGGTGTGGACGAGCTCCTTCCACGACAGATAGCTGGCGACGAGGCCCGCTTTCCGGTCCTCGGATTCCGAGAAGGCGAGCGTGCTGATCGCGCTGCGGAACTTGGAGACCGACTGCGCCATCATGGCGTTGCTGTGATCGGAGATCTTGTCGCTGACCGCCTCGGGCAGGATGCACGTCACCGGATCGAGCCACGAAGGCCCGTAGTCCGCGCCTACGACGACCTCACCGTCGGTATCGTTTCCGAACGACGACCTCTTCACTTCCGCACGCGTCATCCGGTTGAGCGCCCGGCTCACGTACACGCTGAGGTGCGAGGCGGCATATTGGATGAGCGCCAGCACGCCGAGCGCGAGCAACGCAAACGCCACCGGCACCAGCACGATAGGCGTCGCAAGCCGCAGGATGTTGCCGTGTGTGCCGCCGAGCATGTCCTCGTTGACGACCGCGGCCGTGAGTTCGTCGGTCACGACATGGAACAGAAGTTTGCTATTCAGGATGTAATCGCGCCCGCTTCCGCAAAGCCGCCCGCCGAAGCACACACGGCCATCGCGCTCAAGGAAGCGCTCCTTGAAGCGTTGCGCACGCTCCGCATTGACGAACTCGGGAAACTTGATTTCGATCTGCCGGCGCTTGGCGCGCATCTCCCGGCGCAACTCCATGCCCCGCCTGCGGGCGTCTTCTGCCTTGGCCGGTTCGAGCCCGCCACGCTCCGCCTGCTCATCGGCCTCACGGATCCTACGATTGAAGCGGCGAAGCTCGTCGCGCGCCTGGTTGGCGTTGTTCTGCTCGACACCGACACTGGGGCCGACGAAACGCTGCACGCCATAAACCTTGTCCTGCAAGAAGTCCGAAAGCCCAAGCATGATCTTGGGCGACATCACGATCATGAGATAGATCAGCGGCAGCGCCACGATGGACGCCTTCGTCAGCGTACCGGCCGCGAAGTCGTCCTCGAAAAAGTGGAGTTCCGCCTTGGGCAGATAGCGCAACCCGTGGACGGCCTCGTCGTCCTTGTGGACGAGTGGCAGCCATTTGTCAGCATACGCTGCGCGCGCTTTTCCCGCCGTGCCGCGGCTGTAGCCGATCAGCTTGCGATGATCGAGGTATCGGAACACGACGTAGTAGAACAAAATCGGCAGCGACATCATCGTGCCGGAGAACAGCAGGCCGGAATAGCCTTCGGGGCCGACGTCGAAGCCGCCGCTCAAAAGCTCGCCCGCAACGAAGAACAAGAACATCATGAACAGCATGAGCGAGGCGACGAAGATCACCTGCCCGGTGAGCGAAACGCGCGAAAACAGGAACCGCTCCTTGCGCATGCCCACGAACGGGGTTCCGACCGTCACCCACCGCTTGAGATGCGTGAGAGGTTTCCCCCGCGCGACGCTTTCGATCAAGGCCGCGGAAATGACGGAGCCGCCATGGCTGTGTCCAACCACGGCGTACGGCTCTTCCTTCTCGTCAAGGCTTCTCAGAAGCTTCAGAAGTTCGGAGCCGCCCCGCCGCCGGTCGAGTTCGCTGTTGTTGGCGCTCCACGTGAACGGGACGAAATCGAGGCGCCCATCGGCGCTGCCCGTCACATACGTCTTGAGATCGCGGGCAAGCGCGCCGTTCTGCTGCCACCACTCAGCGGTTCCCTCCCCGCCGATTTGAAGCGCCTCGGCGGTGCCCCCCGAATGCGCATAGGTCCCGTGCACGGTGACGACGGTGGCCACTTCATCCTCCTAGACAGCATACAAACGGAAAGCCCCCGGACAAACGGGCCGTACGGTACAACGGTGACGGGAGGGAGGCAAAGCCCCGCCGGGCGCGCGGGAGATCGCCCGCCAGAGAGCTAAGGCGCGGCGTCGGCCCGGAGCGCCGGCCGGCGCACGGCAAGCATCAGGTTGGATTCCTTCGGCCGCCATCGGTACCCGATGCCGAAGTCCAGCGGCTCGGTCGGCCCCTTGGCATAGAGGTCCTGCATATCCCGCTGGTACGCACGGGGAAAAATCCCGAGCGGCTTCAGATACCGGCCGAACGGCTTGAGACGCCACGTGCCGGCGTCGAAGAAGCGGAGCGGCACGCCGGAGTCGTCCTGCACGAGCGTCGTCGTATGTTCGAGCAGAAACGTACGGATGTCGGTGAAGTTGTCCGAATGCAACAGATAGGAGGCGCTCTTGACGAGACCGTCCCCCTCTCCGAGCCCCTTGCAGAAGGTCAGGAACCCGCTCGACTTGAGCCCCCGGTTCGAAAGATCGGTGTTGAAGTAGTAGAGCGTCTGGTCGCGCGCTCCGGCCACCGCGCTCGTTTTCGAGAACGTGATCCTGACGCCGGCGCTGTGCCCGTTCTCGATCGGCCCTTGAAGCGCCGTCACCGTACCGTCGGGACGGAGCGATACGAGCGTCGTGTTCTTCACCGTCTTTCCGCTCCGCGCGAGAAACGTATAGAGGAGCGGCAGCGTCCCCGTGAGCCGACCGGCGCTGAGTTGCGTCTTCATCTTCTTCGTAATGAAGAAGCTGAAGGACAGCACCGAGTTCAGAGAGCCTTGCAGCCCCCTCAGCTCCTGTCCGAGCTGGCGCGGCGTCAGCCCCGCGAGATCCGGCACCGGACCGACCGGCTCCAGCCCCGAGAGGACGTACGTGTCCGCACCCTCGAAGAAGGTATCGGCATAAAGGAAATCCGGTCCCGAAAACATGTAGAAGACGACGGGCCTGCGTTCCTCGACGTAGCGCATCGACCACGCACGGATCTTCCCGAGTTGCCGCTGCTCCAGATCCGTCCACGCGCGGTCGAAATATTTCGCGTGCGACTGCCACGCCGCCTGCTGCGAGAGGCTTTCGAGCGGAGAGCCGGCCGATGGCGCAAGGCCGGCCAATACCCGCGCGGTGTCGTTATGGGAAGCCGCCGTCCCAGCCGGCACCGCGCCTGACAGCATCGCCAGCCCAACAATGCACGCGGCCATACCCTGACCGATCCGCCGCGCCACCCCGCACGCAAACTGCACCGGGCGTCCGAAAGAAGCCGATAACGTCATTGGTAACGCTCACCGATCGAGGGAGATGGACCGAAGACGCGAGCTTATAAGTCCGAATAGAGATCAACAAGCCGCGAGCCCTGCCGAAGAAGTTGCATACGAAATCTATGTCGCCCGAAACAGTCTGCCGCGCCGCCATCCCTGCCGTCCGGTGTGGGAACCGCCCAACCCACGCGCGAGCACCGCGGACGCCCGTTCGAATGTTCGAAAATTTGGGCGCCCTCCGCCAAGCAATTGAAACACGGACGATTTTTTTCAAAATGCAGACGGGCACGATCAGCATCCGCACTGTCCGTAATTAAACGAACTTTAATCGCTGTTCTTTACCTTTCTGCCCTGAATAGCCGCGCTAGCAGCGGCCTTCCAAGTTTGCCCCGGGAATGGAGACGATCAAGTGTTTGCAATGCGCCGCTCTGACGAAGCACCCCCTCAATCTGCTGGCCAACCGGCCGCGCATACGGCCGCACACGAGCAGCAGCTCGTCGATGCGCTCGAAGCGCTGATCCGCAGCAAGCTTGAGCAAAACGTTCCGGTCCCGGGCAACGTGGGCGCAGCGCTCGATCGCCTGGTCGACCTCGTCAAGACCGCCAACACCAACCAGGTCAAGCTGGCGTCCAGCCTCGGCCGGGAAGCGTCCGAAGCCGCCATCAACATCGGCTGGCTGTCGCATGATTTCAGCGAGGTCGCCCAGTCGACCGTCTCGATTTCGAGCGCTGTCGAAGAGATGGCCACCTCCATCGCCGAGCTTTCGACCGTCTCGGCCGAAAGCGCGATGCAGACGGAGAACGCGCGCGACACCATGCGGAGCTGCATCAACGACAGCCGCGCCGCAATCGAGGCCATGAGCAACATCCAGGCGCAGTCGAGCAAGATCGGCGAGCAGGTTTCCGTGCTTCAGAGCGCCGTCGACCAGATCGGCGAGATGGCAACCTCCATCGACTCGATCGCACGCCAGACCAATCTCCTCGCCCTCAACGCCACCATCGAAGCCGCCCGCGCAGGTGAAGCGGGCCGCGGCTTTGCCGTCGTCGCCGCCGAGGTCAAGACGCTGTCCGTCGAGACCGGCAAGGCCACGCAGGAGATCCGCTCGCGCGTCGAAGCGCTCACCCGCGAGATGCGCGAAATCGCCCACGCCGTGACCGACAGCCTGAAATCGGTCACCTCCGGCAGCGCCGTCGTCACGCAGGTCGGCACCATCATCGAGAGCATGGGCGACGAGGTCGCCGAAGTGGCCGACCGCATCCGCGGCCTCTCCAATGTGCTCGAACAGCAGCGCGCCGCCACCACCGAGATCACGCAGAACGTCGTCCGCATTTCCGAGAAGGCCGTGAAGAGCAAGGACGAGGTGCAGAAGATCGGCGAACGCCTCGACGGCTGTGACGTCATCCTGCGCCGCGCCTTCGAGAACGTCGAGCTTCCAATCCGCCATCCGGCTCTCATCCGTACGGGCTCCGAAGTGCTCGCATGGAAGCGCCAGCTTGCCCAGATCCTGCTCGGGGCCATCCCCGCGCCGTCCACGTCCCCGCAGCTTGCTCAGGGCAACGTCATTGCAGAGGCCGAAACCGTCGCCCGCGCCTCCGGCAGCTCGATGCTCGCCGCAGAACTCGCTTCCGCGCTCTCCGACGTCCAGTCGCAGGGCACGAAGATGATCGACGAGGTTCGCAATCAGAATTGGGGCAACGCAACGCCCGCTTACATCGCCTGCGACGAGGCCATCGCCAAAGTGCACACCACGCTCGCCAAGCTGCTCGACAGGGCCGCTTCGGCGTAGCGTTTCAAACGCGAACACGAGACATCGAAAGGCGGCCGGTCCGAGGATCGGCTGCCTTTTTCCATTCCGGCTCGCTCAAGGCGATACATCGGAACGAAACCCGCAGCCAGGTTCCGGTGTTTCTCGTACGAGCCCGGGAGATCGCCATGCACAACGAAACGTTCAATCTGTCGCTCCGCCGCTTCCTCAAGGAGGTCGGCGTTTCCTCGCAACAGGAAATCGAGCGCATCGTCCGCGAGCGGGGGCTCAAAGGCCCCGGCTCGCTAAAGGTCAAAATGGTCCTGACCGCAGAGAACACGGATCTCCGCCACGAGGTGGCGGGCGAAATCGACCTCGTCTGACGGCCGCGGAGGTGCGGTTATGCGCCCGCGCCGATGCGGGCTTCGATGGCTGCCAGCGCCTCGTCGGCCTTGCTTCCGTCGGGCCCGCCGGCTTGCGCCATGTCGGGCCGTCCGCCGCCGCCCTTGCCGCCGGCCGCTTCCGAGCCCACGCGCACGAGGTCGACAGCATTGATCTCTTTCGCGAGATCGTTGGTGACAGCCACGACGATACCGAGCTTGCCGTCGGCAGAATTGTTGGCAATCGCCACGATGCCTGACCCCACCTTGGCGCGGCCGTCGTCCGCCATCGCCTTGAGGTCTTTCATCTCGACGCCCGCAACGGACAGCCTGAGGAACTTCCGGCCGCCGATCTCGGTGATCCCGGCACCGGCATCGGCGTTGCCGCCTCCGCTCCCCCCGCCAAGCGCAATCTGCCGCTTGGCATCGGCAAGCTGCCGTTCCAGCGTCTTGCGCTCTTCGACAAGCGCGCGGAGCCGCTCGATGACGTCGTCGGGCCGCGTCTTGAGCACGGCCGCCGCGTCCTTGAGGCGCTGATCGGCGTCCGCCAGATACGCGCGCGCGCCCTCGCCCGTCAGCGCCTCGATGCGCCGCACGCCCGCCGCGCTCGCGCTTTCCGCGATCACCTTCACAAGCCCGATGTCGCCCGTGCGACGCACGTGCGTGCCGCCGCACAACTCCACCGACCACGCCTTATTCGAGCCGGGCTCGCCCTTTGCCCGCTCGCCGCCGGCAAGACGGCCCATCGAAACGACACGCACCTCGTCGCCGTACTTCTCGCCGAACAGCGCCATCGCCCCCGACGCCTTCGCGTCTTCGAGCGCCATCAGCCGCGTTTCGACGGGTTCGTTTTCCAGCACCACCGCGTTGGCCAGCCGCTCGACTTCCGCAATCTCGTCGGCCGTCATCGCCTTCTGATGCACGAAGTCGAAACGCAAACGGTCTGGCGCAACAAGCGACCCCTTCTGCGCAACATGCGTGCCGAGCACCTGCCGCAGCGCCTCGTGAATGAGATGCGTCGCAGAATGATGGCTGCGCGTTGCCGCCCGGCGCGCGTGATCGACTTCGAGTTCAACCGCGTCGCCCGGCTTGAAGGTGCCCTTCTCCACGCGCCCGACATGCACGAAAAGATCGCCGAGCTTCTTTTGCGTGTCGGTCACGCGGAACAGGACGCCCTTGGCGCCGCGGATCACGCCCCGGTCTCCGACCTGACCGCCGCTCTCGCCATAGAACGGCGTCTGGTTGACGACGATCGCGCCCTCGTCCCCCACCTTCAGCGTCTTCACCGGCTTGCCGCCGCTGACGAGCGCGCGGATCTCGCCCTCTGCAATTTCCGTGTCGTAGCCGAGAAACTCAGTCGCCCCTGTCGCGTCCTTGATTTCGAACCAGATCTCTTCGGTCGCGGCTTCCCCGGACCCCTTCCAGGCCCGGCGCGCTTCCTCCTTCTGTTTCGCCATCGCGGCATCGAAGGCAGCCGTGTCGACGCCGATCCCGCGCGCGCGGAGCGCATCCTCCGTGAGATCGAGCGGGAAACCGTATGTATCGTAAAGGCGGAACGCCACATCGCCCGGAAACACGTCGCCCGCCTTGAGCGTTTCGGAGGCTTCGCCAAGCAGCTTGAGCCCATTGCCGAGCGTCTTCTTGAAGCGCGTCTCTTCGAGCTTGAGCGTTTCCGTGATCAGCGCTTCGGCGCGGCCAAGCTCGGGATAAGCGGTCCCCATCTCGCGCACGAGCGACGGCACGAGCCGGTACATCAGAGGATCGTTGCAGCCGAGCTGATGCGCATAGCGCATCGCGCGGCGCATGATGCGGCGGAGCACGTACCCGCGCCCTTCGTTGGACGGCAGCACGCCGTCCGCGATTAGGAAGCTCGTCGCGCGCAAGTGATCGGCGATCACACGCCGGGCAGGCTTCACGTCTACGCCCTCGGGCGCATCCGGCGCGCCCAGCTTGCGGCACTCGTCCGTGATCGACGCAATCAGGTGGCGGAAGAGATCGATCTCGTAGTTGTCGTGCGTGCCCTGCAGCACCGCCGCGATACGTTCGAGGCCCATGCCGGTATCGACAGACGCCTTCGGCAGGTCGACACGCTCGCCCGACGCGAGCTGCTCGTACTGCATGAACACGAGGTTCCAGATCTCGATGAAGCGGTCGCCGTCCGCATCCGCCGAGCCGGGCGGCCCGCCTGGAATGCCCTTCTTCCCGTCCGGATCGTGATCGTAAAAAATTTCGGTGCAGGGCCCGCATGGACCCGTGTCGCCCATCTGCCAGAAGTTGTCCTTCGTTGCGATGCGGATCAGCTTGTCGTCGCCGAAGCCGGTGAGCTTCTTCCAGATCGCGTGCGCCTCGTCGTCCTCATGATAGACGGTGACGGAGAGCCGCGCCGGGTCGATGCCGAATTCCTTGGTGATCAACCGCCACGAAAGCTCGATCGCGCGCTCCTTGAAGTAGTCGCCGAACGAGAAGTTGCCGAGCATCTCGAAGAACGTGTGGTGGCGCGCCGTATAGCCGACGTTGTCGAGGTCGTTATGCTTGCCGCCCGCCCGCACGCACTTCTGTGACGAGGCCGCGCGCACATAGGGCCGCGTCTCCTGGCCGGTGAAGACGTTCTTGAACTGCACCATGCCCGCGTTCGTGAACATCAGCGACGGGTCGTTGCGGGGCACGAGCGGCGAAGACGGCACGACCTCGTGCCCCTCCGCCCGGAAGTAGTCCAGGAACGCCCGTCTGATCTCGTTGACGCCAGTCATCTGATGCTCTCGATGTGTCCCGCCCGGCCGGACGATCGTGCCGCCGAAGGTTCTCTCGGCGCGCCGGGATACGGGGAAATATGCTGCCAGAGGCCGCTTTTAGCGACCCGTTCCGGCACTGTCCACAAAGGCCGGGCCCTGTCCAGAACAGAAGACGCGCGGAACGGACAAGAGCACCGGAACGGACGAAAGCGCCCGGACGGATCATGCCGTCCCGGCGCTTCCCCAAAACCTCGCAACACTCGCAGCTCCGCCCACCCGCCGCACCAGGAGACCAGCCGCCAGCCATAAAGCCGTACGGTCCCAGGGCAAGAGCCGAGCCTTCAGCGCTTTGCGGCGCGGGCTCCTTTCTTCGCGGAGCCGTCGTCCGGCGTATCCGTATCGGGCAGCACGCCATCCTCGTCCGGCTCCTCACCGTCCGCATTCGCACCCGTATCGGGTTCCGTCAGCATCTTGTCGACGATCAGGCCCGCATTCGCCCGGATCGCCGTCTCGATAGCAGCCGCGATCTTCGGGTTCTCCTTGAGGAACAGTTTGGTGTTTTCCCGGCCTTGCCCGATGCGCTGGCCATCGTAGGCGTACCAGGCACCCGACTTCTCGACGATGTTCGCCTTGACGCCGAGGTCGACCAACTCGCCGGTCTTCGAGATGCCCTCGCCGTACATGATGTCGAACTCGACCTGCTTGAAGGGCGGCGCCACCTTGTTCTTGACCACCTTGACGCGCGTCTGGTTGCCGACCGTCTCCTCGCGCTCCTTGATCTGCCCGATGCGGCGGATGTCGAGGCGCACCGACGAATAGAACTTGAGCGCGTTGCCGCCTGTCGTCGTCTCCGGATTGCCGAACATCACGCCGATCTTCATGCGGATCTGGTTGATGAAGATCACCATCGTGCCCGATTTGTTGATCGAGGCTGTGAGCTTGCGCAGCGCCTTGCTCATCAGGCGCGCCTGCATGCCCGGCTGCAGATCCGTCATCTCGCCATTAAGCTCGGCCTCCGGTGTCAGCGCGGCCACGCTGTCCACGACGAGCACGTCGATGGCGCCCGAGCGCACGAGGGTGTCTGCGATCTCCAGGGCCTGCTCGCCGGTGTCCGGCTGCGAAATAAGAAGATCCTCGATCTTGACCCCAAGCTTCCGGGCGTACCCGGGATCGAGCGCGTGCTCCGCATCGATAAAGGCGCAGATTCCACCCTTCTTCTGGGCTTCTGCGATCACCTGAAGCGTCAGCGTGGTCTTTCCGGAAGACTCGGGCCCGTAAATCTCGACGACGCGGCCCTTGGGAAGCCCGCCGATACCCAGCGCAATATCGAGCCCCAGCGACCCGGTCGACACCGCCTCGATATCGATCTTGTCGGCGGCCCCCAGACGCATGATGGAGCCCTTGCCGTGAAGCTTGTCGATCTGCGCTAACGCGGCAGCGAGTGCCTGTGACTTGTCCATCTCTCCCCCTTCGACGACACGCAACTGCGGCTTGGTCATGTGGCACCTTATGGCATGTTAAGGATTGTCCGGCGACTCGGCGTTGGATTCTATGTACATGTTTTGTTCTGTTTCGTCTACAGCTCGAACGAATTCATTAACAGCCTGTTAATTGCGGTCTGCCATGATGGCGGTCTGAGTCCTCTCACAGAGCCGCCGCTTCATGCTTCCCGTCTACGCCATCGCCAGCCGAGGCTTGGCCGCCCAGCTCAAGAAGCTGGAGGGGTCCGCGATGGTGGTCGCGGTCGAGGGGATCAAGCACGTCCCGAAAGCGCCGCCCTCCGTCGAGGTCGGACGCGGCGTCCGCATCGGCGCGCTGCCCGTGGGCAACCCCGTCGAAGGCCTCGTCTCCATGAAGGAAGCCGAACACGCCTATCGCGCCAACGCGGCCGTGTTCTCGACGGCGAACGACATGTTCGACAGCCTGCTCGACGCCGTCGGCGGCAAGAAGGACTGACCCGGCTTAAAAACCGCCGCGCATAACACGAACGCGGGGCTCGCCATTTGGCTGCCCCGCGCACTTGAACCGCAATCCTGAAAAGCCGGAAATCAGTCTTCCCGGTAGACGCGTTCGCGCCGCTCGTGGCGTTCCTGCGCTTCGAGCGAGAGCGTCGCGATCGGCCGCGCATCGAGCCGGCGCAGCCCGATCGGCTCGCCCGTCTCCTCGCAATAGCCGTAGGAGCCGTCCTCGATCCGCGCCAGCGCCGCATCGATCTTGGCGATCAGCTTCCTCTGCCGATCCCGCGCCCTGAGTTCCAGCGCCCGGTCCGTTTCCGACGTCGCCCGGTCGGCCAGATCCGCGTGCTGGGTCGAATCCTCATGGAGCCCCGCCAGCGTCTCCTTCGTCTGGCGAATGATCTCTTCCTTCCAGTTCATCAGCTTCTGGCGGAAATACATCCGATGCTTTTCGCTCATGAACGGCTCGTCTTCCGACGGCCGGTAATCGGGCGGGAGCACGATTTCAGAGCTGCTGGTCTTGCTGGTCAACTTCTTGTCTTGAGCTTTGTCGATGGCCCGGGTCCTCGGTTTGGTCGCGCTCGGAGTCGGTTTTTTCGCTGGCGCGCTGGTCTTGGCTGTGGGTGCTTTGGCTTTGGCTACCGCCTTTTTCGCCGGACTTTTGGCGGGCGCCTTCTTGGCGGGCGCACGGGCAGCCTTGGTCGTCTTAGGCTTCGCGGATGCTGATTTCGCGGGCGGCCTCGGCGCAGGCTTCTGGGCGGTCTTCTTCTTGACCGGCTTCGACGTGGCGCGCTTGCTCATTTAGGGCCTCCCAATCGTGGGCCTGCCGCGAACACCAGTGCCGCCGTCACGCCCCCGCGTGACTGAACGTCCGCACTCCTTGGCTCCGGCGACGCTCTCTTGGCGGCAGAGGCCGCTTCTGTCAAGAAAATCCGCCGTTTATGCGTAAAAAGACAGGGGAAGGACCGGGCGGCCTAAGTCTCGGGGAGCGCTATGGTTTCCCGGCTCTGAGCGCTATCGGCACGAGATCGCGGCCGTGACGGGTTGCAGAGACCGTTCGCGCTGCGGCCCTCCCCCGCACCCCTCATTCCTTGCCCCGTGCGGGCGCTCCGCCTAAGACGACCGCATTCGCCACGGAGGTTTTCCATTCATGACGACGACCGGCCCCACACGCTTCGAAGGCACCAGTTCCTACGTCGCCACGCGAGACCTTACCGTCGCCGTGAACGCGGCCATCACGCTGGAGCGGCCGCTGCTGATCAAGGGAGAGCCGGGCACCGGAAAATCCGTGCTGGCCCAGGAGGTCGCCCGCGCCCTCGGCGCCCCGCTCATCGAATGGCATGTGAAGTCGACGACCAAGGCCCAGCAGGGGCTCTACGAGTACGACGCCGTCTCGCGCCTTCGCGACGGCCAACTCGGCGACGAGCGCGTGAAGGACATCCGCAACTACATCCGGCGCGGCAAGCTGTGGGAGGCTTTCGTCGCCGACGCGCGCCCCGTGCTGCTCATCGACGAGATCGACAAGGCCGACATCGAATTCCCGAACGACCTGCTTCTCGAACTCGATCGCATGGAGTTCTTCGTCTACGAGACCGGCGAAACGGTGAGCGCCCGCCAGCGCCCGATCGTCATCATTACCTCCAACAACGAGAAGGAACTGCCGGACGCCTTCCTGCGGCGCTGCTTCTTCCACTACATCAAGTTCCCCGACCCCGAGACGATGCAGCAGATCGTCGACGTCCACTTCCCCGACCTCAAAAACCGACTGGTTGGGGACGCGCTGCGCATCTTCTACAGTCTGCGGGACGTTCCGGGCCTCAAGAAGAAGCCGTCCACGTCGGAACTCCTCGACTGGCTGAAGCTGCTCATGAACGAGGACATCGATCCGGCTGTGTTGCGCGAAACTGAAAGCCGCAAGCTCATCCCGCCGCTTGCGGGAGCGCTCCTCAAGAACGAGCAGGACGTGCACCTGTTCGAGCGGTTGGCCTTCATGAGCCGCCGCAAGGGCGAATAAGCGGAGGCACGAACCATCCCCGCGCCCGCCGTCCCGTTAGCGGGTCGTTAAATGAAGTCCTGTATTATTCAGCCCACTGGACAACGCCCGTCGGGCGGCCCTTATCTGCGTGATTGCCATGAGCCTTTTTCAAAAGATCGCCGCGGCCATCGGATTAGGCGGCGCGCCCGCCAACAAGCCCAAGCGGCGCCAACCGCCCCGGACTAACAACAATCGCGCGCTTACCCGCAAGCGCCAGCGCCTTCTCGACGGATTTATTGTGTCCAAGGGCATGCTGACGCCCCGCGCCTGCACGCTGCGCGATGTCACCGCCCTTGGAGCGTGCGTCGAAATCTGGGACGGCAGCGTCAAGCCTGCGCTTCTGAGAAACCGCCTCACGCTCTACATCCCGAGCGATGGCAAAGAGGTCGACTGCGACGTCATGTGGAAGCGTGACAATGCGATCGGGCTCAAGTTCGCGTCCCCCTTCCGTACGCCGCGGCGGAGCTACGCCGCGTAGCCGGCACACCTTCAGCTCCCGTTCACACGCCGCCTCGTAGAACCTCCGGCTAATGTCGCCGCACATGCACGCGGCCGGACACACCCGCTGGAGTGAGCATGGCCGAATTTCTGAGAAACGCCACCATCGTGATGATGGGGCTCGTCGTGATCGGCGCAGGCGTCGTCGTGGTGTTCCACGGCTGAGACGGCACGCAGGGCAAGAACAAGCAGAACGGACTCTCCAAGCTTGCGGCACGGCAGCGCCGAGCCTACGTAGGGAAGCACCTCATGAGGTTTCCCTTGGACGTCCGCGACCTTTCCCTGACCGTCACCGACACCTGGACTCGCACCGGCGACCGGATCGCGGATTACCTGACGCCTTCGCTGCGTCTCGGCGTGACCGGCCTCGCCCGATCCGGGAAGACGGTGTTCATCACCACCTTGATCCGCAATCTCACCCAAGGCGGACGGCTGCCGTTCTTCGCGCCCTATGCCGACGGCCGCCTCATGTCGGCAAATCTCGAACCGCAGCCCGACGACGAAATCCCCCGCTTCGATTACGAAGCCCACATCGCCGCGCTGAGTGCCGCCCCGCCCGACTGGCCTGAAAGCACGCGCCGCATTTCCGAGGTTCGCGTCGCGCTCGCCTTCACGCCGGAGCATTGGCTGAGACGCTCGCTCGGCATCCGCCGCCTGAACCTCGACATCGTCGACTATCCCGGCGAATGGCTGCTCGATCTCGCCATGCTGAACCAAAACTACGCCGACTGGTCGCGCGAAGCGCTCGAACGCGCGCGCCTTCCTTCCCGTGAGACGACCGCCCGCGATTGGCTCACGTACTTGGCGACACTCGATCCCGATGCATCGGAAGACGAAAAGACGGCGCTCACCGGCGCGCAGCTCTTCACCCGCTATCTGACGGATGCGCGCCGCGACGCCGCCGTCGCCACCCTCGGTCCCGGGCGCTTTCTCATGCCGGGAGACCTCGAAGGCTCGCCGCTTCTCACCTTCTTTCCGCTCGACGTACCCCACGATGCAACGCCACGCCGCGGCAGCCTCCACGCGATGATGGCGCGCCGCTACGACAGCTACGTCGCCCACGTCGTCCGGCCCTTCTTCCGCGACCACTTCAGCCGCCTCGACCGGCAGATCGTGCTCGTCGACGTGCTGGGCGCGCTCGCGGGCGGCCCGGAGGGCGTGGCCGAACTCGAAAGCGCACTGGCCTCCGTGCTCGGCGCCTTTCGCCCCGGCGTCGCGAGCTGGCTCGCGAGCCTCGTCGGCGCGCGGCGCATCGACCGGCTGTTGTTCGCCGCCACCAAAGCCGATCACATCCATCACACGAGCCACGACCGGCTCGAAGCGATCCTGCGCCTCCTCACGCAGCGCGCGGCTGCACGCGCGGGCGAAGCGGGCGCCGAAACGCGCGTCATGGCGCTTGCCGCTTTGCGTGCCACGCGCGAAGCCCAGATCCGCGACGGCGGCAACGCGCTGCCGTGTATCGTCGGCGTGCCGCTCCCCGGAGAGACCGTCTCCGGCGAGCGCTTCGATGGCCAGCGCGAGGTCGCAATCTTTCCCGGCGACCTGCCGGAAGACCCGGCCGCCGTGCTCTCCGGAAAATCCATGCTCGACACGGCGTTCCCGCGTTTCCGCCCGCCGCGCCTTCTGCCGACGCAAGCGTCCGGCGAAATGCCGTCGCCTCCCCACATTCGCCTCGACCGCGCGCTGGACTTCCTGATCGGAGATTGGCTGCCATGACCGAGACCCGGCGTCCGCGCGTCTTTGCGCCCGACGATCCCAAGCTCGTCGCGGACGCACCCGAGGCCGCGCCGCCTGACGAGATCGCACCACCCGACGCCGCGGTGGGAACGGCCGCCGGGCGGGAGCCCGGCACCAGCGTCGGCGGGCTCTTCCTCTCCGCCGTGGCCGCGCTCGCGGGCCTCGCCATCATGGTCAGTTTCGCAAACTTCGTCTCGGCCGCGCTCGCGCGTGAAGACTGGATCGGCTGGATCGCGACCGCGCTCCTTGCCGTCATCCTCGCGACGGGCCTCGTCATGGCGGGGCGCGAGTTGATCGGCCTCGTGCGCCTTGGCCGCCTGACACGTCTCAGGCGCGACGCGGAAACAGCGCTCGCAACGCAGGACCGCGCAGGGGAGCGGGAGGCCGTTGCCGCCCTCGCCTCGGCCTTCCGCGGCCGGCGCGACCTGGCGTGGAACCTCGCGCGCCTCCGCGATCATGCAGGCGACGTGCGCGATCCCGGCGATCTCCTGCGCCTCGCCGACCGGGAATTGCTCGCCCCGCTCGATGCCGTCGCACGCCGCCTCGTCGTCAAGTCCGCCAAGCGCGTCTCCGTCGTCACGGCCATGAGCCCGATGGTTTGGGTGGGCATGCTGTTCGTCACGGTCGAGAACCTGCGCCTGCTCAAAAGCCTCGCCACACTCTATGGCGGGCGCCCTGGCGGGCTCGGCGCGTTCCGCCTGGCGCGCATGGTGATCGCGCACATCGTGGCGACCGGCGGCCTCGCGCTTACCGACGATCTCGTCGGCCAATTCCTCGGCCAGGATCTCCTGCGCCGTCTCTCGCGCCGCCTCGGCGAAGGCGTCTTCAACGGCGCGCTGACCGCCCGCATCGGCACGGCCGCCATCGAGGTGACGCGCCCGCTGCCGTTCCTCGATGCCGAACCCGTGCGCGTCCGCGATCTCCTGCCGGAGTTGCTGCGCCGTCCAGGACAAGCGGCCACGTAGCGCGCATAAAAAAAGCGGCCGGATCAATCCCGGCCGCCTTCTGAATTCGCGTTTGCGCTTAGGCTACTCCCGCGCCGGGCTCGCTGCGAAGGCGGCCCTGCGCTGCCAACGCCCGGCGCGGTTCTGCTTCACCGCCGGAACGGGCGGTAGCGCGATCACCGGCTGCGTCAGCTCTCCTTCCCAGGCCTCGGCATGACGGTTCGCACGCACGACCGTCGGCGCAGGCGAGCGATCTTCCGCCGTGGAGAGCACACTCGAAAACATCGGCCCGGCCCGTTGCGCCGTCATCCAGTTGAGAACCCCGGACAGCATAAGTCCGAGCAGCACGGGTGCGGTCCAGATGAGAAGACCCGGCGACGTCGACCAGCAAATGTAGGCCACGCCGGCACCGACCAGCATGTGAATCGAATGCAGACGAAGCGACTCGACAAGCCCGATCGCGCCGTCGTCGCGCCGCTGTGCTTTCCAGCCGGAGTCGCGCCCGGCGAGGATCTGCAGCACGGACGCCGTCTGCGTCATCATCATGATCGGCGCGAGCAGCATCGAGAACACGGTTTCCGTCGTCACGCCAGCTACGGCGCGCGGAAAACCGCCGCGCTCCCGCGCCATCCGGGCACGCTTGATTTCGAGCACAAGCCCCAGCGCCTTCGGCAGCAACACGACCGCCATCGTCGCCAGGAAGAGCCGCATCGCAGCGCCCGGATCGGTCACCGGCCAGATCGGAAACAGCGTCTTTGCGTCCGTGAAATAGCTCGGCAGCATCTGCTGGCCTTGCAGCGCGAGCACGAGCCCGACCACCAGAACGCCAGCCCAGATCGCCGACACGAGATAGGCGAGCGCGCCCATCGTCAGATGCACCCGGCCCATCGCCGGCACGCCGCGTTTTCCGATCAGCGCCAGATGCTGGAGGTTCCCCTGCGACCAGCGCCGGTCGCGTACGATGAGATCGGTGAGCCCCGGCGGCATGCTCTCGAACGATCCTTCGATCGAGGGCGCCATGTGCACGCCCCAACCCGAGCGCGCGAGCAGCATCGCCTCGACGAAGTCGTGGCTCATAATATGGCCGCCAAACGGCGCCGCACCGGGAAGAGCCGGAAGCCCCGCCGAGCCCGCGAACGCACGCGTCCGGATGATGGCGTTGTGGCCCCAGTAGTTGCCCTGGTCGCGTCCCCAGAAAGCAAGTCCCGCAGCAGCGGCGGGGCCATAGATGTTGGCCGCAAACTGCATCAGCTTCTGCAAGCGCGTGTGACCGCCGATGAGGCGGGGAACGGTCTGGATCAAACCGGCCGACGGGTCGGCCTCCATCGCGCGGGCGAGCCGCACGAGGGCCACGCCCGACATCACGCTGTCGCCATCGAAAATAACGAACGTCTCATAAGCGCCGCCGAAGCGCTCGACCCAGTCCTTGATGTTGCCGGCCTTGCGGCCGGTGTTCTCGATCCGCCGGCGGTAATAGACGTTCACCCGCCCGGAGAGGCGCGCGGCAAGCTGCGCATACGCCGCCTCTTCGCGCATCCCCTCTTCCGCGCCGCGGGTATCGGAGAGGAGAAACACGTCGAAATGCGTCGCCTTGCCGAGCGAAGAAAGCTCCTCGGCGACGGCGGAGATCGTGCCCGCGATGCGGGCGGGGTCCTCGTGGTAAACAGGGAAAAGAAGCGCCGTCCGCCGTTCGAGCGGACCGTCCGCATCAGGAATATGGATCGTGTCCGCCTTCTCGCCGGCGAACAGCGGCAGGAAACCCAGCGCCGTCGACAGCGTGCCGACCGAAATCCATGCGAATGTCATGGTCGAGAGCACGAGGAAGATCAACTGAAGCGGCGTCATCTGCGCCGACGAAAGCACGCCGTAGAGTTCGTGCGCGAACGCGGCCGTCATCAGGCCGGCACCGAGAAACACCGCGGTGCGCGGAATGGAGGGACCGCGGCGGCGCGGCCACCGGCGGGCGACCTGGGCGGAGAAGTCCTGCTCCGGCATCTCGACGGGAGTGCCTTCCGGCAGAAGAGCCGGATCGCTCGCATCGAGATGAGCGAGCGGGAGCGGCCGGGCCACGCGAGCGTCGCTAGCCGCCGAACGTCCGTTATCGCGCACGAGTTCGTCAGCGATCATGCTCTTGTCCATCGATAGAGCCAACTTTCGGAGATCAGCTGCTCCGCCACCCTGAGGCCTAAACGCAACTCGATAAGGTCTGTTCCCGCGGTATTGAGCTCGAACCTCACCCTGAGACCCTGCGCCTCCGGCAACCGTTGCACGACGAGATTCGATGTCGCACCCGGGCTGGCCGCAAGGTCGGCCGTGGGCAACTCGGCAAGATCGCCGAGCGACGGCCCGGCGAAATCGACGACGAACTGAACGGTATTGGCGCCCCGCCCCGCGCCGACCCTCGTCTGCGAAACCCACGCTCCCGACCATACGGCCGGAATGTTGTCGCCCCATGTCACGCGGTAGGCGAATTTGTGGCCGGTGCCGGGTTCGAGCGTTTGCGCCGGCTTCCAGTAGGCGACGATGTTGTCGTGGATCTCCTCGACGACGGGGATCTCGATCAACTCGACAAATCCGTCGCCCCAGCCCCCCTGCGGCTCGACCCATGCTGCCGGCCTGCGATCGAAACGCGCATCGACATCCTGGAACGTCGCGAAGGCACGGTTCCGCTGAATGAAGCCGAAGCCCTTGAGGTCCTTGTCGACGAAGGCGCTCGTCTGCAGCATCTTCGGATTGGTCAGCGGCCGCCAGAGCCGCTCGCCATGGCCGTTCACGACCGCGAGCCCCTCGCTGTTGTGCACGGCCGGCCGATAATCCCCCTCGATGCGCCGCTGGGCAGACCCGACATAGTACATGCTCGTGAGCGGCGCGATCCCGACATGCGTGAGCGCGCGGCGGGGATAGAGTGTCGCCTCCACATCGATCACAGTCTCGCGGCCGGGGCGGACGATAAACTTGTAGGCACCCGCGACGCTCTGGCTGTCGAGCAGCGCATGGATCAGGACCTCCCGCGCACCCGGCTGAGGCCGTTCGATCCAGAAGGCGCGAAACAGGGGAAACTCCTCGCCGCCGGGCCGGGCCGTATCGACGGCAAGCCCGCGCGCCGAAAGCCCGTAGCGCTGCCCCTGCCCGACCGCCTTGAAATAGCTCGCGCCTTGGAACGAGACGAATTCATCGAGCGCGTCGGCTCTGTTCAGAAGCCCCGAGATGCGAAAACCCGAAAACCCGAAGGGCGCGGCGTCCGGCGCCTTCTCGATGGAAGGACCGAAGGAAAAGCTCGCGCCGTCTGCGATGAGGCTTTGCGTCTCGCCCCCGCTCACCACCCAGATTTCGACCGGCGCGTCGTAGATCCAGCCGAGCGGCAGAGGACGCACCTCGTAGCCGAGGCCCTCCCCCCGCCATACGGTCGCTTCCGGCCTGAGCTGGATATCCCGATACTGTTCGGGCGTCAGAGCGTTGAAGGGCTCCGTCACGTCGGCCTTCGGCTTCACGAAATCTCCGGCCGCCAGCTTTTCCGCCAGCTTGCGCACGTGATCCTCCGCGAAAGATTCCACCGGCGCAGCCGCTTCCGCCGGCGCCGCGGGCGCGTCGCCGCCCGCATACGCGGCCATGCCGAGGCTATCCGCCGCGAGCGTCGCGACGGCTGCCCATGCGCCCGCTCCGATCAGCACGCCACGCCGATCGGGGCTCGCGCCCCTGCCAGGATCATCAGTCATGAATTGTCACGTTTCGGAAAGTCCCCAACCGGCGAGACACCCCATCCGGACGAACGCTCGGCCATCGGCCAATCCGCACGATCGGATGATCCCCACGTTGCACGCCAGCGAGTGAAGTCAAGGAATCAGTATTTCCCGTGTTGCTCTAAGCTCGTAGCCGTCGAATGTGGCAACATTTACCCAGGCGTCTGGTTCCGCGCGGCGCTCCGAGAAACTTTGTGCGGGCGTCGCATCGGCGAAGACGGCGCCAGCCTCCTCTCCATGTGTGCGCCCATATAATGGGTGGCATCGCTGGGCTTGCCGTTCCATCGCGCTCGCTCTTGAAGAGCGTTAACGATCCTCCATCGTCTTGCGCGCAGCCATGGCAATGCACAACCTATGCGAGCACATCCCTGCAACATCGCTTCCGGTTCACTGCACGGCAGCACACCCGGATCGGCGGGAAATTCTCCCGAACGGAGCAGCATGTGGAAAACTCAGGGCGAGGAGTCGTGCGCAACTGAACGGTGTCAACGATCGATATTCGTCAAACTTCTTCACAAAACTGATGCAATATCAGCGCATTGGCGCCCCAACGCCACACGTGGCAATCACGCCACATCGCTAGGCGATTCCTCTGGATAGGGCATCTTCGCCGTTTCCCGGCCGCGAGAGTTCTGCGTAGTATCTCGGCCAAGCGGTGATTCGGCACGTCGTGCTGCCGCTGGTCGAAGAGTTTAATGTGCGCGTGGCGTAGAGCAATAGCGTCAAGCGCCCGTTTCGAAGTTAGTAGACGGGAGAAGGTAAATGAAAAAGACAAGCCTATGCGCCCTGGCGGCGGCCGGCCTCCTCGCTGGAGGTCTCTCCGTTACCAGTGCGTCCGCAGCTGACCTCGGGGGGAACTGCTGCGCCGACCTTGAGGAGCGTATCGCTGAACTCGAGGCGACCACGGCTCGCAAGGGCAATCGCAAGGTTTCGCTCACGGTTTCCGGCTGGGTCGGCCAGCAGATCACGTTCTGGGACGATGGTTTCGAGACCAACCAGTACGTCGGCGACCTTGGGCAGACGCTCGCTTCGCACGTGAAGTTCACCGGCCAGGCCACGATCGCGCCGGGCTGGACCGCAGGTTACGTGCTGCACATCGAAGCGTTCAACCAGAACAGCCTCGGTCAGACGCAGGACTACGGCAACTGGTCGGGCTTCGACGCTCTCCAGAGCTACTGGTTCATCCGCTCCGAGAACCTCGGCAAGCTGAGCGTCGGCCGTCAGTCGCAGGCGTCTGACAACACCGCAATCCTCGTCGACGGCTCGGGCTCGCTCGTTCCCGCCAACTGGGTGGCGTTCGATGTCGCCTCGTTCAACATGCGTGAAGCGACCACAGGCGCCAACTATCGCACCTGGGGCTCGGTCGGTGGCTGCACCGGCGGCGGCGCCTGGGGCGACTGTAACGGCATGACGCAGAACGTCGTCCGTTACGACACGCCGACGTTCGGTGGCTTCTCGGCCAGCGCTTCGTGGGGCGAGGACGACATGTGGGACGTCGCTCTCCGCTATGCGGGTGAGTTCGGCGGCTTCAAGTTCGCTGCAGCGGCTGCCTACAACGAAATCACTGGCGGCGGCTTCCCGAACTGGTGGAACCAGCCCGGCTTCGACGCGCCGAAGACTGAGTACTTCCAGGCTGGCGCCTACCTCCAGCACGTGCCCACCGGCCTGTTCGTTTACGGCGCCTACGGCAACAACGACCTCGACTTCGGCGGTGGCGTCGGCTTTGAATCCGACACCTACTACGTCAAGGCGGGTCTCCGTCAGCGCTGGACTCCGCTCGGCCACACGGTGCTCTACGGTGAGTACCTGAACGTCGACGAGAGCGCGGGCGGCTTCAGCGGCGATATGGATGTGTGGGGCCTCGGCCTCGTGCAGGAGATCGACAACGCTGCCATGTCTCTGTGGGTCAGCTACCGTCATCTCTCTTATGATGACAGCGACCTCGCCACGCTGGGTACGAGCGTCGAAGACTTCCAGTACATCAAGGCAGGCGCTCTCATTAACTTCTAATTCGAAGTCGAGAGACCGAACCAAACAGGAAGCCGCCCCTCGGGGCGGCTTCTTTGTTTTTGAAAAGCCGTGGGCAAAGGACAGGAGGAACGAGCGCGGCCCGCGCGCGCCTCACGTATTCCATTCGTCATGCTTGCGTAGGGAGGCCCGTGCCCAGCCACATCCGGTCGTTGGCTGCGTCACAGCCTAACTGCCGCGGCGCTTCTCGGACGCGGGGCGGGCGAATGTCAGCGGTAGCGCAGTGGTGTGCTTGATCTCCTCCATCGCGAACGCGGACGAGACCTTTGCGATTTCGACCTCGGTGATCAGCTTCTTGTAGAAGACGTCGTAAGCCGCGATGTCCGGCACTGCGACGCGCAGGAGGTAATCGACATCTCCCGACATGCGGTAGAACTCGACCACCTCGGGAAACTCGGCCACCGCAGCGTGAAAGCGTTCCAGCCACGCCAGACTGTGCTTATCGGTCTTGATCGATATGAAGACGGTGACGCCCGCGTTCACCTTCTGGGGATCGAGAACGGCGACGCGGCGCTTGATGACGCCGAGTTCTTCCAGCTTCTGGATGCGCCGCCAGCAGGGCGTGGTCGAAAGGCCCACCTCCTTGCCGATTTCGGCCACGGGCCGCGTGCAATCCTGCTGCAGGATCGCAAGTATCTTGACGTCCATTTCGTCGAGCATGTGGACCGCCATCGTAGAATGAAATTTCTCAATTTAGGGATGGCGCAAGAAAAGTTTGTTCTCGCGATCCGGTCAAGCGGTAATTTGCGATTACTTTTCACCGTTCGGCCGGATGAGGCGCGCGACCTCGCGCTTGAGATCCGGCAGCAGCTCGGCCTCGAACCAGGGGTTGCGTGCGAGCCAGGCATTGTTGCGCCACGACGGATGCGGCAGCGGGAAATAGCGCGGCGATCCGCCGGGGCGGGCAAGAAAGCTCCGCCAATCGCGCACGGTCTCGCCGAGACTCGCAGCCGGCCGCTCCGCCAGATGCCAGCGCTGTGCGTAGCTGCCGACCAGCAGCACGAGATCGAGTTGTGTCAGCAGGGCGAACAGGCGCGGACGCCACAACGGCGCGCATTCGCTGCGTGGCGGCAAGTCGGCCCCGCGCGCGTCCTGTCCCGGAAAGCAGAAACCCATGGGAACGATGGCGATGCGGCGCGTGTCGTAGAACTCCTCCTCCGTGACTCCCATCCAGGACCGGAGCCGCTGGCCTGACGGATCGGTGAACGGAACACCCGAAGCATGGACGCGCGTGCCCGGTGCCTGGCCGACGATGGCGAGGCGCGCGGTGCGGCTGACGCGAAGGACGGGACGCGGCTCGTGGCGCAACGGCGCGCCCTTCGGCGCCTCCAAGCAGTGCCGGCATCGGCGGATGTCGCGCGTGAGCCGGTCAAGCGCACTCGTCACGTGAGGTTTCTCTCCTTCCCGGATCAGATGTCGCGGCGGAGGCCATCTTCCGCAATGGCCACGATGGGATGGATCATGCGCTCGCGGTTTGCCAGCGCTTCGGGACCGAGATGGGTCAGCAGAACCGACCTCGCACCGAGCTTTCCGAGATTGGGTTCGATTGTCCGCCAGTTGAGATGATAGCGGGCCTCCATCTCGAATCCGAAGCATTCGCAGATGAAGAGATCGGCGCCGTTCGCGGTGGGAAGCAAGGTCTCGACCCATTCGGTATCGCCCGAGAAGGCGAGAACCTTGCCGTCGACCTCGAAGCGGAGCGCGTAGGAGGTGGCGCCGGACGGATGGCTCACGACGAACGGCGTCACGCGGACGCCCCGCTCGTCCAGCGGCACGAAATCTCTATAGGTTCGGAAGGCGAGGTCGAAGCGCCGCGGGTTGGCGGTGGCGCCCGGGAACAGCGCCTCGGCCGCCGCCTCGAAGCGCTCCTTTATGCCCTCCGGGCCGACGACGGTGAGCGGGACCGTGCGCTTTGCGACGTGGAGTGCGTGGATCAGCCACCAGACGAGCCCCGAGAAGTGGTCGCCGTGGAGGTGCGAGATGAAGATCGTCGAGATGCCGTTCGGATCGATCCCTTCGCGCTCAAGCCCGATGAGAGAGGTCGCGCCGCAATCGATCAGGAACTCGCCGCCGCTCCACGCCACATGGAAGCAGGTCTGAAGCCGCCCTCCGGACCCGAAGGCGTCGCTCGATCCGATTACGGTTAACTTCATGCCCGCTCCGCCTCGCCTTGCTTGCTCCATCTTAACCCCAAAGCCTGCCATATCGGCGCGTCGCTTCCTGTTCCCCGGGGAACAGCGCCGTTCGCGCGCGATCCGGGGATAAAGGGATCGTTAGCGAATTCTGTAGACAGTGACGATGGGCAGATCCACGACCTATACCCGCCCACGGCCCGCGACAAGATCCCGGTTTGGAAGGCTCGAAGCGGAAAAGGGCCGTCGTGAAAGCTGCGCGGCGGACGCATGGACAACGACACACGATCGCAAATTCTCGCCGAGCTCAGGAGCCGTCACGCCGCGCGCAAGCGCGCCGACGAAGACGTCAAGGCTGCGCGCGACCGGCTGACGCGCGGCGGCGACATCAAACCCGAGTTCGAGTTCGAGCTGATGGGCCTGTTTGCCCGCAACGAGCTCTCGGCGGCGGTGACGATCTGGGCGCTCGCGGCGATCTTCGCGCTCGCCTCCATGTTCTGGGCGCCGTGGTTCGAAGGCTCGCTCTGGCTCACGCTGGTCATCGCGTCCAAAGTGATCCTGCTGGAGCTTTGCCGCCGCTTCGTCGCGCACGCGCGCCACGATAGCGACCTCAAGCTCTGGCGCCGCAGGTTCATTCTGGCCGAACTCTTTTGCGGCGTGGTCTGGGCGGGCTTCGCGCTGGTGGGCATGGGCGCGGGCGGCAGCGAGCCGTTTTCCTCGCACGTGTTCATCTTCGCCTCCCTCATCGTGCTGCTCGCCGTGCGCATGACGTTCACGTCGCCCATGATGAGCCTGCTCTACGTCGGCACCATCCCCATGACGATCGCCGTTTCGACGCGTCTCATCATGATGGGCGAGCCTTTCTATTACGCCCTCGCCGCGATGGCGGTGGGCGTGCATATCTATTTCGTCTTCCTCGCGAAGGGCATCCGGCAGACGACGCTGCAAATGCTGGCGTTCCGCGCGGAAAAGGACATGCTGATCGCAGAGCTGCACGAGGAAAAGCTCGTCTCCGACGAAGCGCGCCGCCGTGCGGAAGCCGGCAGCAAGGCAAAATCCCGCTTCCTTGCCACCATGAGCCATGAACTGCGGACACCGCTCAATGCGATCATGGGCTTCTCGGAAGTGATGAAGGACGAGATGTTCGGCCAGCACTCGGCGCCGGTTTATCGCGAGTATGCGAACGACATCTACGACAGCGGCCGCCACCTGCTGCAACTCATCAACGAGATCCTGGATCTCTCGCGCATCGAGGCGGGGCGCTACGAACTCGTGGAGGAGCGCGCGCACCTCGGGGACATTGCGCAGGACTGCCAGCGCCTCCTCACGCTCCGGGCCGACAGCAAGGGGCTCGAAGTCTCGATGGAGATCGATTCCGATCTGCCGCAGGTGTGGGTGGACGTGCGCGCCATGCGCCAGATCTGTCTCAACCTGCTTTCGAACGCCATCAAGTTCACGCCTAAGGGCGGGCGCGTCTCGCTCGCGGTGGGTCAGGCCGCCGACGGCGGGCAGATCCTCATCATCCGCGACACGGGGCCCGGCATCCCGGCGGACGAGATCCCGAAAGTCTTGCAGGCGTTCGGACAGGGCTCTCTCGCCCACGAGACGGCAGAAGGCGGAACGGGGCTTGGATTGCCGATCGTCAAGAGCCTGATCGAGCTTCACGGCGGTACGTTCGACCTCTCGTCCGAGTTGCGCAAGGGCACGGAGGTTCGCGTCTTCCTGCCGCCGAAGCGCGTGCTCGCCACGGTGGCGCCGTTGCAGCCGCTCGGCGCGGAGCGTCATCGCCAGCCCACGCCGCCGCCGACGCGCAAGCCGCGCCTCAAGGTCACGCCGCGGCCGCCCTCCCCGCTGCGGCCCACGCGGGTGGCCTGACGCACTCCAAAATCGCGGGATCGGTCGGGCGGCATCCTGCGTGGCCGATGCGGGCCTTGCGCGCACGTGCCTTGGAGGGGATTGAGGCCACGGGCGGGACTGCCTAGATTAGGCGGAACGTCCGCTTCATCGACAACCCGCCCACGGCTAAGGGAACGCATGGACTCTCCCTGCATCAAGCGTTGTGCCATCGACCCTCGCGACGGTCTCTGCGAGGGCTGCCGCCGCTCGCGCCACGAGATCGCGCTCTGGTCGTCCTACTCGGACGCGGAACGCCGCGCGATCATGCTGGCGCTCAAGACGCGCCCCAAGCTCGCCCAAGCGAGCTCTTAGGTCATGCTGGCCGTTCTGCTCGCCATCCTCGCCGCGCTGGTCGTGGTCTTCTGGAGCCTCAGCGGCGATTCCGGCAGCCTGCTCGCCGAAGCGGGCGACCGCTGGCCGTATGCGCTCGCCATGCTCGCGCTCGTCGGGCTCTATCTCGCATTCCTCTCAGGCGACTATCGCGGCCGCGCACGCGAGGCGCTGCGTCATGCCGGCGCCTGGCTCGGGCTCGCGCTGCTCCTGATCGTTGGGTACAGCTATCGGGAGGACCTGCGCGCCGTCGCCTACCGCGTCGCCGGCGAAGTGCTGCCACCTGGGCATTCGATCCTCGTCAGCACGTCGCCTTCGGGCGAACTGGCCGTGCGCATCCGCCGGCAGGAGAACGGTCATTTCGTGGCGCGCGGCACGGCCAACGGCGTGGCGCTGTCGATGCTCGTCGATACGGGTGCGTCAACGGTCGTTCTCAAACCTGCAGACGCGGAGCGGATCGGGATCGACGTTCAGAACCTCTCCTTTACGACGCCGGTATCGACCGCGAACGGCACGGCCTATGCCGCGCCGGTGCGGCTGCGCACGATCTCGGTCGGGCCGCTCGAAGTCCGGGACGTGGACGCTCTCGTCTCGCAGCCCGGCGCGTTGAACGAGAACCTCCTCGGTATGAGTTTCTTAAAGCGTTTGCGCTCGTATGAGTTTTCCGGCGACTTCCTGACGCTCCGGGGCACGTCCTGACCCTTGGAAGCTTCGCGTCGCCGGGAGGCATGCCCACAGCGCCGTGAACAGCGCGGCACCTGCGACGGAGAGCGTTCCACCCATGGCACTTTCGTCCGGCGCACGATCGCTTCTGAGCGAGCTTGCAAGCTGGGGCGCCGCGGCCGGCATTCTGGTCGTGGGCGTGCTCTACTATGACACCCTGCGCACCGCCCTGTCGGATGCAATCGGACTTGGGTCAGAGCCTGTCGTCGCCGAGGCGGTTGCGACGCGCGAACCGGCGGGCGAGCCAAACACGCTTCGCAGCGGCACCGAAGAACTCAAAGCCAGCCGCGATGGCCATTATTACGCCCGCGCCGAAATCAATGGCCGGCCGCTCGACGTGCTTGTCGATACCGGCGCATCCATGGTTGCATTGACCTATGAAGATGCCGAACGGCTCGGCCTCAACCTCAGGCCGTCCGATTTCACGGCGCGCGTGCAGACGGCGAACGGCACGGCGGCAGTGGCGCCGGTGGAACTCGACCGGGTGAGCATCGGGCGGATCACGGTGCGGAACGTGCGCGGCGTCGTCTCAGAGCGCGGCCGGCTTGGCAAGACCCTGCTCGGTATGAGCTTTCTGGGCGAGCTTCGGCGCGTGGATATCAGCCAGGGCCGGCTGCTTCTGGTCGAATAGACCGCGCGTGCGGGCCACCGAACCTTTTGACCCTTTCAGGCATTTAAGCCCGGCGTGGCGCTGGCAAACCGGCCCGCACATGGTGCATAACCGCCACCGCCCGCCGGGGGTTCTTCTGTCCGCCCGGCTTTCTGCCGCAATTTCAGCGTTCCCACATGCCGGTCCGCCGCAGCCCGGTGCGGTCGCGTTTATGAAGGTCATCCGATGTTTCCCAAGCCTCGTGCCGATCTCGTCCCCAACACCGCCGACTTCGAGCGGCTGCCGCTCGTGAAGCCCACAGGCTTTCGCGAATACGATGCACGGTGGCTGTTCCCTAACGAGATCAACCTGATGGGGCTCAATGCCGTGGGGCTCGGCATGGCGCGCGTGTTCGACGAGTACGGCGTCGCGAAGCGCATCGTCGTGGGACATGACTACCGCTGGTATTCCGCATCCGTGAAGCAGGCGCTGATGACGGGCTTGCTGGCCGGAGGATTCGAGGTGTTCGACATCGGGCTTGCGCTCTCGCCGATGGCCTACTTCGCGCAGTTCGAACTCGACGTCGAAGGCGTCGCGATGGTGACCGCCTCCCACAACGACAATGGCTGGACCGGCATCAAGATGGGGCTTGCGCGCCCGCTGACGTTCGGACCCGACGAAATGGGACGCCTCAAGGAGATCGTGCTTTCGGGCGACTTCGCGCCATCTGATGGCGGGCGCTACCACTTCCTGCCGGACCTCGCCGAGCGCTACATGAAGGATCTCGCGGACCGCCCTCGGCTCAAGCGTCCGCTCAAGGTCGTCGCCGCGTGCGGAAACGGCACGGCGGGCGCGTTCGCGCCGAAGGTTCTCGAAGCGGTCGGGTGCGAGGTCGTGCCGCTCGACGCCGAACTCGACCACAGCTTCCCGCGCTACAATCCAAACCCCGAAGACATGAAGATGCTGCACGCCATCGCGGAAGCGGTCGTGGCGAACGGGGCGGACGTGGGCTTCGGCTTCGACGGCGACGGCGACCGTTGCGGCGTGGTGGACAACGAAGGGCACGAGATTTTCGCCGATACTGTCGGTGTGATGCTGGCGCGCGACATCGCAGCCATTCACAAGAACCCGGTGTTCGTTGCCGACGTCAAGTCGACCGGTCTTTTCGCGACCGACCCGGTGCTTCAGGAGGCCGGCGCAAAAACGCTCTACTGGAAGACCGGGCATTCCTACATGAAGCGCTACACGTTCGAGCAGAAGGCGCTCGTGGGCTTCGAGAAGAGCGGTCACTTCTTCTTCCAACCGCCGCTGGGGCGCGGCTACGACGACGGCCTCGTGGCTGCGCTCGCGGTCTGCGACATGCTGGAACGCGCGGAGGGGAAGACAATCGCGGATCTGCGCCGCGCGCTGCCCAAAACCTACCAGTCGCCCACCATGTCGCCCCACTGCGACGACGAGAAGAAGTACGGCGTTGTCGAGCGCGTGGTCGCGGACTACGAAGCGCTGGCGAAGAACGGCGGCACAGTCGCCGGGCAGAAGATCCGCGACCTGGTGACCGTGAACGGCGTGCGCGTGACGCTCGAAGACGGGACGTGGGGTCTCGTTCGCGCCTCTTCCAACAAGCCGGAACTCGTGATCGTGGTCGAGAGCCCCGTGTCGGAAGAGAACAAGATCGCGATGTTCCGCGATATCGAGGCCCGTCTCGCGGCGTTCCCCGAGGTCGGAGACTACAATCAGAAAATCTGAGCGCGGGCATTAAGGGCGTCTTCACCAGCCCAAAGCTTCGCACGGCGGGCGCGCCCGTCCGTTAATCGGATCGAGGTGCGCGCGGGCGCACGCTTGCGCCTCCATGACCGCATGCAGGAGCCCCGGATGGCCTTGGCAAAACAATCCGCGAACTCGGGTACGTTCGGCCGGCGCGGCGTCGATGCGTCACCGCGCGTCCGTCCTGCTTCCGTGCGCAAACCGACCGTCTCTGGCCGCCCCGAGGCCCGCACTGCGGAAGCCGCAGCACAGGCGGCAGATGCCATCGCGCGTGATGTCGGCACCGCGGCCTCCCGTGGAAAGGCTTATGCCTATGCCTGCCTCTCGGGCGCGACGACGTTTCTCGCCGTGCTGTTCATTCTGAGCGGGGTGGAAAGCCGTTTCTTCCAGTCCGGACCGATGCTGTTCCTGCTCGCCATCCCTGTGCTGCCAACGCTCGCGCTCGCGCTCTACATTCCAACGGTCGTGCTTTCGGATCTCGCGCGATTGCTCTCCATTCCACGCGGGTGGTCCGATATCGGGATCGGATTCGTGCTCGGGCTGGGTGTCGGCATCGCATACGCCGTCACCGCCGCGGATGCCAAATCGCTCGCGACCGCCGTCGCGATCACGGCAGGCGGCATCGTCGGCGGCTGGGCCTTCTGGCGCGCGCAGGGCTATCCGGGATTGTCGCGCGCGGGGAGAGACGCGGCCGAGATCGCCTACCACAAAATCAAATAGCTGCGCGGCGCATTACATCATCGACACGAGAAGCCGCGTCGCAACGAGCGCAAGAAACGCGGCGAACGCCAGCTCCAGCGCGCGACGCGAAATGCCGTGCGCGACGCGGACGCCGATCGGGGCTGCCAGCACGCTCATCGGAATGATGATCGCGGCGCCAATGAGGCTCACGAAGCCGAGCGACATGGCGGGAAGCTCGGGATTGCCCCAGCCGGCCCACACGTACCCGATCAGCCCCGGCACCGCGATGATGGGACCGAAGCCGCTCGACGTGGCGACCGCTTTGAGGATCGACCAGCCGCAGAGCGTGAACAGTGCCACCAGGAACATGCCGCCGCCGATGCTCATGAGCGTCGACACCAGGCCAATGGAAAACGCGGCGATGCGAATGGGCACATTGTTTGGAACGTCGCTCGCGATCCTCCAATCCTCGCGGCCCAGCGCCATCTTGATTGCCAAGATATAGCCGCACACGACCCAAACCCACTTGAGCGCTGAGCCGGAGACCACCGACACGAGCGCGATGCCGACCAGCACGCCCGCGATCACGAACGGCGCGAGGCGGCGGAGCACGTCCATATCGACGGCGCCCTTGCTGCGATGTGCGCGGAAGGACGAGATCGCGGTCGGCACGATGACGGCGAACGACGTGCCCAACACGAGATGCATCCGAATGCTTTCGGGGACGTCGAGAAACGTGAACGTTTCGAAGAGCACCGGCACCAACACGCCACCGCCGCCGATGCCGAGCAGACCGGCGAGGAAGCCCGTCGCGAGGCCGCCGACAAGCAGCGCCAGCACGAGCCAGAGAAGGTCGCCGTTGGCGAGCGCGAGTTCCATGGTTGAGCCCCCGCGCTACTCTGCCGCGAACGCAGCAGTCTCTACCGCTTCGTCTGCGTCACGCGGCCGGCCCTCGGCAATTGCGATCGCATCGAGCAGCACGTCGATCCCTGGCCCCTCACCGACACCGTTTTCGGAAAGGTAGCGGCGGAATACGCGCGCGCGCGGCTGGCCGTGATAGAGGCCCAGAATATGACGCGTCACGGAATTGAGACGTCCTCCCCGGGCGATGTGCTCGCGGACGTAGGGAACGAGGCGTGTCAACACGTCGCCGCGCGCAGGTGGGGGCGCATCGGCGCCGAAGAGCACATGGTCGACGTCGGCAAGCAGGTAAGGCGTCTGATAGGCCGCGCGGCCGACCATCACGCCGTCCACGTGTTCGAGGTGGCTGGTTGCTTCGTCGAGGCTCTCGATCCCGCCGTTGATCACGATAGTGAGGTCGGGGCGCGCAGCCTTCAGGCGATAGACACGTGCATAATCGAGCGGCGGAATTTCGCGGTTCTCTTTCGGCGAGAGACCGTCCAGCCACGCCTTGCGCGCGTGCACGATGAAGAGGCGGCAGCCCGCATCCGACACGGCCTCGATGAACCGCGTGAGATCCGCTTCGCTGTCCTGGTCGTCGATGCCGATGCGGCACTTCACCGTGACCGGAGTGGAGACGCGCGACGCCATCGCCGCGACGCATGCGGCGACGCGCGCGGGCTCCGCCATCAGCGCGGCGCCGAAGCAGCCTTCCTGCACGCGCGGCGACGGGCAGCCGACGTTGAGATTGATCTCGTCGTATCCCTCGGCTTCGCCGATGCTCGCGGCGTGGGCGAGCTTTTCCGGATCGGAGCCGCCGAGTTGTAGAGCGATTGGATGCTCCTCCGGGCCGAAGCCGAGCAAGCGCGCGCGGTCGCCGTGGATGACAGCTTCGGCCGTGACCATCTCCGTATAGAGCCTCGCGTTCCGGGACAGGAGACGGTGGAAGTGCCGGCAATGCCGGTCCGTCCAATCCATCATGGGCGCCACGCAGAACCTATGCGATTGAGATTGCACGCATTTTCCTATATAGTTCAAAAGCATGAAACGTGAACGTGCTCACGCTTGTTCGCAGATGTTCTCGCCTGCCATCAGGTGTTTTTAGCCTCCACGCTCACGGAATTGCTCACGTGAGCACGGCGTGAGCACGAACGGCGCGCATCGCGGATGCATCCAATAAGGAATTGGACACACAGCCATGGCAAGCATCGTCAAGCTACCCTCCGGCAACTGGCGGGCACAACTGCGCCATCGCCAGAAATCGATCTCGAAGACCTTTAAGCTCAAATCCCAGGCCCTGCGATGGGCCACAGAGCAGCAGGACTGCATCGAGCGCGGGCAAACGCCCACCGCCCGTGACTCCATTAAAACGGACACCGTGGGCGAGTTCATCAAGCTGCACCTCGACGACATGGCAGAGGTCGGCAAAGCTGCCCAGCGCAGCAAGGAATGCGCCCTACTCCGGCTTCAAGACGACCGCGACGTTGGCAAGGTGAAGGTTGCCAACTTCACGCGCGAACGGGTGATCGAGTTCGGCCGCCGCCGCGCCAAAGAAGGTGCCGGGCCGTCCACGCTCTCCGGCGACTTGAGTTTTATCGGCACCGTTTTCGAACACGCCTCCTCAATCTACGGACACAAGGTGCCCATGGAAGATCTGCGGCTCGGCCGTGGTGCGCTGGTGCGGTTGGGCTTGGTCGGGAAGTCCGTTGAGCGCGAGCGCCGCCCCACCGCCGATGAACTCAACCGCCTGCTTGCCTTCTTCCGCTTCCGGCCGCGCTTGGTCATTCCCATGGAGCGCATCGTCAAGTTTGCGGTCGCCACCGCCATGCGGCAGGATGAAATCACCCGCATCCTCTATGAAGACTTCAACCGCGACGAGCGCACGGTGCTCATCCGCCAACGCAAACACCCGCGCGACAAGGCATCCAACAACCAAGTCGTGCCGCTTATCTCCGATGCAGGCTTTGACCCGGTGACGCTTATTGACGAGCAGATGCAGTGGGTGTCACCGAAGGGTGCCATCTTCCCCTATTGTGCGCGCTCCATCGGCGCGGCCTTCCGGCGGGCCTGCATCGAGTTGCAGATTGACGACCTGCACTTCCATGACCTGCGCCACGAAGGCATCAGCCGCCTGTTCGAAGCGGATTGGGATATTCCGGCGGTGGCCTCCGTGTCCGGCCACCGCGACTGGAAGATGCTGCAACGCTACACGCACCTTCGCCCAAGCTACGTTGCAAGCCGGGCAAGGCGTGGCAACCGCGTTTCCGCTTCGTAATTCAAGAATGCGGGACCGGGCCTCCATCCCAACAGCCCAAATAGACAGCAGCCATCGTTGCCTTGGGCGTTCTGCCTCGCGCACGTTCGGCCGCTAGCTCCTTAAATCACTCACGTGAGTGCTCTCGGAAAGGGCACGTGCGTGGTGCGATGACTTCACCGCACGTTGCGGCTGTGTCAGCGTGAAGGGGTGAAGACAATTGCACTCCTCTCCCAGAAAGGCGGCTCCGGTAAGACCACGCTTTCCCTCAACTTGGCCATCGCGGCCGCCCGCGCCAATCTTTCCACGGTCGTCATCGACCTCGATCCGCAGCAGAGTGCGTCACGATGGGCACGCCTCCGCAAGGACGGCAATCCCGTCATCGTCAGCGGCCACGCACCGAACCTCGCCACGCTTCTTGCCCAAGCGCGCGACGGCGACGCTGCGCTTGCATTCATTGACACCGCGCCGAAGTCGGAAAGCGCCTCTCTCATCGCTGCCAAGGCGGCCGACCTGCTGATCATCCCGTGCCAGCCATCCAGTCTTGACCTCGATGCGGTGGCGGACACCGTGAACATTGCCAAGCTGGCGGCGCGTCCGGCCGTCTTCGTCTTGAACGGCTGCAAGGCCGGAAGCTCCCTCACCGAAATGGCTGCCGAGGCACTGGCGGATTACGGCCTGCCGGTTCTGCCGGTGCGCATCGGTAGCCGTGTCGCCTTCATCAAATCGCTGACCGAAGGGAAAGGTGTCGTCGAGTTCGAGCCGTCCGGCCGTTCCGCGCAGGAAATCCGTCAACTCTTCACGCTGACACGCAAGCACGCAGACATGAGGGGGTGAAGGAGTGAAGACACGAAGCAATGAGGAGGTGAAGACAATGAGCCACAACAAACTGCGGGAAGCGATGATGGGGGTTCAGGGAAGAACCGAGGCCACCCAGCCTGCCGCCCCACAACCCGCAGCGGCTGCGACGCGCGCAAAACCGCAGGTGGCCACGCGGGTAGGCCGCCGCGCGGTCACGGTTTGGATCAGCGCCGAAGCCTTTCGCCAACTTCACCTGATTGGCTTGGATAAGGAATGCTCCGTTCAGGATATGGGCGTTGAAGCTTTCAATGACTTCTTCCGCAAGCACGACAAGAGCGCGGTTGCATGACGTTCGACGTTGAAATCCGCGATGCCGATCTTGTCGCCGAGCTGGACATGGCGCGCGAAACGCCGGGCTTCGAGTTTAAGAGGATGGAACTTTCGCAAAAGCAGGCAAGCCGCGACAAGCTAGCCAGCCTTTCCCGTGATGCGCGCCGCCGTGAACTTGTCCGCCGCAAACTCGAAGACACCCCAACCGACGCCGACGACCTGCGGCACATTCATTCCGTACTGGCCATGTGCGGCTTGCCCTATAGCCGCCAGCCCCTGTCCGTCCGCGAATATGAGCGCAAGCAAGGCCGCATGTCGCTCGTCGTGGAAGCGGGCAAGTTGCGTAATCCAGAAACCGGCAACCGCATAGAGCAACCGCTGCCTTTCGGCCCTAAAGCTCGCTTGCTCTTGATGCACCTGTGCTCGGAAGCTATCCGACAACAAGGCCCAACCATTGAAGTTGCGGATAGCCTCACCGGGTTCATCCGCGACATGGGCTTTCCGGTCACCGGCGGCAAGAAGGGTACGCTGCAAGCATTCAAGGAACAGATCAACGCGCTGGCCGCCTGCAAGCTCAGCGTCGGCATGTGGGACGGTCGCCATGCTGTCGAATACCAAGGCATGCCGTTCTCGCGCATCGACGTGTGGCTCCCCACCAGCCCCGACCAGATGATGCTGTGGCCGTCCACGCTCACGTTCAGCATGGATTTCTACACGACGCTGGCCAAGCACGCGCTGCCGATCCGCGCAGAAGCCGTGCGCGCGTTCGCAGGCTCGGCCCGCAAGCTGGATATGTATTTCTGGTTCAACTACCGGCTCCACCGCCTGAGGCAGCCGTTGCCGATCTCATGGAACGCGCTTGCCGAACAGTTCGGAGGCGACTACGGCCGCCAACGCGATTTTAAGCGTGGTTTCGCCGACGACCTGAAGGACGTCTTGGATGTGTTCCCAAAACTGCCTGTAAAGCTCACTGAGGCGGGCATGACAGTGTCACCGGCTGGCCCCGACGCCCTCTATCTGCCTCCGCTGCGCAAACGATAGTGCCCGCCTACGCAGAATTGGTCGCGCCCTGTGGACAAGTCATCCGCCGATCTTCAATCACTTAGCATGGTGCCTACGCAGAATCGGTCGCGCCCCTACGCAGAATTGGTCGCGCTTCGAGGCCCGCCCTACGCAGAATTGGTCGCGGGGTTACGCAGAATTGGTCGCGCCCTCTATATAGAACAGAACATCTCAGAACACTTTTTACAGAACACTTCTCAGAATTTTCAGAACACGGCCCTTTTGAAATTTTTTCCGCACACATCACGCACATGCGCGGCGCATCTATATTTCTGCCTTCGGTTCATGCAGCCGCCTCGAAGTGCTTCGGAATATCCTTTAACCTGTCAGCATGCGTTGGCCGTCGGTCCTCATTTCTTCAGTCCATTCAACTATGGTTGTGGTCGCCGCATTCGTGAGTTTTTCTTCAAGCTCATATGCTGCTTGTCCAGCTGCTCCTGTGGGCAGCACGCAAGACACCGTCATCCAGATGAAGGCTTCCGGCGGCAGGGCCGCCATGGGGCCAGCCGCCAACGTGGTGTCCAACACCGAAGGCGCCATGGTGTACGACAGCGCCACCAAGCAAATGAAAGTGTGCGACGGAACCCAATGGCTCGACATCGGCAACGGTGATGCTTCCACCATGGTGCCCAACTGGCCGGATGCCTTGAATTGCAGTTCGGCGGCGGGAAGTACGAGTATCGTCACATTGATTGCGACATCTGCCGGAAGCCCAGGGGTCTATGGTTACAATGCCGGGGCGAACGATGTCGGCTACCAAGTGCAATTCAATAACGACGGCAGTTGGCACTCCATCATCAATACAGCGGGTTGGGGCAATGTCGCCGGATGCACGGGCAAGACCATCGCCCAGCTTTATGCGGAAGGCAGGGCCTTCAACTTCGTGGGCGGCGGCGGGGTGCCCAGCGGTGCGGTGATGGCCTTCGATGCCACCGCCTGTCCCTCCGGCTGGACGGAATACACCCCCGCGCGCGGACGGTTTTTGCGTGGGATAGACAACGGCGCGGGCAACGACCCCGCAGGCACCCGCGCGCCGGGCCATACGCAGGCGGATGAACTGACAAACCACAACCATACGGCAACGGCCGCCAATGCGGGTGCGCACGCACATACGCTTGTTCACGGAAACTTCGGAACGCTGGGAAGTGGAACGGGCGGAGCCATGATGTCGAGCAACCAGGGCGGCATGGGAGGAGGAACCAACACGACGGGAGACCATACGCACACTATCACCGTTGCCAACACAGGCGGTGCCGAAACCCGCCCCAAAAACGTCGCCGTGCTGTTCTGCCGGAAAAGCTAAACTCGAAGGAAGCGCGCGTGCTGTCGGTCGCCCGCGCCCCTTCACTTGATACAAGTAGTACGCCGTAACGTCGCAAAATGCCGGGGCGTGTGACGACGACGGGCGCCGACGACGAGGCGGCCCTTAGGCCGACGAGGAGGAGGCGACCGGAGGAGGAGCGCGCACCAAAGCCGTGCGACCAACCACAGTCCCTTGTGAGAAGTGTTAGGCACGTGGCGGCGGATTTTTGCGCGCTCCATGTCGCTGGCACAAAATCCGCCAGCCAACGGGCCGCGTGCGGAATGGCTATGCCGTCTTGCGCCCTTTCCGTTTCCGATAACCGTACAGCGCCCAGCGAACACGCCTGACGCTTTGCTGGACGTAGGCCATGCCTTTCCAGATCACCGCTGCGCCGAAGTCGTGGGCCCCGCTCATGATTCGGACTGGAGTTCGCGGCTCACCTGCGCTTCAATCTTACGAGCCTCTGCGGAGGCCTTCGATGACCGTCCATCTCCACGGATTGGATCGAAAAGCAGGCGCAGGCCATTGAGCACGACCAAGACCGTGCCGCCCTCATGACCGACGACAGCCAACGGCAACGGCAGCTCGAACAACAGCGCGCCGGACACCAGCACCAGCATCGCCCCGATCGCGAACGTCAGATTCTGGCGAATGATACGCGCCGTCCGCCGCGCAAGCTTGTGCGCGGCAGCCAAACGCGCCATGTCTTCCGACAACAATGCGACATCGGCGGCCTGAACAGCCACGTCGCTGCCCGCCGCGCCCATCGCTATACCGACGTCCGCCCTCGCCAGAGCAGCCGCGTCGTTGACCCCATCGCCGACAAAGGCAACCTTGCCCGCCCTCGTCATGGCATCAACAAGCCGGACCTTGTCGTGCGGCAGGAGATCGGCCTCGATATCCTCTGCGGACAGTCCAAGCTCCTTGCCCACACGCAGGGCGACAGGCCGTCGGTCGCCGGTCATCATCGTGATCCGGGTAGTCCCCGCTTCTCGAAGGGCATCAAGGGCTTCGCGCGAGGTGCCTCGAACGGCGTCGGCGACCGTGACGGCCCCAAGAACGCTAGTGTCGCGCCCCATCCAGATCACGGTTTCCGCGCCGGCGGTAATAGCGTTGAAGGCGGCACCCGATATATCGCCGCCCATGCGCGCCACCATGCGCGGATTGCCGGCCCAGACCATACCCGCCGCATCCCGTCCGGTAATGCCTTCGCTCGGATGTGCGGTCACGTCCGCCATGTCGGCAGGCGTGAGCGCGCGCCGCTCAGCTTCACGGCGAACCGCCGCGGCAATGCCATGTTCGGAATGTGCCTCCAATCCAGCCAGGAGCCTCAGGAACTCGTCCTCCGGCATTACCGGCGAGACGATGGCAGTTACCTCGGGCCGGCCGGTCGTCAACGTTCCGGTTTTGTCGAACGCGAATTGAGTGACCGCGGCAAAACTCTCAAGTGCCGCGCCACCTTTGAAAAGCACACCGCCTCTTGCCGACGCCGAGAGTGCGGAGAGAATCGCTGCGGGAACGCTGATGACGATCGCGCAGGGACTGGCTGCAACCAAGACCACCGCCGCGCGATAGATCGCTTCGTTCCATTCCCGCCCCAGGCCGAGGAGCACAGCCAGGATCAATGTTGAACCGACCAGCACGGCCACTGTGTAACGCTGGCCGAACCACGCGCTGAACCGCTCCGATGGTGCGCGTGCGGCTTGCGCCTCCGTGACAAGCCGGATCATGCGCGCGATCGTACTGTCACCGGAAGTGGCGGTGACGCGCATCTCCAAGACCGCACTGTGGTTGACCGTGGCCTCGAAAACTTTCGCCCCGGCGGCTTTGCGCACCGGCATCGATTCACCGGTGACGTTCGATTCATCGAGGTGGCCGTCGCCGCTGAGGATAACGCCGTCAACTGGGATCTTGGCGCCCGGCCGCACAACCAGCACGTCGCCGACCCTGAGCCCCGAGATCCTCACCTCCTCGATACCGCCCAACGCAGTCCTACGAAGCGCGGTTTCGGGTCTGAGCGCCACGAGTGCTGCGACTTCGCGCCGGGCGCGGCCCATGGCCAGCGTTTCCAATGTGGTCGAGACGCTAAACAGGAACAGCAGGATCGCGCCTTCCGCCGGTGCGCCCACTGCTGCCGCCGCCAGTGCCGCAATGACCATTAGAAGATCGATATCAAGAGTGCGCTCGCGCCAAAGTTCAACAACAGCGCGCCACGTTGCCGGAAGTCCACCTGCGAGATAGACGAGACCAAAGCCGGTCGAGGCTAGGCTCTCGACACCCACGTGGACTCCAGCAAAGCCCACCATGACCCCAACCAGTGCCAAAGCACTGAGGCCGACGCTGATCCACTCGATCCGGTCGCTCATTCCCATAAGTTTTTTTGGTTGCGTTGCTCTTGAAGGACACTCGCATGAAGCAGGTCTGCTGTGCCACGGCATTCAATGCCTCAGGGACATCCCAACCGATGTCCGCCGGAAGCGAGCCCCACGGGCGGAGGCATCACTTTAGAGGTGAGATGAAATTATAAATGGCTTGCAATGTCATAGCGGTACCCAGTTTCGTCCTGTACGGCGCGCCATAAAATCAATGACTTAGCGTTTATCCGTCATCCCCATAAAATCCCGTAGCTACCACCTAACAACCCCCGAAACGCACACAGAAACTTAACAACTTATTAACAAGAAAGTTGTTGTCGTGCGACCCTGCGAGCGCTTCGTCAGCGCGCTTCCTATCGGCCTGTTGCAAACTAGACACGCGCGACCTGTCGCCCACGCCTCCGCTCGGGCTCTCACCAAAGAAACACCCCCGCTGGCTGCATCTCCGCCGATCCCTCGCGGGGGCCGCGCTGAGGCGCCCCGGAGGGTATGGCCCCCGCGACGGTTCGGCTCCGAAGAAACAGCCCGGCAAGGCGCGGGCTTCGGCAAGCGTGCAGCCTTGCCACAGGCCACCGCCGGAACCGATATCCAGCCACTACACGCCGCTTACCGAATGACCATCTGGCATTGCCGCCCGCGCCACGGCCGTTCCAGACTCACAGCATGATTGTCACGCACACGCGCAATGCTCAGGGCCACCGCCGCATCTATCTCGGCGGCAAGGCCAGCATAGAGTGCTGGATTGAACCGGCGGCCGATGGCATCGCGTGGTCGTTCCATATGGATACCGCGCCGACGACATATCCCCAGCCCGACGACACGATGCGCGCATGGGCCAAGCATGTGCTGCTGGAGCTTGCCGCCGAAGTTGGTGCGGAACCTGACGACTTGAAGGCGGTGCCGTTCGAGCGCATCGCCGCGCTTCACACAGCCAACCCTGCCGACTTCGGCCGCGCGCCTGCCCCGCGACGCCAAGCCTACGCACATGCGTTCATGACGACGCCGCCAAACATCACACGGCCAAGCGCGGATTTCACAGGGAAGGATTTCACAAGCCAGCGGCGCCAGACCGCCCGTTAGAACCTCATGTCGCGCCGGACTGATACCAGCGCATCAAGGCCCGCGCGTCCGAAAGCGCATTGTGCGGCACCTCGGACGGCAGTTCCTCCGTGGCCTTAATCAGGCGCAAATTTAAGTTGATGCGGTAGGCGCGTCCCGGAGACGGGCACAGCAGCCCCAAGCAATGGATCAGGTCTTCCGGCCAATCCGCGATGATTGTTTGCCCCGCGTGCCCGTGCAGGAACTCCACCAGCCGCCGTCTCAATACCGTGTCCGGCTCCGGCTTCTTTCCGAGGACGGGCAGAACATTCGCCTCAACCCACGGCGCCAGCTGGTCGGGCAACTCCCGCACGCCGTAGAACTCGCTTTCCCGCCCACCGTTGTCGGACACCAGCGCAATCGAAATCAACGCGCCACCAAAGCCGTTGAACTCGGTGTCGAGGAAAAGCGTCATGTCGGCGCGCTGGCTCTTTCGCTCTCGAAATCAAAGGCGCCCACCTGAAAAACAAGCGGGCGCTGTTTCATTGGTACGGTCATCGCCGTCCCCGGCTGTACCGCATCCGGATCTTACCATCGACGGGCACCGCGCGCACGCCGCCTGCCCACAGCTTCCGCTGTATACAATGCGGGCCTTCATTGGTTTCAAATATCCCACGGGGGGTTCGGGGGGCGTGAAGCCCCCCGGTGGCAGATTTCAGGATGAGCGGTTTCGGCAACGTCGCGGCAAAGCATTGCACACGCCACAGGCAGCCGACTTGTATGCAGCAGGTCAGTTCGGGAAGGGTAGGAGGGACGGGGCGAGGTATGCCTTTGACCACAAAATGGGATCAAAGGCGCGCCGATGCCGCGCGTGACTGCGGGGCCACGGCCCCACTCCCCGTCCCGAAGAGAAAGCCAACGGATGCCACGGCGCGGATACCGCAAGGGATTGGATGACGCGAAGGAACCGCTGCCTTGCTATGTGCGCATCCGATTGGCTGAGGCATCTTTCGTGACGTTGTCTGCCGAGGCCTCCACGCGCGGCATCACCGTGTCAGCGCTCGCGCGCTTGATCCTGACCGCCCATCTCAAGGCACAACGGGCCGAGCTGCCCCGGCGACGCGGCACCGATGCGGCCCTGCTCCGGCAGTTCATCCGCATCGGCAACAACCTCAACCAGCTCACGCGCCAAGCGAACGCCGGATTGGTCGCCGTCAGCGCCGACGAGTTGCACACTTGCCTCGACCGTATCAACACACTCGCCCGCGCGCTGTGAGCGATGCTGGCCAAGATCGCGCCGCCCGCCAACGATTTTCATGCGTTGGCCCGTTACCTCGTGCGCGGAAAGTCCGGCAACCCTCATCCCAAGCGTGTCGCTTGGGTGTTCACACAGAACCTGCCAACCGACGATCCAGAGTTGGCCGCAAAATACATGGAGGCAACCGCGCAGCTGTCGGCGCGCACGCGCAAGGCCGCCTATCACCTGATGATTGCGTGGCACGCTAACGAACGGCCGACGCCGGAGGCCATGCAGGACGTGGCCCGGCAGACCTTACAGCTTACGGGCCTCGCCGAGCATCAGGCGCTTGTCATGGGCCATGGCGACAAGCCCCACCCTCACCTGCATATCCTGCTCAACCGCGTGCATCCCGACACCGGCCGGGCATGGAAAACATCACAGGACTTCGCCCGCCTCGACCGCATCATGCGGGAGCTAGCCGACGCGCACGGCTTCGCGTTCGTTCCGGCGCACACGTTCAACCCGGACGTGACCGACACCCTTCCGCAGCTGCCGGACTCACCGGCTACCTATGCCGGGAAACGCGGTGCGCCGACACTCCGGCCGCAATGGTCAAAGGCCCAGGCCCGCGTGATGGGCGAACGCCTGTCCGAAGACCTCACCATGGACGCCACGCCGGAGGATATGCAGGACATCCTCGCCCAGCACGGCGTGGCGCTGGAAACGAAGGGCAAGGGCCACGTCGTCGGCAACGCCCACGGCTATGCCAAGCTCTCCAGCCTCGGCCTCACGGCATCCGCCAAACATCTCGCGCGCGCTGTCGACGCGTTGCCTTCACAGCTTCAATACTTCACGCCTTCAGAGCGTCACCGCAGCACCGTGTTCGACGTGGACGCCGTGGACATCGCGCGTGCGTTTCACAGCATCGGCCTGCTTACAAAGGAAGACGTGCGCGCAGCGATTGATGACGCCCGCGTCCAGCGGCAACAGCGGCGCCCCCAGTGGCAGTCATCTGTGCTCGGCCTATCCACGGCACTGACAAATGTGGCGCCGCGTCCAGCACGCCCGCAGCGGCGTTTTTCATCCCCAGGCAAGCCGAATAAGCCTGCAAAGGCTCGATAACCAGGCGCCTCTTTTCGGGGCGGCTGGATATGGTATCATGCCAGCCATGTCACGGACGGACGCCATCAACGCCATTGCCAAGAACCTCCCCCGTTTGCGGGAGGATGAGCTGGCGACGCTTGTCGCTGTGACCACCGCGTGGGCGCAGCCGGAGCGCACGGTTTCGCTGACGCCTGCCGAACGCGACGCCGTAGAGCGATCCCGGAAGGATTTTGCAGCGGGTCGCACGCTGACGCTCGATGAAGCGGAAGCTCGCACTGACGAATACCTCGCCGCCCGCCGCGCGGCGCGCAACGGCGAATGAGATCCATCCGGGTTTCCCGCACGTTCAACGATCAACTGAACGCACTTCTCGCCTATGGGGAGGAACGCTTCGGTCGTGCGGTGGCCGAGGAAAAGAAGACGCTAGTTTACGCCATCATTCGCGATCACCTGGCCTGGTTTCCGGCTTCCCACATCCGCGATCCCGAACTTGGGCTGCACTTTTATCCTGTGACGCACACACCCTTCACGCTGGTCTACGATTTCGACGAGGCGGAACTCCGAATCCACTTCGTCCTCCATCAGCGCGCTGATCGCGGCAGCCTCGATCCCGGCGATGTTGCTTGGTAGGCCGCCGCTGATACACGGCTGGCATGGCAGCATATTCCTGCGCGCTTCGTAAGCAGCCCGTATGGACTTTGTATCCAACGGCCCGCAGCTTTTCGGGAGAACAAAAGGAACCCGATCATGGCTGCAACAGAACCCCAACCGCACGGCAACTTCATCGCCTTCCTCGTTCGCGAGAAAGAACCGGGCGACAAGCGACCCATGTTTGAAGGGCGCCTGAGCCTGCCTGATGAACCCAAGGTGGAGTACGCATTCCCGTTGTTCGGCCACGAGTACACCGACCCCAAGACCGGAGAGGTGATGACTATGTTCAACGGCAGTACCGACCCGGTGTCGTTGAACGCCGCGCCGATGGATCAGATAGCAGCCCTGCTTAAAGGCGCCGATACCACCACCGCCCTTGCTTCCGTTGGCAGCTTGCAGCTGCGCCCTCGCCAACTGGTACTGTTCCCGAACCGCTTCAAGGACGAGGCACCGGAGAAAGACCGCCCTCACTATTGGGGCGCCTACAATCATACGAGAAATGACGCCGTGCTTCGCATCGGCGCATGGTTGCGCAAGGACCGCTACGGCCGCGCCATGTTCGGCGGCGCCACCAGCTATCCGCTGCCGGGCAAGAGCGAGGTTGAGCAGCAGGATGCCACGCTGACCATTGCGGAACTGGAAGCGCAGGGCGTGGTTTCGCGCGGCATGCCGGAGAAGGCCAAGAAGCGCAGCGGTGGTCGCGGGGAGTGATGACGTGAGGTTTGGCTGCACCCGCGCTCGCTGTTAGCGCATGCCTCCGGCATGACGCGCGGGGCGGGCTGTCGCGCGCCGAGCCGCTGTCAGCGTCTCGGCCCTTCGGGCTTCCATCCCTTGCAGGTCAAAAGCGTATACTGATAATTTCTACTCACGCCGTGCCGAGCCGCGCTCACGTGAGCGCAAACTGCACACGAACGGCTTCGAAATTTTTCGAAGTTATCCACAGGTTTTGCACAGTGCAGTGCACAAAAATTACTCACGAAATCAGGCAACTAACTGAATACAATCAGCTATCGTTCCAATCCATCATGGGCGCCACGCAGAACCTATGGGAGCGAGCTGTCACGTGTTTTTTCCAAAGTTCGCGCGGACGCCGCGATGGGGGCCACCTGGCGGCTTTTTGTGCTGGGGCGCGAGGTGCGCCCGCCGTCATCTCTCTGGGTACTGGAGACGGGTGTGCTCTCGCAAGGGTCATGATGTCCCCTGCTGCTGAGCGCGGGGCGTCTTTGCAGAGAAGCGGCACATCAAAGCGGACGCGGGGCTCGCTATACCCATCGACAGCCGTCGTTCGGCGTCTCGATACTGCGCCCTACCGACGTGGGCGCATAGCTGAATTGGGCGCACAGTTCGTTACGGACATCCCGCGCAGGACGGCCTAGCCTATCTTGATGAGGGGCCCGGATGGCCGGGCCGACGCATTGTACCCGTCGCACTGATCGCGTGCTTGGATAGGCGGGCAATACGCGATCAGCATTCGACAACGAGGCGTTTTGGGCGGTGCTTGCGATCCGTGACGGGGGCCAAGGCTTCGGCGAGGCGCGCAATTCCGGCTGCGATCTCGCGTTCGGTCAACGACGAGAACCCGAGGACGAGATAGCGGTCGTTCTCGGGGGACGTATCAAACCCGACAGCCGCGCCGGAGGTCAACGTGTAGACGCCGACACCCGCCTCGATGGCGCGCTGCTCAATCTCACGTGCCGGCGGAAAGCTGCTCGGAAGGCGCCATGCCAGGTGCATTCCCGCTTCGTCGCCGATGATCTCGCCGCCGGGGAAATGCTTTTCGAGCGCAGCCAGCAGAGCGTTGCGCCGGGAGAGGTAAAGCTTGCGAATGCGCCGCACGTGACGCTCATAGCCGCCGCTCGTCATGAAGTCGGCGAGCGTCGCCTGCTCCAGCCACGGCTGGCCGTTGTTCATCAACGTTTTCATGTCGCGTGCGCGCTCGACGAGTTCCGGCGGGAAGACGACGTAACCGAGGCGGAGACCAGCGCCGAGGGACTTCGAGAACGTGCCGAGATAGATCACGCGGCCGGTGCGATCCAACCCCTTGAGGGCTGCGATGGGCGCGCCGTGAAAGCGGAAGTCGCTGTCGTAGTCGTCTTCCAGGATGTAGGAATCCGTCTCTGCGGCCCAGGCCAGGAGTTCAAGCCGGCGTTCGAGAGAGAGCGTCACGCCCAACGGATATTGATGCGAGGGCGTGACGTAGGCAACGGCGTTTCTGACATCGGGCAGGAGGCTGCAATCGAGACCGCGGTCGTCGACGGGAACGGAGACAACGTTGGCGCCGAAACTTTCGAAGAGGAACGCGGCACCCTGATAGCAGGGCTGCTCGACCACGGCGGTGGCGCCGGGGCCCAACATCAACCGGCTCACCAGACTGAGGCCATCCTGACAGCCGCCGACGATGACGATCTCGTCGGCGTTGGTGGCGATGTTGCGTGTCGGACGTAGCCGATCGGCTATGGCACGCCTCAAATCGAAAAGACCCGATTGCGCCCGGTACTCCGTCAGATCGGAGCCCGCGGTGCGCAGCCGTTTCACGATCAATTGCGCCCAGGTCTTGCGCGGGAACGAGTCCGGGTCTGGCCGCCCAACCCAGAAATCGGCAACGAGCCGGCCTCTGTGGGGGTTCACGACCGCCTGACAGCGAAACGTCGGGTTGACCGGACTGCCGATGGCCCGGCGGGGTTTGCGCGCCGATGGCGGGCTGTTCTGGCTCGCCGCGTAGAGCGCGCTTTCCGGGATCTGGAACGAAACGAACGTGCCGACGGACGACCGCGTCTCGATGTAGCCCTCGGCGGTCAGGCGCTCGTAAGCGAGAGCTGCCGTGTTGCGTGCGATGCCGATCTGTTCGCTCAACGTGCGCGTCGCAGGAAGACGCTCGCCGGGGCGGAGACGCCCCTCAAGGATCATGGCGCGCACTTGCTCGAAGATTTGGGTCTGAAGGCTGACCGGACTCGTCGGCTGAAGCCTCAATGGCAAAGGCATTGGGAATTTCTCCCGGGAGAACACCGACTTAGCGTCGCGGTCTGGCTCCATAGTATATGCCAGAATGGCTCTATCGATAGGGCCGCAACGTAGCATTTCGATGGGGCCACGCGGCCGTGCGCCACGGCATCGCCCGCAAGATCTCTCGCAAATTCGATGCGCTGCGCGCGTTCGTCCGTTTCCATTTCGACATCGCACCGCAATCCACGTCGCGATCCAACTTGCCCGGGCGGCTCCACGCTTTTGCGGGCACCCGGAGCTAGGTGGAGCCGCCACCCGCCTCCTACTGTTCGTTCAGTGAGGCATCCGGCGCGGGAGCCGATGGCATGCGGCGTGGAGAGATTTCACTCCGCTCCTGGAAACCTCATGCAGGCGCGCAGCGTGCACCGGCCCGCTCGCTCAGCTTGGAGGGTGACGTGCCGGGCGGCCAACGACAGATCTTCAGCGAAGAGGATTGAATCAGTCCCGTGACCACAGCCCTGATCGTCGACGATCACCCGATCGTCATGGAAGCCTGCAAGCAACTCCTGAGCACTGCGGGCGTGAAGGAAATCGGCGAAGCGTCGAGCCCGGTTGACGCGTATCGCGCCTATCGGACGCTGAAGCCCGACATTATCATTTCCGATCTCACCATTCGCACAGGCATCCTCGACGGCATCTCGTTCATCCGGCGACTTCGCCTCCACGACAAGACGACGCCGATCCTCGTCTTCTCGATGCATACCGACCCCGTGATCATCTCACGTACGCTAGAGGTCGGCGCGACGGGGTATTTGTGGAAGACGACATGCGCCGAGGAATTCGTCAAAGCGTTTCACAAAGTGCGCCAGGGCGTCCGCTATCTGAGCCACGAGGTGGCCTCCGAACTCGCGTTCATGGAACTCAGGGGCACCGCAAACCCGCTCAGCACATTGACACTACGCGAATTGCAGACGCTTGCTCTTATCGCGGACGGACGTTCCTACGGCCTGATCGCAGAAGAGTTGCACGTGTCCTACAAGACGGTCGCAAACACGGCGTCGCAAATCAAAGTCAAGCTCGGCGCCGGCAGCTTGCCGGAACTCATGCGTATTGGCATCGCGCACCTTCCCTCCGAAACCGGGCGACGTAACATCCGCGTTGCGTGACAATGTGACGACACGGCCTTCGACGAGAGACCGCACGAGCTGAGAGCGCGGCGCATTAAGCTCGCGGTAAGCACGTTCGGCATGACAGCCCGTTGCCGTGCGCATGACGCTCGCCCGATCCGCGCACGAAGCGCAGTCTGCTTTGATCCGAAACACGTCGGCGTCGATCCGCGTTCGCTAAAACAGCGACGTCTGCGGCGGCATCCAGGGTTCGATGGCGCCGAGCCGAACGCTCAAAGGAGGCGAGTGCCATGGCCAAGACGATGAAGGCTGCGATCTTTGTCGAAAACGGACGCATCGTTCTCGACGAAAAGCCGATCCCAGACATCGCACCGACGGATGCGTTGGTGCGGATCACAACGACAACGATCTGCGGGACGGACGTCCACATCCTCAAGGGCGAATACCCGGTCGCCAATGGGCTCACGATCGGGCACGAGCCGGTCGGCATCATCGAAAAGCTCGGCTCGGGCGTCACAGGCTTCGAGGAAGGCCAACGTGTCGTCGTCGGCGCGATCACGCCGTCGGGCTGGAGCAACGCCTGCCTTTGCGGCTGCGGCGCACAGGACGGCGCGGGCACGAAGCATGGCTGGAAGCCCTATGGGGGCTGGAAGTTCGGCAACACCATCGACGGCAGTCAGGCGGAATACCTGCGCGTGCCGGACGCGATGGCCAACCTCGCGGCGATCCCCGACCAGATCACGGACGAGCAGGTCCTCATGTGTCCCGACATCATGTCGACCGGCTTCTCAGGCGCGGAACGCGGTGGCGTCCAGATCGGCGATATCGTGGCCGTGTTCGCACAGGGTCCGATCGGACTTTGTGCGACGGCCGGCGCCAAGCTGATGGGCGCGACGAAGATTATCGCCGTCGAATCCGTGCCCGCACGGATCGAGATGGCCAAACGGCTCGGCGCCGATGTCGTCGTCGATTTCAAGGCCGAAGACCCTGTGGAAGCGATCATGCGCATTACGGACGGTCGCGGCGTCGACGTCGCGATCGAGGCACTCGGCGTGCAATCGACATTCGAGGCCGGCCTCAGGATCCTGCGGCCCGGCGGCACGCTATCGAGCCTCGGCGTCTATTCTTCCGATCTCAAGATCCCGCTCGATGCGTTCGCGTCGGGCCTCGGCGACACGACGATCCGCACCACGCTGTGTCCTGGCGGCAAGGAGCGGATGCGGCGCATGCTGGAGGTTGTAGCATCCGGCCGGGTCGATCTTTCGGGCCTTGTCACGCACCGCTTCAAACTCGATCAGATCGAGGACGCATACGACCTTTTCGCAAACCAGCGCGACGGCGTGCTCAAGGTCGCCATTACGCCGTGAGCCTATAAGGAAGCCGCCGCGTCGCGGCTCGTTCTACTCGGACGGGCTCGGCGCGGCCATTCTCGCCTGGAACGACGTGCAAATGAGTTCAAGCTCCTTCTCGCTCACCGGCATGCCGATGCATTTGCAGAAGAAGTTCGTTTGCAGCCCGTTGTCCTGCACCTTGAGACGGCGGATGAGAAGGAAGATGCAGTCTCCGCAACTTCCGACCGCCTGACGGCGCGCCTTCATGCCGAGCTGGCCCACGAGGTGACGCAATATGTCCCGCAGGATTTCCTGTCTCTTCTTGTCGAGCGTATCAATGTCGTTGAAAACGGAGGTCAGCGGGTCGCGGGCGATGCGCGCACGCGCCTTCGCGGTCAGCGTGAGGATCGAGCTTCGTCCGTCGTACGGCGACTTCTCCCGCATGAGGTAATCGAGTTTTTCGAGCGCCTTGATGGTTTGGGACGCGGTGCCGCGCGTCGTCGCCTGGTAGGCCGCGAGCCCGGACAGCGTCCGGCTGAAAACGTTGGCACGGGAAAAGAAGCGAAGCGCAAACCATTGCGCCGACGTGAGACCATCGTCGTCCCGCTCCGCGAGCATGCCGCGCCCGAGCTGCAAAAGCAGCTCTCCGATTTCAAGTGCCAACATACAGAACCCACCCCAACTCATTGATATATCGAAAAGCTGACGTTGGGCGTCAAGTCTTGGCCAACGGATGATTTCGCTTCGCAAGCGGTTGCTTCCGACGTAGACGGATAAACAATCCGAAGGTGTGCAAACTCTCGAAAAAATGGCCGGCCGTTAACCGGGGCGTGAGATGCGGCAGTCAAAATGCCGCATACGGAAGAGGGGGGACGTCTGGTGATGCTTCAGTTCTCGTTAAGTACGCCGCGGGCGAGCGCTCATGCAGAGGAAGCGAGCGACCGCGCCCCCACAGAGACCGTCGTCAATCTGGCAAACGCCGTTTTCAACTGTAGCCAGGAGGCGATCGTCGTCACCGATACCGAGGGGATGGTGATCGCGGTCAATCCCGCATTCACGACGATCTCTGGGTATTCGGCGCTGGAAGTCGTGGGCCGCAGCATGCGCTCGCTTCAATCCGGCCGGCACCGGCGTGCCTTTTATCGCGAATTGTGGGCGCACGTTGCGGAACACGGCTACTGGCAAGGCGAAATCTGGAACAAGCGCAAGAACGGCAAGATTTATCCGGCGCTCCTTACACTCTCAAGCGTCCGCGACGCGAACGGACGGGTTACCCATTTCATCGGGAGCACGGCGGATCTGAGCCGGATCAAGAAATCCGAACTCGAACTCGATCACGCCGCCCATCACGACGATCTGACGGGACTTCCCAACCGCCGGTTGCTGATCACGCATCTCGACCGTGCGCTCCATCGCGCGGTACGACAGGGTGCGATGGGTGCGGTTCTCTTCATCGACCTCGACCGTTTCAAGCTGGTCAACGACAGCCTCGGCCATGGCGCAGGCGACGAACTCCTGAGGCTCGCCACGCGGCGCCTCCGGGAGAGCCTCCGGAGCAACGACCTTTTGGCCCGCTTCGGCGGCGACGAATTCATCGTGCTTCTCGAACAGACCTCGCCTGAAGGGGCGGGGATCGTTGCGCAGCACGTGATCGACCGCCTCACCGAACCGTTCCTGCTGCCCGCGGGCGAGGAAATTTACATCGGCGCCAGCATCGGGATCAGCTTCTTTCCCAATGACAGCTCGCGTGCCGACGAGCTTCTGCAGCACGCAGACGCCGCGCTCTATCAGGCCAAATCGGCTGGAAGATCGACCTACCGCGTCTATTCCTCCGACCTGACGGCTGTGGCCAACACCCGGCTAACGATGGAGGCGCAATTGCGCCGCGCGCTCGAACGCGACGAATTCGTGCTGCACTATCAGCCCCTCGTGTCGCTGACGACGGGGCGGGTATTCGGGCTAGAGGCTTTGATCCGATGGCAAGATCCGGAACGCGGCCTCATTTCGCCGGCAGACTTCCTGCCGGTTGCCGAGGAAACGGGGCTCATCGTGCCCATCGGGAACCGGATGCTGAAGGTTGCTGCGGCGCAAATGAAGATGTGGCGTCACTCCGGGCTCGCACTCGACCTCATGGCCGTCAACATCTCGCCCCGCCAGTTTCGTCACCTGGATTTCGCCGGCAATCTCGCAGCTACGCTTCGCGAGACCAGGCTTTCGCCGGAGCTTCTCGAACTTGAGATCACGGAAGAGACGCTCATGGACAGTCTCGCCGCCACGCGGACAACGCTCGCGGCGCTCAAGTCGCTCGGTGTCGGGCTTGCGGTTGACGATTTCGGAACCGGCTATTCCTCGCTTGCCTATCTCAAGACATTGCCCTGCGATACGCTCAAGATCGACCGCAGTTTCGTCACCGATCTCGGTCAGGATCCGGCGTCAGAGGCCATCGTGACGGCCATCATCCGGCTTGCGGAATGTCTGGGCCTGTCCGTGCTGGCGGAGGGCATCGAGACGCAGCAGCAAAGAGATATTCTTGCCGCCAGCGGCTGCCACATGGGCCAGGGTTTTCTGTTCGCGCGTGCCGTGCCTGCGCACGAAGTGCCCTCGCTCCCTGGGCTCGGCCGGGTGCCCTGAGCAGTCTTCGGCCGGTTCGTCCCTCCTCTCCGCCTCCGCCGCATCTCGTCAATCTCGGAACCAAAGTAGGGCTCGTCGCTTCCTTTGAGGTCGGCCTCGTGTCGCGCCTGCGCGATCGGCAGCCACTCGCGGAACCCGAGCGCGATCTCGTGCGGTCGTCTCCCGCGCCTTCGATAAGACCGATCATTCCCGCTCGCGAAGACACGGCATCCGGCGCGTTCATCGTCTCAACGGAGGAGAGTGCCGTGAAAGTCAAAGACGCCATGCATAAGGGTGCCGAATGGGTGAGCCCAGATACGCCTCTGACCCAAGTCGCCCGCAAGATGAAAGAGCTCGACGTGGGGTCGATCCCCGTGGGGGAAAACGATCGCCTCGTCGGAATGGTGACCGACCGGGATATCGCTTGCCGGGCGGTGGCAGACGGTCGCGATTGCGATACGATAACGGCGAGCGAGGTGATGACGGACGGCATCGTCTTCTGCCGTGACATGGAAGATCTGGACGACGCCCTGCGCATTATGGAACAAAAACAGATCCGCCGGCTGCCGGTCATCAACGAGCAGAAACGGCTTGTGGGGATGCTCAGCCTGGGAGACGTCTCGCAGGCCGCGCCTCATGTGCTTACGGGTGAAGTCACCGCGGCGGTGAGCGCGCCCAACGCCTGATCCGGCACGCAATCGCGCGTCCCATGTCCACGGCGTTTGCAGGATACGACTTTTCCGAACCGGACGGCGGCGGCTTCGCTTCCCTATTTTGCGCGGGCCGCCGCCGGGCAGCGTCCTGCACAGCGCCACTTTTGGGAGGACGATCCATGACGATACCCGCGCCGATCGCACATACCGTGCAGCAAACCCAGGAATGGCTGAAAGAGCTGAGGGACAATGCCGACTTCGAAACGGAGACGATTGCGCTCAGCGTCCTGCGCGTCGTTCTCCATCAGCTTCGGGACCGGCTCACTCCGGAGGAAGCCGTGCAGCTCGGCGCGCAACTGCCGACCATGCTCCGTGGGGTCTACTACGAGGGGTGGCGTCCCGCGCGGACGCCGGAACGCATCCGGAGCAAAGACCAGTTTCTGGAGGCGATCGAGACCAAGCTCTTGCCGCGCGCACTGCCGGTGGAACGGATCGTAAAAGACGTTTTCGCGCTGCTCGCGCACCACTGCGACCCGGGCGAGATCTCGCAAGTGATCGACCAGCTTCCCTCCGGCCTTAAAGGGCTCTGGCCGGTGTATGCCGTGACCTATCGGGCGCGCGCTTGATCAGAGACTAGGCCTCGCCCTCAACGAGCCAAGCCGGTGAGAAAGACGACGCCGGAATAGCCGCTGCGGATTTCGCGCTCGACGATGCCGATCGCGCGAGTCTCTATTCCTTCGGCATGCGCTGCGAAAACCTGCTCTATCCCGTCGGCTGAAAGGTTAAGCGCCGGATAGAGATAATCCGACACCAAGTAGCCTTCAGAGCGCGCCAGGAATGCGGCGGCGAGCGTCCCGCCGGGCCGCACCGACCGGGCGAAGGCTGCACACGCGGCCTCAAACTCGTCTTGCCGCTTGGTGATCGACTCGGCGCAGAAGAACATGGTCGCGGCATCCCACGCGCGCGGAGGGAGATCGAAGATCGATCCCTGCGTCACGGAGCACTTCTCCCGGAGGGCGGGAAGCGGATTGTCCGGCAGCGGGGCCGCTTCGCCGTAGGCCTCGCGCACGATGTCCCAGAAGTGCCGCCATTGCGGACGCAGACCCTCGCCGTCGAATTCGCGCTTGAGCCAGGCCACGTTGCTGCCGGAAAACTCCCACGCGGTGAGCCGGCGCGCCCGCGGGAGCGCGCAGAAGAAGGGAATGAGGTTGGGGCCTGTGCCGATATCGACGACGTCGAGGTCGTCGCCAAGCGGCCGGGCGCGTTTCAGGGCCGCGACGGCCAATTGAACGATGAGATCGTCATCGGGGTGCGGCTCGCCGTAATAGTGCTGGAAGTAAGCTTCGGAATCGAACTCTTTCCAGGCGTAGTCCGCGTTTCCACGCCCGCTTGCTGCGTCCCGATCCTGCATCGCCGTCCTGCCTCGCGCCGCGCGATCTCCATCGCTTGCGCTCCGAGAAGAGCCAAACCGAAACGGAAAATCAAGCAGAGGCTTTCGTCGGTCCGGGCGTGTGCTCGATCAGCGCAGGCTTCGAGGGTGCGGGCCCCTGCCAGGGCTTGAACTTCTTCACCAGCGCCGAGAGCTGGTCGACCTCGACCGGGCGCGAGAAGTAAAAGCCCTGAAGCTCGGTGCACCCGAACAGGCTCATCAACTGGGCCTGATAGTCCGTCTCCACGCCTTCCGCGACGATCTCCATGCCGAGGCCGCGCCCGAGAGAGGCCACAGACTGCACGATGGCGCGCGACGTCTCCGAACTCGACGCGTTGGCCACGAAGCTGCGGTCGATCTTGATCTTGTGGAACTTGAAGTTGCACAGGTAGAGGAGGCTTGAGTACCCCGTGCCGAAATCGTCGAGGGCGGTCTGGAAGCCCATAGCCTGCAGCGCGTCCAGGGTCGATATGGTGGAGGCGTTGGCTTCGAGCAGCACGCCTTCCGTGATCTCCAGCACGAAACGCTGCGGCACGAGACCATGGGCCTCGACGAGGCCCTTCATGATCTTCGGAAGATCGGTCTGGCGGAACTGAAGCGGCGACAGGTTGACGGCGATGTCGAGATTGGGCCAGCGCTTCGCATCGCGGGCGGCGCGATCCAGCATCCAGGTGCCGAGCGTGGCCATGAAGCCCGAGTCCTCGGCAATGGGAATGAAAGTCGACGGCGGCAGCTCTCCCCGCTCAGGATGACACCACCGCAGGAGCGCCTCGGCGCCGACGATCTCGCCCGTGCGGCAGGACACGATCGGCTGGTACTGCAAGCGCAGTTCGTCCCGCTCAATGGCCGCGCGCAGATCGACCTCGATCGCGCGACGCGTTTCCACGTCGCGCGCCATATCGGCGGTGAAGAAGATGGCTCGATCCCGGCCCTGCCGCTTGGCGTCGTAGAGCGCGATGTCAGCGTGGCGCATCAACTCATCCGTCGTCGTGCCGTGGTCGGGCGCTATGGCGATGCCGATCGAGGCTTTGACGCGCAGAGACTGGCCGTCGATGGAGAACGGCTCGGTGAAAGCCGCCGAGATCCGTTCCGCGAGATGTTTGCCGCCCTGCTCGCCCTCGGCAAGGCAGAGAATGGTGAACTCGTCGCCGCCGAAGCGGGCGATGAAGTCGCCCGCCCTCAGCCTTGAGCGTAAACGTTCCGCCACCGCGCGGACGAGTTTGTCGCCGGTCTCGTGACCGAGCGTGTCGTTGATGTCCTTGAACTTGTCGATATCGACGTAAGCCGCCACGACCCGGCGACCGTTGAGACTGAGATTGGCCTTCGCGAGCCACTGGCCGACCTTTTCGAGCATGTGCATCCGGTTCGGCAGTCCGGAGAGAGCGTCATGCCTTGAGGCATGGCGCGATTTGGCCTCGCGTTGGGCCAGTTCCTCGGAAGCGCGCCGCAGACGCTTGAACATCTGATTGGAGAGAATGCCCGCGCCGAACACGCCGCACGCGACGAGCGGCAGGATCACCGACAACAGAATGTGGCCAGGACGGCGCGTCGTCCATGACAGATAGCCGGCATGCTTGCCGTCGTCGCCCACGAACGGCTCGGATAGCACGCTGCTCTTCGCCGCCGCATGGGGCGACAACTCCAGATCCGACAGCAAAATGGAGCGCGCTATCTTGGAGATGAATTCTTCCTTGATGTACACGACCCCGACAAGAAGCTTCGGTGTGCCCTTGAGCAAGGCCATCTCGATGTTGGGAACGATCGAAATGGCGCCCACCACCGCGGGTCGATCCCCCACGGTTACGATGTGGCCCGCCCATCGGGCGATGTCGGCAGCCGGCGAAAGAGTCCGGTAGTCGCTCTGCGTCCTGCCGAATTCATCCGGACGCTCCTTCAGCCCCGAGTCTTCCGGGCGACCGCGCACCTCGGCAACGACGGGCGACAACTCGGCACGCCGCAGATCATAAGCGCCAGGCTCTGCCCGCGCGCCGTTTTTGTAGGCGTAGATCGGGCGATCGTTTCCGTCGAGCACGTACACTTCGTCGTGGCCGTAGGTCTCCGTGAGAAACAGACCAAATTCCGTGTCGGCAAAGTGAAGATCAACCGTGTCGCCGCCGATCCTCGTTACGGCTTCGTCCCACCAGGCCACGCTCTTCAACCCGTCGAGGACACTCCCGACGCTCTTGTTGATCGCGTTTTCGAGCAGCGCACGCTCCGTCTCGGTTGCGGCGCGGTTCGCTGACCAACCTGCGAATGCAACGATTGCGAGCAAAAGTATTCCGAAGAAAGTGATTGCGCTTCGGATGCCCACCATCAGCCGGCGGAGATCATCCTCGTAAGGTCGCGTTGTATCCACCGAAAACATTTGAGGAATACACCCTTTACGGATCACCGGAAAATCCTAGTGCTTAAGCATTTACAGACCCCTCAAAGGCGTACCCGCATTCTTCTTCTTTTAAACTACGTTTAATATTGGATTCGCCCCTGTGCCAAAACTGCACAACGTCTATTAATGATTGATTTTTACCCATTAACGCTTTATTAAGCACTCATATGAGGCGTCCCGGCCTCGATGCTTTGCTGCAGAGGACGCGGCGTGGTTCATGAGTACTCCTCCCCTCGTCATTCGTACCCGTGCCGACAGGCCAGACCTGAGAAAGGCCGCGCTCTCAATCGAGCAAGCGGCCTGGGGAGAGTTAGGATACCTGAACTATACTCGGGCCCATTACGAGCTTTACGCCGACTTGCTTGAGCAATACGCCGACTACCAGCTCTGCCTCGTCAATGAAGAGACGGGGTATCCCGTCGCGGTCGCCAATTGCGTCCCCGTTCCTTGCTCCGGGCCCGACGACCTGCCGCCGGAAGGGTGGGATTGGCTGCTCGAAACCGCTGCGAAGCCGAAGGGTCCCCACAATATGCTGGGGGCGCTTGCGATCTCTGTCCCCGCCATCCATCGGTCGAAGGGCTATGCGCGAAAAATGATCCGCGCGCTCCTCGATCTTGCCGAGGCGAAAGGCCTGCATGGGCTGGTGGCCCCGGTTCGTCCGTCGGCGAAAGCGCATCATCCGTGGGTGTCCATCGACGACTACATCTCGTGGACCGATCACGAAGGGCGCATTTACGATCCGTGGCTCCGAAGTCACCTGTCGTCGGGCGGCAAGCTGGTCGGTCCCTGCGAGCGGTCGATGGTGGTTCATGAGCCGCTTCCCTTTTGGGAGACGTGGGCCAAGCAGACGTTCGACGAGACGGGGGCTTATGTCCTGGACGGCGTCTTGACGCCTGTGGAAATCGACGTTGCCTGCCAGTACGGCCGCTACGAAGAACCGAACGTCTGGGTCGCGTACGCCGCTTAGGCCTCCTGCCCGTCTGCTTCTCGAACCGCGCGCGCGTCCGGCATTTTCGCGGCCGATATTTCGCCGGGGCGTCGCAAGTGTTGCCTCTGCTTATCCCTCACGCTTAATCCTTCGCGCTCCGGCAGTGCGGTCCACACCTGAGGCTGCCCATTCCGGCATCGGCCGACGGGTTGCTGTCTCTCCCTGACGCCAGCACCCGCCGTGGTGCGGGCCGCAGATGCAACGGCTCGACCCGAGCGAGCGTCGCGATACCTCATCGAGCCCTGTGAGCCCCTCGTGAACCCGCCCGATCGCCCCGGAATTGGGCAAGACAGTTGCACACCTGCCCCATGATTATGTTTTAGAGTACGAATCGTGGGTTTCGTCATACCTCGGTGCCATCGAGCGCAAACACTTAAGAAGACGACACCCGGGGAGGAAAGAGATCGATGGCCGCGCCGCCTTCGCTATCCGCAAGGGCCGTACCGGACGGGGTTGAACTCGCGGCAGAGGGCGCGTGGACGGTTTCCCACGCCAAGAGCCTCGACGGGCTTGTGGACAAGGCCGCGCGTGAGACGCCGCCGAACCGGCCGCTCACCATCGCCTTGCACCGCATCACCGCCCTCGACACTTACGGCGCGTGGTTGATCGAGCGCCTCGTGCGTGCGCGCAGCAACGCATCCGGCGGCACCCGCGTCGACGGGCTGCCCGAACGCTACCAGAGCCTCTACGACAAGATCCGCGGAACCGAACACGACGCGGCTCCCGTGCCGAAAGAGCAGAACACTCTCGTGGCGCAGGTGGAAGCGCTTGGAGAGGCTACCGGCCGCTTCGGCCGGCAGCTTCTCGCCTTCACGGCCATGCTGGGTGCGATCTTCGCGTCGCTTGGGCGCGTGCTGACCGACCCGAAGAGCTTCCGTTTCACCTCGACCGTGCATCACCTGGACCGCGTCTGCTGGCAAGCCGTGCCGATCATGCTGCTGATTACGTTCCTGATCGGCGCGATCATCGCTCAGCAGGGCTTCTTCCATTTCCGGAAGTTCGGCGCGGATGCCTACGTAGTGGACATGGTGGGCATCCTCGTGCTGCGCGAGATCGGCGTTCTCATCGTTGCGATCATGATCGCGGGACGATCGGGCAGCGCGTATACGGCCGAGCTCGGCTCCATGAAGATGCGAGAGGAGATCGACGCACTGCGCACCATGGGGCGCGATCCCATGGATGTGCTGATCCTGCCGCGCATCGTGGCCCTCGTGATCGCACTGCCGATCCTGACCTTCCTCGGGGCCATGAGCGCGCTTTACGGCGGCGGGCTGGTGGCCTGGGCCTACGGCGGCATGAGCCCCGACATCTACATCGAGCGGCTGCGCGAAGCCGTTTCGATCACGCACTTCCAAGTCGGCATGATCAAGGCCCCCTTCATGGCGCTGATCATCGGAGCGGTAGCCTGCGCGCAGGGTCTCGCGGTGAAGGGAAGCGCGGAATCGCTGGGGCTCGAAACCACGTCGTCCGTGGTGAAGTCGATCTTCCTCGTCATCGTGCTCGACGGTCTCTTCGCCGTCTTCTTTGCCTCGGTGGACATGTAAGGCATGAACGGGGACCCCATCATCGACGTTCGGGATCTGGTGGTCGGCTTCGGCCCCCGCACCGTGCTCGACGGCGTTTCTTTCGACGTGAAGCGGGGCGAAATCTTCGGTTTCGTCGGCGGATCGGGCAGCGGCAAGTCCGTGCTGCTGCGGACGATCATCGGCCTCATTCCGCGCCGGGCGGGCTCCATCGAGGTGCTCGGTACGCGCCTCGACCAGGCGACGGACGAACAGCGCCAAAGCGTCGAGCGGCGATGGGGCGTGCTGTTCCAGCAGGGCGCGCTGTTCTCGTCGCTGACGGCGCTGCAGAACGTGCAGTTTCCCATGCGCGAATATCTGGATCTGCCACAGCGGCTGATGGACGAGATGGCGGCTGCGAAGCTCGACATGGTGGGCTTCCGCCGGGCCGATCATCACAAGATGCCGTCCGAGCTTTCCGGCGGCATGACCAAGCGCGTGGCGCTGGCGCGTGCGCTCGCACTGGATCCCGATCTCGTGTTCCTCGACGAGCCGACGAGCGGCCTCGATCCCATTTCGGCCGGCGACTTCGACACGCTGATCCGGACGCTTCAGCGGACGCTGGGGCTCACGGTTTTCATGATCACCCACGATCTCGAAAGCCTGCATACGATTGCCGACCGGGTGGGCGCGCTCGCGGACGGACGCGTGGTCGCCACCGGCTCGATAGCCGACATGCTGGCCTCCGATCATCCGTGGGTCAGCACCTATTTTCGCGGGCGCCGCGCCTCGGCGCTCACCTCCCGTCTTGCCAATTCAGAGCCTTGAGGCACGAGAAACATGGAAACGAAGGCGCGCTATCTCCTGGTCGGGTCCTTTGTGCTCGCGGCAACGCTCGCAATTTTCGCATTCATCTACTGGCTGCATAACACCGGCGGTCTTGGCGAACGGGAGCGCTATCGCATCCGCTTCGAAGCGCCCGTCTCGGGTCTGCTGAAGGGATCGAGCGTGCTCTTCAACGGCATCCGCGTGGGCGAAGTGACGGAAATCTCGCTGTCGCCCGATGCGCCGAAGGACGTCAACGTGACGATCGCCGTCGATCCAGCGACGCCCATCCGTTACGATACGGTCGTGAGCGTCGATTTCCAGGGGCTCACGGGCGCGCCCGTCATCGGTCTTACCGGGGGCGAAGCGGATGCGGCGATGATCGGCGGCGCCGAGGGCGATATCCCGCAGCTCACCGCAAGCCCCGATGCGAGCCTCAGCCTCACGCAGTCTGCGCGAGGGACACTGCAACGGCTCGACAAGATCATGGACGAGAACAGCACGGCGCTGAAGGAGGCGATCTCGGGATTCAGTGCGTTTGCCAGTGTGCTGTCGCGCAACTCGGAGCGCATCGACGGTATTCTGGCGGGGCTCGAACGCTTTGCAGGCGGCGGTGCCGCAAAGCCCGGCATCTATACGCTGACGGCCTTCGACAAAGCGCTGTGCGACGCGCCAACGCAGCCGCAGCTCGCCATTCCCGAGCCCACAGCTCCGATGGCCTTCAACTCAGACCGCGTGGTGGTGATGGGCGATCCGCCTGCGGATGCACCGTTCGCGCAAGCGCAGTTCACGGACAACGCGCCGGCCGTCATCCAAGGCAAGCTGATCGAAAGCCTGGAGCGCACGAAGTGCTTTTCGGCCGTCGGACGGCCTGCGTTCGACTCGCCCGACGCCAGCGCACAACTTCAGGCGGAAGTCCGTCAGTTCGCGGTCACAATGACGCCATCGCCAACGGCGGCCGTGGAACTCGCGCTCAAGATCGCAAGTCCGGGCGGAAAAATTACGGAGCAGCGCGTGTTCAAAGCAAGCGCCCCGCTTCCGGAGGCGAATTCGCAATCGGCGGTGAACGCGCTCGATGCGGCCTTCGGAAAGATCCTGGCGGCGGCTGTGCCGTGGCTTTCGACGCTCGCCATCGAGGCGGCGCCGGCAAAGGCCGACGACGGCGATTTTCCGGATTTCCCAGAGCCTCCGCCGGCGGAACCGGCCGCGCCGGAGCCGCCGGCTCCCTAGAGTCGGCTTAGATGGAACCGGGGCTTCCCCCCCCCCTCACCCGGCCTCCTCGCTTCGCTCGAAAGCCGACCTCTCCCCGCCGGGGAGAGGTGAAGTGGGCGGCTTATCCGCGGGTCAATCCATGTCCGAATAGCGGGTGCTCCCGCGGCGGAACATCTTCGTGTATCCGGTCACGTAGGCGATGAGCCAAAGAGCGGCGGCCAGCGGAACGGCGACGGCCAGCACCATCAGCACCGTCATGGCGAGACCCAGCGCCACCGCGAGTCCGACAAGCACCATCAATGCCACCACGAGGTAGCCAGCACCCATGGCGACCCAGCGGCGCCAACCGCTGAGTTGTTCGGTGGTTTCGGTGTTGCCATGCCTGTCGATGACGATAACCGGGGGCTCACGCCGGGGGCTCATAAGGTTCGCTCCAAAGATGCCTCAGCTTCACAGCCGTGCCGGGCCGTTCGGCATTTCCCCTATCATATAGAAAGAAAGGCCGCGGGCGCGAGGGGTGCGCCGCGGCCTTGTAACTTCGGAACCGCGGCAAGTCCGCTATTTTCCGAGCTGTTCCTTCACCTTAGCGGCGAGCTGGGGCAGGGAGAACGGCTTCGGCAGGAAGGCGAATTGCTCGTTTTTGTCGAGGCTGGTCTCGAAGGCTTCGTGCGGGTAGCCCGAAACGAAGATGATCTTGAGCGACGGGTTCTTTTTGCGCAGCTCCTTCAGGAGCGTAGGCCCGTCCATCTCCGGCATCACCACGTCGGACACGACGATGTCTACGTTGCCGCCGACCTCCTCCATCACTTCGAGGGCTTCGACGCCGGTGGAGGCTTCGAGCACCTCGTAGCCCTGGCGCTTGAGCGCACGGACGGCGAACGAGCGCACGACGTCTTCGTCCTCGACGAGAAGCACCCGGCCCGATCCGGTGAGATCCTGAGGGGGCCCGCGCCGCTGCGTCTTCTGGGCTGCGAGTTCTTCCTCGTTGTCGGGCAGGTAGCGGGGCAGGTAGACGCGGAACGTCGTCCCCACTCCAACGGTGCTCGCGGGGTAGATGTAACCGCCGGACTGCTTGACGATGCCGTAGACGGTGGCGAGGCCGAGGCCGGTGCCCTTCCCCACGCCCTTTGTGGTGAAGAACGGCTCGAAGATCTTGGCCATCACCTCGGGCGGAATGCCCGAGCCGGTATCCGAGATCTCGACCATCACGTACTCGCCAAGCGGCATGCCTTCGTGCGCGAGCTTGCGGCTTTCGCGCTCCGTGACGTTGCTCGTCGCGATGGTGAGCGTGCCACCGTCCGGCATCGCGTCCCTGGCGTTGTTCGCAAGATTGAGGATCACATGCTCAAGCTGCGTCCGATCGGTCTTCACGTACCAGAGGTCACGTGCCGTCGGCATCTGCAGGTCGACTTTCTCGCCAAGCTTGATCTTGATCAGCGGCTTCCAGTCGGCAAGGGCTTCCTGCAGTTGCAGCGCCTCGGCTTGCAGCGTCTGACGGCGCGAGAAGGCGAGCAGGTTGGCCACGAGCCCCGCCGCGCGCGTCGCGCTCGAACGGATGTTCATGATGTCCTTGTGCGCAGGATCGTTCGGCCGGTGCGTCTGGAGCAGAAGATCCGAGAAGCCGATGATGGCCGTCAGCACGTTGTTGAAGTCATGGGCGATGCCGCCCGCCAGCTTGCCCACCGCCTCCATCTTCGACGACTGCGCGAAGCGGGCTTCGAGCGCTTTCTGCTCGGTGGCGTCGATGACGTAGACGATGGCCGCTTCGCGTGCATCGCGCGCTTGCGTAAGGGGCGCGAGGTAGAGGCGGCAGGAGAACTTGCCTTCGGGCCCCACGGTGATGTCGAGCGGGGTCAGGCTCGGCGTGCCGGCCAGCACCTGCTTGATGGCGGCCGAGACCGAGGTCGACGTGTCGGCGTCCGCGGTGCGGCAGAGCACGTCCGCCGCCATCTCACCGATCGCCGTCTGACCGTCCGGAATCATGCGGGCGAAGGCTGCGTTCGTGCTCATGAGGCGGCCGTCGGGGCCGAGCGTCGCGATCCCGAACGGCGCCGACTGGAAGAAGCGGGCGAAGCGGATTTCCGCGGTGTCCGGTCCGCCGTTTTCGCTGCCGCCTTCGCGGCGGAAGGCTGCGATCATCAGACCGCCCTCGGCATCGCGGCGCGCGAAGAAGCGAAGCGGAACGGAGACGCCTTTCTCCAGCGCGACATCGAGATCGACGCCGGCGCCATGCGTGTAAAATGCCGCGGCGGCGCTCGCGATCAGTTCGGCGTCGTCGGGCGGCATGATGTCGGTGAGCTTCAGACCGCGCTGCGAGAGACCGACGGGATCGATGCCGAGCCAACGGAGCAGCGTGGCGTTGAGGCGGCGTACGGTGCCGCGCGCATCGACCTCCATGAGGCCGGCCGGTACGCTGTCGAGGCGTTCGAGGGTCGCTTCGAGGGTTTGGGCCGCGCTTATCTGACGGGCGCGCTCGGCAGTGACATCCGAAACGGTCCAGAGGACGAGCGGACCCAGCTCGCGCTCGTATCCCGGCACCGTACAGGGGCGATGGGCGACGTGCAGCAGACGCGGCGGCTGGCCGGGCGTTGCGATCTCGATTTCCTCGCGCCGCGATTCGCCACGCGATGCGGCACGCTCCAGGCGGAAATAAGCAGCCGCGGCGCGCGGATCGACACCGAGGAGCACTTCGAGCGCGTTGACCTCATCCGCACCGTGGGCTCCGGCAAGCTCTGCAAGCGCGCGGTTGGCGTAGAGCGGACGCCCGTCGCGCCGCGTGACGAGAAGGCCGTCGTCGAGACCGTCGGCGAATGCGCGGATCATGTCGTTGTCGCGCACACGCTCACCGATGCGGATGTGGCCTGCCGCATAACCGAAGATCGCGAACAGGCCCGCCATCGCGAGCACGGCCAGAAGCGTGAGCAAGAGAGGCTCGCCCGCGGGCGAAGCGACGAGGGCAAGCACCATCGCGCCTGCCGCCAGCGCAGCGGCGAGAATCGGAACGATGCCAGGCTCGGATACGCCACCGTCGAGGGTTTGGGCGCGTGCCAGGCCGGCTTTGGATTGGCGGGGCTCGCTTTCGCTCATGAAGGCGAAAGCTATCTGATTCTCGGCGCTCGCCGCGTCGGTTGCCTGCATGTGAACCCTGGTACTCATACGCTACACTACGCCCGTGTGGTGGTCCGGCGAGGCATCTGCCCAAGGGGGAAAAACCCTGTTGCCGAGCGGGCGCGGAAGGCCCGCGCCGTGGGATTCACACTTCGATCAATAGAGTTAAAATGCCATAAATTCCGCGCTATACGGGACCCTGGCATTCTGCTTGAGAGGACGCACGGAAAAAACCGTGACGACTATTCATGTTGGACGTTTTTGTTTATCTCGCGGTTGTGATGGCGCTCGCGGTTTTCATGATCGTCGGCGCGTTTTTGCTGCGGACATTTCTCGCTGGCGGAAGTCCGAAAGAGGCGGTCGGCCGGTTGTTCGCGCAGAAGCGGGAGCCCCGCGTCCATGTCGTGGAACAGTACAACGTCGACAACCGGCGGCGTCTCGTTCTCATCCGCCGCGACGATGTCGAGCATCTGATCATGACGGGCGGGCCCGTGGATGTCGTGATCGAAACCGGGATCGCCGCCCGCGCGGCCGTTCCTCAGGCGTCTCCTTCCGGGGAAGAGACCGCAGCGACGTACCCGTCGCACATTCCGTTACGCCCGTAAGGCGCACAGAGCCGACAACGGGATCTCATCGGGGCATACTGACCGGAAACCGGCTCGGGGCGACCGAGACGATCATGAGGACCATTGATGTATAGAGACCGGCTCCTGCTCCGCTCCGCCTTGGCCGTCCTGGGGGTCGCGGTTCTTTTCTCCGGCCTCGCCGTCAGCCTGGCCGAGAATCGCGCGCTTGCCCAGACGCTGCCCTCGCCGCTGCAACTGCCGGGAATGCCGAAGGCCCCTGCCGAGGCGCCTCCGAAAGAGGAGGCGCCCTCGCCCCCCATCGTCGCGGCCGAACCCGCACCCGCACCCGTTCTCACGCCCGCCGAGCTGCAATCGCTCGAAGAGCTTCGCCAGCCCATGATGGAGCTCAAGGGCCTGCTCGAAACGCTCGAAGGATCGATCGAGCGCAACAAGGAGAACGATGGAGAGCTGGCGCGGCTCAGGGCCGAACTCGTCGATCTCGTGCAGACCTCTCAAGATCGTCTTGCGACGCTGAAGACGAAAACGGACACGGTGCGGCAGCTGTTCGAGAAGCTCAAGCCGGCCGCGGAAGTCGATGCCGCGCCGGAAACGGAGCAGGTGATCGCGGAGCGCGCCCGGCTCGGCGCGATGCTGGGCGAAATCGATGGCGCGAGAAAGACGGGCGAGCTGGTGCAGGTGCGCGCCCGCCAGCTTCAAACGGACGTACAGAAGCTCCGCCAGGATCTCTTCACGCAGGAAATCCTCAATCGCAGCCCCTCGCCCCTCAAGGCGAGCACGTGGGACAAGCTCGCCTACGATTCACCCGGCGCGTGGCGCCAGATCGCGGATGCGGCTTCGGGATGGCTGGCGGCTGCCTCCCAGCAGTGGTTCGCGGTCAGCGCGCTCCTCGTCGGCAGCTTCTTCTTCTATATCGCGGTTGCGACCCTGGTTCGGCGCTTTGTCGGGTATCAACTCAATGCGCCGCGGATCGCTCCTCCCGGCTTCGTCGAGCAAGCGGCGACGGTGGGGTGGGTCGCGCCGCTGCTCGCCTTGCCGGGACTGGGCACAATCGGACTTCTGGCCGCCGGTCTCGATACGCTCGGGCTTCTTGCACTCGACGTGGGCGTGATCGCGCAGCAGGCTTTCGTCGTGCTCGCCGTGTTCGCCGCCGTGCGGGCGCTGACGCAGGCGGTCCTGCAACCGCAGCGGCCCGACTGGCGCCTCGTCGATATCGCGACACCGGCCGCGCGGCGGCTCAACCGCATCGTTTCCGGCATTGCGTTCGTCTTCTCGATCGATCTCATCCTGCAAGACGTCATCCGCCGCCTCTATCTCCCGTTGTCCGTCAATGCGATGGAAACGGTGTTCGTGAGCATCGCCATCGCGCTGTTGCTGCTCAAGCTCGTCAACACGCCCTTCGATTTTAAAATGGGTGACGCGGCAGCACCGACAGCCGAGGGGCAACCGCCCGCACCAGGATTGCAGACGAGCGCCGGAACGGCCGCCGAACCGGCCGCGCCCCATGTGCCGGTCTCGCCGCTGAGGCCCTATCTGATCAAGCTCCCAGCGCTCGCGGGCGCGACCCTGCTTCTCGTGGCTGCGTTGCTCGGCTACGTGGGGTTGGCTCGACTCATCGCGACCCACGTCGTGGTCACGGGCGGCACCATCGCGGTGGTGCTCGTCATCCATCTGGCAATCCGCTCGCTGCTGGATGGCCCTCTCAAGACGTTGCTGGAGGACAGCTTCGGGCTCGATCCGCACCAGGCGGCGGCGCTGCGGCGCGTGGCGTCGGTCGTTCTCAACTCCGCGCTGGCGCTGGTGGCCCTCCCGCTCTTGCTCGTGACGTGGGGCTACACCACGCAGGAGGCGCTCTCCTGGCTCAGGGCGGCTGTCTTCGGTTTCGAAATCGGTGAAGTGCGGATTTCGCTCGCGCGCATCCTGTTTGCGGTCGGGCTGTTCCTCGCGCTCGTGTTCGCAACCCGTCTTGCGCAGAAATGGCTCGATACGGGCGTGCTCCGCTCGCAGCGGATCGACCAGGGGATCGCGAATTCGATCCGCACCGCGGTGGGGTACATCGGCTTCATCCTCGCGGTGCTGGTGGCCGTGTCCTACGGCGGGCTCGACATCACGAACTTCGCCATCGTCGCCGGTGCGCTCTCTGTCGGCATCGGCTTCGGCCTGCAATCGATCGTCAACAACTTCGTGTCGGGGCTCATTCTCCTGGTCGAACGGCCGATCAAGGTGGGCGACCGCGTGACGGTCAACAACCAGGATGGCTTCGTCCGGCGTATCTCCGTGCGCTCCACCGAGATCGAGACGTTCGACCGGGCAAGCCTGATCGTGCCGAATTCCGAGCTCATCACGGCGACGGTCACGAACTGGACGCACCGCAACTCTCTCGGGCGCGCGCTGGTCACCGTCAACGTGAGTTACCAATCCGATCCCGAACAGGTGCGCGACGTCCTGCTCAAGGTGGCGTCCGAGTGTCCGCTGATCCTGCAGCACCCTCCGCCCTGGGTCGGGCTCGACAACTTCGGGCCGAACGGACTCGAGTTCCTGTTGATCGCGGTGGTTGGCGACGTGACGGCGGTGGGCGGCGCGCGCTCGGATCTCCGGTTCCGAATTCTGAAGGCGTTCCGCGAAGAGGGGATCGAGATCGCGCTCGCACAGCACGATGTGCATCTGCGCGATCTCGACGTGGTGCGCGGTGCGCTCACTCGGCTGGCGGAAGATCGCGCGCGGGAAAAAGGCGCCGTCGAGCCGGATCCGAAACCTGCCGGTTAAGGCGCGCTCTATAAGATGTCGCGGAGCCGGTAATAGAGCATCCCGAGGGCGAGTAGCTGGCTTCCCAGGAATTGCCCGACCGGGAGCCGCACCTGGGGGATGCGCTCGAAGAGGTCGAGCCGCTCCATGGTGCCCGCGATGGCGTCCGCGACCACCTCGCCCGCGATGTGGGTCGTGTTGACGCCGTGCCCCGAGTAGCCTTGCATGTAGTAGACGTTCGGCTCCAGCCGCCCGATGGCGGGCGCGCGGCTCAAGACGATGTCGATCTTTCCGCCCCAGGCGAAATCGAGCGCCACGTCCTTAAGCTGCGGGAAGACTTCGACCATGCGGGGCTTCAGCGTCGCACGAATGTCGTGCGGGTCGCGGTTGGAATAGTTGGCGCGGCCTCCGAATATGAGGCGGCGGTCGGCCGACAGGCGGAAGTAATCGAGCACGACGTTGCTGTCCGCTATGGCGAGGTCCTGCGGGATGATCTCGCGCGCCACGCGCTCGGCCAAAGGTTCGGTGGCGACGATGTAGCTGCCGGTCGGGAACACGAGACCCGACAGGGCGCCACGCTGCAACGCCGGATCGGCGAAGCCCGCAAGCACGACCGACGCGGCATCGACGCGGCCGTTGGCGGTTTCCGCGAAGGGCTTGGCGCCGCCGCCGAACGATATGACGGGCGAACCTTCGAAGATCTTCACGCCCTCAGCCGCCGCGGCACGGGCTTCACCCAGGCACAAGTTGAGCGGATGCAGATGGCCACTCTTCCGGTCGATCATGGCGCCGTGATAGGCGCGCGAGCCGACGACGGCATCCATACTGGACGCTTCCACGATTTCGAGGTGATCGCCGTCTCCCGCTTCGACGCGCTCCTCCACATAAGAGCGCAGTCCGGCCATGTGGCGCGGACGGGCGGCGACTTCGGCCCAGCCGTATTTCAGATCGCAGGCGATGGCGTGTTTGGCGATGCGGGCTTCGACGATCTCATGGCCGAGATAGCGAATGTCCTTCAAAAGACGGCGGCCGTCATCGCCAAGGTGGCGCTCGACACAGTGTTCGCCGCTGATGCCGGCGATCATCTGCCCGCCGTTGCGGCCGGACGCGCCCCATCCGACGCGGTGCGCTTCCAGTACGACGACAGAGAAGCCCCGCTCGACGAGACTCAACGCGGTGGCGATGCCGGAGAAGCCTCCGCCGACGACGCAGACGTCTGCCGCGATCCGTCCTTCGAGTTGCGGATAGCGCGTATCGTCGTTCAAGGTGTGGGAATAATAGGAGCTAACGTGGGCGACTGACATTCGCTGAAACATAAAGCGTTTCTTGTCGGCGTGGAACAGCGGAGGCTGTCACACGGCTGTCGTGGAATCGCGTCACTCGCGTTGCATGCGCTTTCCCTCCAATACCGCCGGATTGTTTCGCTGGGCGATGCCTTATCCCCAATCCATCAACCGCCGCTCACACGGCCGTTCGTTACCGAGACCCTAACAAAAGCCTTGAGTCTCCAGGCCTCACGCACGCTTTCGTGGCACCGCGGCAACAGTTGCACTCTCGTCGATGCCGAAAAGGCATTGCTCGATTGTTGCGCAGGGGAGAATCGCAGACTTTCAGGGCCAGCGGCGGTTCCGAGGGAATCTTCGCGCCGTCAATATCGTAGAGCGCGGCCTAGTTTGCGTAAATCACCGAGTATCAGGGCGTCCGCCATCTCGATTACCAACGCAGATTGGGAGAAGGTCTATGAATAAATTGAGCCTCAGCGCTCTGGCAGCCGCGGGCCTCCTGGCCGGCAGCCTCGCCACGAGTGCGAATGCAGCTGACCTTGGGGGCAACTGCTGCGCCGACCTTGAGGAGCGCGTCGCCGAACTCGAAGCGACCACCGCTCGCAAGGGCAATCGCAAAGTTTCGCTCACGGTTTCCGGCTGGGTCGGCCAGCAGATCACGTTCTGGGACGATGGTGGTGAGAGCAATGCCTATGTCGGCGATCTCGGCCGCACGCTCTCGTCGCACGTGAAGTTTACCGGCCAGGCCACCATCGCGCCGGGCTGGAGCGCTGGTTACGTGCTTCACATCGAAGCGTTCAACAACCAGAGCCTTGCTCTTAACCAGGCCTATAACGCTGCTCCGGGTTGGAACGGCTTTGACGCCCTCCAGAGCTACTGGTTCATCAAGAGCGATCATTGGGGCAAGGTCAGCGTCGGCCGCCAGTCGCAGGCGTCTGACAACACCGCGATCCTCGTCGACGGTTCGGGCTCGCTCGTTCCTGCCAACTGGGTGGCGTTCGACGTTAACTCGTTCAACATGCGTAGCTCTGCTACGGGTCTCCTCATTGCGGGTAGCGCGTGGGGCGGAGCCGGCGCGTGCACCGGCGGCGGCGCCTGGGGCGACTGTAACGGCTTGACGCAGAACGTCGTCCGTTACGACACGCCGACGTTCGGTGGCTTCTCGGCCAGCGCTTCGTGGGGCGAGGACGACATGTGGGACGTCGCTCTCCGCTATGCGGGTGAGCATCACGGCTTCAAGTTCGCCGTCGCTGCTGCCTATAACGAGATCACCGGCAACGGCGACCCGAATACTTTCTTCGGCGCTTTCAATGCTCCGGAGACGCAGTACTTCCAGATCGGCGCTTACCTGCAGCACATCCCGACGGGTCTCTTCGTCTACGGTGCTTACGGTAACAACGAACTCGATTTCGCTAACGGTCTGACCTACGAGTCCGATACGTACTACATCAAGGCTGGCCTCCGTCGTAACCTGAACCCGCTCGGCGCCACCGTGTTCTACGGTGAATATCTGAACGTCTCGGGTGACAACGGTGCAGGTGCGCTTGGCGTCTTCGCTGCCGGCGCTGATGAAGACCTGGATGTTTGGGGTCTCGGCATTGTGCAGGAAATCGACGCGGCTGCCATGTCGCTCTGGGTCAGCTATCGTCACCTGTCGTACGACGGCAATGTCGCGACTGCGATTGGTGGTGTTGAAGACTTCCAGTACGTCAAGGCTGGTGCTCTCATCAACTTCTAATCGAAGTCGAGATCACGAACCAAACAGGAAGCCGCCCTTCGGGGCGGCTTCTTTGTTTTTGTTTCTCTTTCCGCGGCCCCGGCTTATATGCTTGGGCGAAGGAGAAGCCTCATGTTCGCGACATTCTTCCGCGCGCTCAAGGATGCGCGCGTGCCCGTTACGCTCAAGGAATATCTGACGCTGCTCGAAGCGATGGACGCCGACGTCGCAGGCGGGCGCGTGGAGGATTTCTATTACCTGTCCCGCGCGGTGCTGGTGAAGGACGAGCGCTATCTCGACCGCTTCGACGGTGTGTTCGGGCACGTCTTCAAGGGCCTCGACCTGATGAGCGAGGCGGAGACCGCGGAGATCCCCGAAGACTGGCTCAAGGCGCTGTCGCATCTCCATCTCACCGACGAAGAGAAGGCCGAGATCGAGGCGCTTGGCGGTTGGGACGAGATCATGGAGGCGCTGCGCAAGCGCCTCGAAGAGCAGAAGGAGCGCCACCAGGGCGGCAACAAGTGGATTGGCACGGGCGGGACTTCGCCGTTCGGCGCGTACGGCTACAATCCGGCCGGGATCCGGATCGGACAAAAAGAGAGCCGCCACCGGCGCGCGATCAAAGTGTGGGACAAGCGCGAGTTTCGCGATCTTGTGGGCGACGTCGAGCTTGGCGTGCGCAACATCAAAGTGGCGTTGCGGCGGCTCAGGCGCTTCGCGCGCGAGGGCGCGGCCGAAGAACTCGATCTCGACCGCACCATCGAGGGCTCTGCGCGCAAAGGGTATCTCGATCTCGCGCTGCGCCCGGCCCGGCGAAATGCCGTCAAGGTGCTGATGTTTTTCGACGTCGGAGGCTCGATGGACTGGCACGTGCAGACGGCCGAGGAGCTGTTCTCAGCCGCGCGCAGCGAGTTCAAGCATCTCGAATATTACTACTTCCACAACTGTCTCTACGAGAGCGTCTGGCGCAACAATGCGCGCCGCTGGAGCGAGACGATCCCCACGTGGCAGGTGCTCAATACGTACCCGTCCGATTACAAGGTGATCTTCGTGGGCGACGCGTCGATGAGCCCCTACGAGATCACGCACGTGGGTGGTGCCGTCGAGCACATGAACGAGGAAGCGGGCGGCACGTGGCTTCAGCGCGTCATGGCGACCTATCCGCAGACCGTGTGGCTCAATCCGGTGCCGGAGCAGCATTGGGGCTACACGCCGTCCATCGGGCTCGTTCAGCGCCTGGTCGAGGGGCGGATGTTTCCGATGACGCTGGGAGGTCTGGACGACGCCATTCGGACCCTGATGCGTTAGAGCGTGTTCATTTTAAACGAACTCGACACTGTCCCTCCCCCATCATGCCGGAGGCATGTCTCCGACATGACGTGGGGGAGGTTAGGAGGGGGGGATTCCAGACCGTCTGCTGTTGGGCCTCCCCCCACCCTAACCCTCCCCACCAGGGGGAGGGGAACCGGAGCGATTCCATCTGACCTGAGCACACTGGTAGCGAAAGCGCTTGGGCGTGCGGGCCTTTCCTGCCTGCGCAAATCCGCCAAGTCTGCCCACAGGGTTACCGGCCCCTTACATTGACCTCACCCCAAAAAGGGCGCAAACCTGCGCTGTTTTTGGGCAGTCTCGGGGGACCCCATGCTTCGCCGTCCGCTACCTTTTCTTTTGCTTGCCGTCGGGCTCTCCGGATGCTCGGGCGGCGGTGGCGTGTCGACGGCCTCGATCCTCGGCGGCGAGGCGGCCCCCGCGCCTCAGCCGGGTCAGGTGAGCGTGGTTGCCGACCCCGGCGAACGGGCGTTTCATGCAGGCGCGGTTACGGCGCGCGCCGTGAGGTGCGGCTATAATTTCGATCCCGCCATGGTCCGCTCGAACTACCTTGCGCACGAGATGGCTCTTGGCGCGATGCCGGAGCAGATGGGGAAGCTTCAGCAAACGTACGACGTGGCGCATAACGGTGTGGCGAAGGCCGCCGGTGCGGACGCCAACTACTGCACCGACCGCAGAACGCGCGATATCAAGACCGAACTCGGGCGGCTTCTGGAGGGCAACTTCGAGGCGCCCAAGAAGCAGGTCGTCAAGGAAGAGGGCCTCTTTAGCGGCTGGATGGACGGCGGCGGCGGCGACACGGGGCCCTCGTTCGGCTCCAGCGACTGGTGGGAAAGCCAGCAAGATAAAGTCGGCGGTTGAGCGCCCGCTTCGCTGTTCTCGTCCGTTGGTTCATCTCTTTTCTTCATCCGGGCTCCGCCGTGCAGCAGCTCCTGTGGCTCGAAACGCTCCTTAAGCTCGCCGGTGGCGTCCTGCTTCTGCTCGCACCCATGAGTACGATCCGAGCCTTCGGGCTTCCCGCGTCGGCAAGCGGCTTCTGGCCGCGGATCGCCGGTGCGCTTCTCATCGGCATCGCGGGCGCGACCTATATCGAGGGGGCGTGGGCCGGCTCGCGGGGGCTGGGCCTCGCCGGGCTCGTCGTTATCAACCTCACCGGAGCGTTCGTGGTCGCCGTTGCGGCCCTGATGGGCCGGGCGGCCCCGACCCGGCGGGGAGCGTTCGCACTGTGGGTGCTCGTCGCGTTGCTGGTGAGCCTGTCGCTGGTCGAAATCGCGCAGGCGTGACGCGTCGGACGTAACGAATACGTTAGCCTTTTTCCGCGACACTCAGGAAGAATACGGAGCCCGCCGGCCGTCCCCACCGGCACAGGGTCCGCCCCTCGCGCTATAGTTAAGGAACTCTGAGTTCATGTCAGTCATCGCCCTCGCATGCGAGAGGCCGGCCTTGGGTGGAGCTGCGCAATCCGCGCCCTTCGTCTCGCACACCGTGTCGCGCGCAACCCTCGATCTCGTCACAACCCGCGACGGCTTCGACGCGCTCGAAGCCTCGTGGAACGCACTGTTCGAGAGGGCAGGCCGCGATATTCACCTGTTCCAGACCTTCAACTGGCTTTGGCACTGGGCCAATCACTACCTCCCCGCGCCAGGCGAGCGCGGGCCCAAGCTCGCCATCGTCACCGCGCATCTCGACGGGCAACTCGTCCTGGTCCTGCCGCTCGTGGAAGAGCGGTTCGGCCCGGTGACGCAACTCGAATGGATGGGAGAGCCCGTCGGTCAGTACGGCGACGCGCTGATCGACGATATGCCCCAAGCCGACAGGGCAGCGCTGATGCGGGACGCGCTGAATTTCGTCGCACGCGAGACGGGCGCGAGCGCCCTTCGGCTGCGGCGGGTGCGTGAGGATTCCAACATCGCTCCCATACTTGCGGAGCGCGGTGCGCTGGTGGTGGGCGAGACACAAGCACCCTATCTCTCGCTGAAGGGCGTCGAGACGTTCGAGGCGCTCCTCCAGCGGCACTCGCGCAGCACGCAGCGAAACCGCAGCCGGCAACGCCGCAAGCTGTCAGAGCGCGGCGCCCTGGCGTTCGATTACCGCACGCATGGTCAAGAGGCGGACGCGTTGACCGCGTTCGCGTTTGCCTACAAGCGCGTCTGGCTTGCCTCGCGCGGGCTCTATTCCCGGGCGTTCGCGGACCCGAGAACCGCTCAATTCTTTGCGGACGTCTCACGCGCCGAAACGCACCCGGCGGGTTGCTACGTTGCGGCCCTCGAATCCGGCGGACATACGGCGGCGGTCGAGGTTGGCGTGCGCTGCAAGGGCCGCTCCGCCATTCACATCGGCACATACGATCTCGCTTACGAGAAAGCGGCAGCGGGCGCTCTTTTGATGGAAGACAGTATCCGCCACGCCCTCGCCGAGGGCATGACCGGCTTCGATTTTCTTCCACCTGCATACGACTACAAGTTGGAATGGGCGGACACGTCCATGGAGGTCCGGGACTGGGCATTGCCGCTTTCGGCCGTTGGGAAAATGTATGCGACGCTTTATTTGCGCGGACTGCGCGGCGTGCTGAAACACGGCGTGGAGTCGATGCCGCTTCCCATCCGCCGGAAGATCGCGACGCTGCTCAACCGCTAGAGCGGTTTCCGATCCGATAGAATCGGATCGGACGCTCTACGTCTTTTGACGAGACCGATGATTCACGCTTCGGCACGCCGATCAGCTCGCGCGCCGCGACAGCCTCAAGCGCGCCGCGCCGAACGCGATGTCCTGTCCTGCGGTATCGAGTGTCACCGTATTCTTCCCGATGCTCTGTCCGTCGATGTGCGTACCATTCATGGAGCCCGCATCGCGCAGACGCAGGATGTCCCCAGATTCGAACACGAACTCGGCGTGCAAGGACGATACGCTCGGATCGTCGATGACGAAATCGGCGCGTGACGGATCGCGGCCGAGGGTCCAAGCGGTCGTCTTGGCGCTTCCTCTCGGATCACGGGTGGGCTCAAGCGTAAACTGCACCGCGCGGCCGGAGGCATCGAAGCCCGAGAGCATCCAGCCTCCCGCCGCGTCCTCTTCTTCCGCAGGCTCGAAGGCGAGCGTGTAATCGACAGTACCGAGCCGCAGATGCGCGCCGATGGACGCGTCAGCGGAGGAGACACGCGCGCCGTCCACGAAGGTGCCGTTCGACGAACCGAGGTCGCGCACGCGCAGCCGGCGCGTCCCGCGATCGTACGCCAAGCTTGCGTGGACCTTCGAGACCGTGTCGTCCGCCACGACGATGTCGACACCGGGGCCGCGGCCCACGATGCGCGGCCGGTCGCCCGCGTCGAGGCGCAGGGAGGGGCCGCCGTTCTCGCGACGCAGATAGAGCGCGGCAGGCGCGCCACCCGCCGAAGACAATCGAAGCATCAATCCGCGGATGTGTTCCCTCGCCTCAACGACGGACGGATGGCTCGTAAGCCTTGCCGCAGCCGCTCCGATGACCGCAACCGCGTTCTCGCGGCGGAAGAAGAAGAGGGTTGCGGCGAGCGCGAGCGCGGCGGTCAGCCCCACGAACAAAGGAGCGAACGCGCTGGCGAAGGCTCCCTTGGCGCAGGGACGTGTGGTGGACGCGTACCGCAGCTTCGCATCCCCGAGAAAGCGGGCAAGCTCGCTCACATGGATGGAAAAGAACAACCCTTGTGCGTTGACGCCCTGCAGTGTGTTGATGCCCACGACATTTCCGCAGGCGTCGAGCAGCGGGCCGCCGCTGCTGCCGGGATTGATGGCCGAGTTATGCTGGACGGTCCGCGCGCTCACGAGTTGGCCGGGGTTCAGCTTCAGGTTCGTAAAGGTCATGCGCGAGACGATGCCGGTCGTCAGGGTGGATTCGAGATCGGTCAGCGGTACGCCGCGCACGTCCGTCTCCGGCACCAGTTCCTTGTTGAGGTTGGCGGCGCCCGGAAAGCCGATCGCGATCACCTCGGCAAGTTTGTCCGGCTCGTATTCGCCAAGCGTCAGCGGGATGCCCGGCAGGTCCTCGCGTGCTTCGAGAAGGGCGAGGTCGACATCCGGACGGCTCTCGGTGCGGCGCGCCTCGACGAGCTTGGCCTCTCCCTTTTCGAGAAACGCGATGTAGATGCGCTCGCCGCCCTCCACCACATGGACGTTGGTCACGACCTGGCGCCGGCCGGACACGAGGAAACCGGAACCGGACGAGATGCTGTACTGGTTTCCTTCTTCCGGGATGAAGGAATAGATCTTGTAGACGCTGGGCTCGATATGGCGCGCATCGAACGCCAAGGCGTTCCACGGTCCGGCGATGGCCAGCAGAACGCCGAACGCAACGCAGAGCGCGCGCAGCAGCGGCCCGCTGCGCGTTCTTCGCTCCCAAAACGCCATTATCGTCCTTGGCGGCACAAAACCCTCTCGCGTTTCTCCTACCCCAAGCCCACCGCAGCATCCAGGGTTCATTCGGCACACCCCAAGACGCTGATGCTACAGTATTCTTTGGCCGAATCGAGGGGGCGTGCCGCATCGTCCACCGCGGGGCGGGCCCGTAAAACAAGGCTTTGGAGCGTGTGTGGGCCGCCTCGGTTGCTCCGTATTTCAGGTGACGGTAGAGATAGGCCAATCCCAGACATGCGGGGCCTTCGATCCATGAGAGGAACGTCCATCACGGCGCTGGCAGCGGCCATTTGGCTCGCCTCCAGTTTGTTCCTCTCTGTCCCGGTTTCCGCAACGGACCCGAGCGCGGAGGCCGCCGTCACCTGGGGGCAGCGGTCCGTGGTGCTGGAGGCCGATGGCGGGCGGGACATCATCCGCCTGCTCCCGCCACCCGGCGGCGGCGCAAGCCGTCAAACGCCTGCGATGCCCGATTTGCCGTTTCCGCCGACGGATACGGGCGGGCCATCAGGACAGGGCGCGCGGCTCTCCGGGCGCTCGATCGAGGTGCCAATCCGCTTCGAGCCGTGGCCCGGGTACGAAACGCTCTCCTACATCGGCGTCCGCTTCGACAGCGTCACCGATCCGACGCTCGCGTTTACGCTCGGCCTCAGACGGCACACGGGTGTGTTCGTAACAGAAACGACGCCCGGCGGGCCGGCGGCGCTCGCGGGCTTGAGGTTCGGCGATTTCGTCACCGCCATCGACGGCACCGCAGTGACCGAAACGAGCCAACTCGTGCAGGAAATCGAGGCCCGCCAGCCGGGGACGGACGGGACGCTGAGTGTCTGGCGCGTGGCCGACGACGCGCCCGGCTACCTTGGAGAATTGCGGCACCTCGCAGAGGGCGGCAACACGCCCGCAATGCTGTTTCTCGGCAAGCTCTATAGCAACGGAACCGGCGTGCCGCGCGACGCGACGGAAGCCCTGACATGGTACCGGACGGCCGCGCTCGCAGGCAGCAGCAACGGGATGCTGTTCTATGGCGATGCGCTCGCGGGCGGCGCACCGATCAAGGATGTCGTGGAGGCCGAGCGCTGGATCCGCAAGGCGGCGGATGCCGGAAACGTGGCCGCCGTTTATCGCCTGGGGCGAATGTATCGCGACGGCGAAGGGCGGCCGCGCGATCCGCTGGAGGCGCTCAACCTGTTCAAGCAAGCGGCCGAAGCCAACTATACGCCGGCGATGGTGGCTGTCGGCTTGATGCTCGAAGGCGGGAGCGGGATCGAGGCCGACCACCTGCAGGCGGTGCGATGGTACAAGCGCGCCGCGGACGCGGGCGACGCGGACGGCATGGCCGCGCTCGGCACCATGTATTCCACGGGGCGCGGCGTAGAGCGGGACTACGTGACGGCGGCGACATGGTACGACGAAGGCGCCAAGCGGGGACAACTTCTCGCCATCCACAACATCGCCGTGCTCTACGATAAGGGGCTCGGCGTCAGCCGCAGCGCCCAGACGGCGGCCGACTACATTTATCGGGCGCTGGAGATGGGCTATCCCTTCACCTTCCAGCAGATGACGCAGAACAGCCAGAGCTGGTCGCGCGATTTCCGCCGGGAGCTTCAGCTTCGCCTCGCGAGCGGCGGCTACTACGGAGGCGCGCTCGACGGCGCGTTCGGCCGGTCGACGCTGGATGCCATCAGCAGGATGGTCGAGACCCAGTAAACACCCCACCGCCGCAATCCTACCCAGGCCAGGCTCACTGGCCGGAGTCACTGGCCGCGCTCACTTCGGGCGCCGGTTTTCCGGTTTGCGCGTCATGCTGTATAGACGCGCAAACGTTTCAACCCCTCCCTTCCTTCCGGATCGTCATGGCCGCTCCCCTCATTCAGCTCAACGACATCGCGCTCACCTTCGGCGGCGCCGCGCTGCTCGACGGCGTCGACATTTCCGTGGGCGCCGGAGAGCGCATCTGTCTCGTTGGCCGCAACGGCTCGGGCAAGTCCACGTTGCTCAAGATCGCGGCGGGGCTGGTGGAACCGGATCGCGGGCGCCGCTTCGTGCAGCCCGGAGCGCTGGTGCGTTATCTGGCGCAGGAGCCGGATCTTTCGGGGCATGCGACGACGCTCGACTATGTGGAAGCCGGGCTTGCGGACAGCGGTGACGTTCACCTCGCGCGGATGCTGCTCGACGAAGTGGGGCTCGACGGCGCGTCCGACCCGATGCAGCTTTCGGGCGGCGAAGCGCGACGGGCGGCCCTCGCGCACGCGCTCGCGTCGGAGCCCGAGATCCTGCTGCTCGACGAACCGACCAACCATCTCGACCTGCCGACCATCGAGTGGCTGGAACGGCGGCTTCAGCAATCGCGCGCGGCGATGGTCATCATCAGCCACGACCGCCGCTTCCTCGAAACGCTATCGCGCATCACGGTGTGGCTCGACCGGGGGCGTGCGCGACGCGTGGAATTGCCGTTCGGTAAGTTCGAAGCCTGGCGCGACCAGGAACTGGCCGACGAGGAAACGCAACTGCACAAGCTCGACCGCAAGATCGTGGCGGAAGAGCATTGGGTGCACGGCGGCGTGACGGGGCGGCGCAAACGCAACGTGCGGCGCATGGCGGAACTCTCGAAGATGCGTCAGGCACGGCGCGATCATCGGGGCGTCCAGGGGAATGCGTCTCTTTCCGTCGCGGAAGCCGAGACGTCGAGCGCGCTCGTTCTCGAAGCCAAGGGCGTTTCAAAATCGTATGACGACCGCGCCATCGTCAGGGACTTTTCGCTCCGCTTGATGCGGGGAGACCGGCTCGGCATTGTCGGGCCCAACGGCTCGGGCAAGACGACGCTGATTTCGCTGCTGACGGGCACGCTCGCGCCGGATGCGGGCGAGATCCGGATGGGAGCCAACGTGCAAATGGCCGCGCTCGATCAGGGACGCGAGAGCCTCGATCCCTCCTGGACGCTCTCGGAAGCGCTGACGCGCGGCAGCGGAGAGACGGTGTCCATCGGAGGCGAGCGCAAGCACGTCATCGCCTATATGAAGGATTTCCTGTTCGCGCCCGAGCAGAGGCTGACACCGATCAGCGCGCTTTCGGGCGGCGAGCGGGGGCGGCTCATGCTCGCGCGCGCGCTTGCGACGCCGTCGAACCTGCTGGTGCTCGACGAGCCGACCAACGATCTCGACCTCGAAACGCTCGACGTGCTGGAAGAGGTGCTCGCCGAGTACAAGGGCACCGTGCTGCTGATCAGCCATGACCGCGATTTTCTCGACCGCGTCGTGACGAGCGTGATCGTGCCGGAGGGCGACGGGCTCTGGACGGAGTATCCCGGGGGATATGCGGATATGCTGGCCCAGCGTGGCAGCGACCTCGCGCGGAAGCAGGCAGCGGAGAAGGGCACGTCTTTGCCGTCGCAGCCCAAAGAGAAGCCGACCGCCGCAGAGGCGCAGCCCGCGCGGCGGCGGCTTTCGTTCAAGGACAAGCACGCGCTCGAAACTTTGCCCGGCGAGATTGCCGCGCTCGAAGCTAAGCAAGCCGCGCTTGCGAAGACACTCGACGCGCCGGATCTCTTTACGCGCGACCGCGCCACGTTTTCGAAAGTCTCGGACGAGCTAACCGAGGTTCAGGCGGCGCTTGCCGCGGCCGAGGAGCGCTGGCTCGAACTCGAAATCCTGCGCAGCGAGATCGAAGGCTAACGCGTTTTCAGAAACTCTAACGCGCCTTTCGCGGCGGCGCGGCCGGTCGCGAACGAGGCCTGCAAGAGATAGCCGCCGGTGGGTGCTTCCCAGTCGATCATTTCGCCAGCCACGAACGTGCCGGGGCGGCGCCGCAACATGAAGGTCTCGTCGATCTCGTCGAACGACACGCCGCCCGCCGTCGAAATGGCGCGATCAATCGGCGCGAGCGCATGGGCGCGGATCGGGACGGATTTAACGAGATGCGCGACGCCATCCGGTGCGAGGCCGGACAACGGCGTGCCCGCGCGGTGCGCCGTCTCCTGCAAGAGGCCTATGGCTGCCGGATCGAAGCGCAGAGCTTTGCGGAGAAACGTTGCCAGAGATTGCTTGCCGCGCGGCTTGGCGAGGCGGGCGGCAATGTCGGCCTGGCTCTGGTCTGGGCGCAAGTCGAGCGTGATCGATGCTGCACCGCTCGACGCAATCTCGGCGCGGATCCGTGGACAGAGCGCGTAGACGGCGCCGCCTTCGAGCCCGGCCACCGTGATCAACGCTTCGCCGCGCGCCGTCTCATCGCCGCAGCGGAGCGCGATACGCTTCAGCGGGCTTCCGGCAAAGCGCACCTTGAACACGTCGCTCCACGCGATACAAACACCGCTATTCGCCGGGGCGAGCGGCGTAATCGCGACGCCTGCGCCAGCGAGCGGCGCAACCCAGCTTCCGTCCGACCCGAGCTTCGGCCAGCTTGCGCCGCCGAGCGCGAGGATCGTGCAGGCGCTTTCACCCCTCACCTCGCCGTCCGCCGTCCCGAATACGAGACGGCCCGTATCGTCCCAGCCCGTCCAGCGATGGCCGAGCCGGACGTCCACACCGTGGCCCGACAGACGCGCGAGCCACGCACGCAAGAGCGGCGAGGTTTTCATGACGCGCGGAAAGACGCGCCCGCTCGACCCGACGAACGTCTCCTGTCCAAGCCCGTCGCACCATGCGCGGAGCGCGTCCGGCGGGAAGGCCTCTATCGCCGCGCGCAACCGTGGCTCGGCCTCGCGGTAGCGGCTGAGGAAGCGTTCCAGCGGCTCGCTGTGGGTGAGGTTCAAACCCCCGCGTCCAGCGAGCAGAAGCTTGCGGGCCACACGCGGCATTCGCTCATAAAGCGTCACGGGCGCACCGGCCGCGGCCAGCGTTTCGGCCGCCATCAACCCTGCAGGGCCGCCCCCGACGACGGCTGCGCGATGATTGATTTTTTGCACGGCTGCCCAAAAACTGGAGGAATGTCAGATGGTGGGGGGCTTATCATCGGGCATGCAGAAGAACAATCCGTCACGAGGGAACCTTTTCGGGCCGCGTGCGTTCTGACTGGGAAGTCCCTTGCGTTTCCTCCCTTCCAGACTTCCGTCACGCGTTACCGTGCTTGCCGCCCTGAGCGATCGGGGCGGCGACCGTTTTAGTAGGCCCGGGCTCCTTCAAGGAGTCCGGGCCGTTGGCCTTGCCGATCCCACAGTTATTCCGTCGCAGCGGCTGAGGACTGCGGATTTTCTGCTGCGTGCCGTTCCGGCAGCACACGCACTTTTTCGTCTGCGCACGCGCCGCTCTATGTTAGATTCGTCCGCGTTGGTCCGGGGGTGAAAGCCACGACGGATTCGCCTCCTGCCATGGGCTAACCACAAAGGGAGACGACCATGAAAAAAATTCTTGCCGGCGCTGCCGGTGCGATTTGTTTTGGCCTGTTTGCGTCGATGGCCCAGGCTGCGCCGCTCGGCGTGACCGGCGGGGCAACGTCCAACGCCCTTCCCTCCGAAGTCATCCAGGTTCATGGCCTGCACACATCGTGTCAGCGCGACCGGCGCGGCTGGCACCGTTCGTACATTTGGGGCCGCCAGGCATGCACGCCGCCGCGCGCGCATCGTCACAAGCACAGGCATCATCGCCGCGACCGCAGGTAAGCTCTCGCGCTCGTCTATCGAGAACAAGTTTTGGCCCGGGCTCTCGCGCAGAGCCCGGGCTTTGTCGTCTTCGTGGTGCGAAGGCGCGTCCCTCAGGCGCGCAGCACGCGGTTCGACTGGTGCGCATCCGGGCGGAAGCACACGTCGTGGCGTCCGAACCAGCGGATGCGATTGCGTTGCACGAGGTTGTAGAGCGCATCTCCGATGACGCTGGGTACGATGCGGCCGATTTGCCCAAGCCAGCGCCACGGCGCGGGCATGGTGCGCGCAGCCGCCAGCGCACCGGCCCAGCGCAGATGGGGCACGCCGTCGACGAGCACCATGAAGGTGTCGAAACGCTCGGCGTCGAGGCCGTAGTGGCGGTAAAGCGCCTGCGGGATCGGCTCTTGAACGGCGGCGAAGCGGCTCGTGCCGTTGGGATCCCGCTTCAGCATCCACTGGACGCCGCGCGCGCACAGAACGCAGTGCCCGTCGAAGACGATGAGGGGTGCCGCATCGTCGAACGATGGGACGGACGGATCGGCGCGATAGCTGTAGCGCTCGAAACTTCCGCGCACGCCCGTCTCCCTTCCCGCGTCAGCTCCTGAGGCCGGGGGCTTCCTGGCCGGTGCGTTCCACGTATTCCGTATAGCCACCGCCGTACTGGTGCACGCCCTCCGGCGTCAGTTCCAGGACGCGGTTCGAAAGGGCTGCCAGGAAATGCCGGTCGTGCGAGACGAACAGCATCGCCCCCTCGTATTCGGCAAGCGCCTTGATCAGCATTTCCTTGGTCATAAGATCGAGATGGTTCGTCGGCTCGTCCAGTACAAGGAAGTTCGGCGGATCGAACAGCATTTGCGCCATCACGAGGCGCGCCTTCTCGCCGCCGGAGAGCACGCGGCATTTCTTTTCGACATCGTCGCCGGAGAACCCGAAGCAACCGGCGAGCGTGCGGAGCGAGCCCTGGCCTGCCTGCGGAAATGCGTGCTCCAGAGATTCGAAGACCGTGAGATCGCCGTCGAGAAGATCCATGGCGTGCTGGGCGAAATAGCCCATCTTCACGCTGGGACCGATGGACACCGTTCCTCGATCCGGCTCGGAGGCGCCCGCGATCAGTTTCAGCAACGTGGACTTGCCCGCGCCGTTGATGCCCATCACGCACCAGCGCTCGCGGCGGCGCACCTGGAAGTCGAAGCCGTCGTAGATGCTGCGGCTGCCGTAACTCTTGTGCACACCTTTGAGCGTCGCCACGTCCTCGCCAGAGCGAGGGGCGGACGGAAATTCGAACAGAACCGATTGGCGGCGCTTCGGTGGCTCGACACGCTCGATCTTCTCCAGCGTCTTGACGCGGCTCTGCACCTGCGCTGCGTGAGAGGCCCGCGCCTTGAAGCGCTCGATGAAGCGCAGCTCCTTCGCCAGCATCGCCTGCTGACGGTCGAACTGGGCCTGCTGCTGCTTTTCCTTCTGGGCGCGCTGGCCTTCGTAGAATTCGTAATCCCCGGAATATGTCGTGAGCACGCCGCCGTCGATCTCGACGATCTTGGTAACGATGCGGTTCATGAACTCGCGGTCGTGCGAGGTCATCATCAGCGCGCCCTCGTAGCCCTTCAGGAATTCCTCAAGCCAGATGAGACTTTCGATGTCCAGGTGGTTGCTCGGCTCGTCGAGCAGCATCACGTCGGGGCGCATGAGAAGAATGCGGGCGAGCGCGACGCGCATCTTCCAGCCGCCCGAGAGATTGCCGACGTCGCCGTCCATCATCTCCTGCGTGAAGGAGAGCCCGTCGAGCACCTCGCGCGCGCGGCCTTCGAGCGCGTAGCCGCCGAGTTCCTCGAAGCGGCTCTGCACTTCGCCGTAGCGCTCGATGAGCGCCTCCATCTCGTCGGCGCGGCCGGGGTCGGCGAGGGCTGCTTCCAACCCGGCCAGTTCGGCCGCGATTTCGCTGACGGGGCCCGCGCCATCCATCACTTCGGCGACGGCGCTTTTGCCTTCCATCTCGCCCACATCCTGGCTGAAGTAGCCGATGGTGGTGTTGCGGTCGACGGAGACCTGGCCCTCGTCCGCCTGGTCCTGCCCGGTGATGAGGCGGAACAGCGTCGTCTTGCCCGCGCCGTTGGGCCCGACGAGGCCCACCTTCTCGCCACGGAGCAACGCGGCCGACGCCTCGACGAAGAGGATCTGGTGGCCATTGTGCTTGGAGATGTTGTCGAGATGTATCATGGGGGGCTTTTACGAGGGGGCGGCGCGCCACCGCAAGAGGCCAAGGGGCGCACCCGATCCGCCGCGCTCAATGGTGCGCCTTGTGCGCCAAGAAGGCCACGAGCGCATCGAGCTCGGCAGCGGGTATCTGTTCGGCGCCAAAGCCCGGCATCTGCTGCCCGGGCCACGTGCGCACCGATTTCGGATCGCGGACGAGCGCCCTCAGTCCTGCGGGCGTCATATACTCCATCACCTTCATCGGCCGGCCGAGATCTGGGCCCACGTCGCCCTCGCCCGCTCCGTTGAGGCGATGGCAGGGCAGGCAATTGCGGATGAAGCTGGCTTGCCCCAGGCGCTCTGCGGCCGTAGCGGGCAGCGCGGGATCGACCGCCAGTTGCGGCCAGCGCCGTGCGGGATCCGCAACGCCGGCGATGGCGACGAGCGCGTAGGGCCATTGCTCGCTCCCGATGTTCGAGCGCTCGGGGTGTTGCCACACGAGGTAGAACGACCCGCCACTCCTGTCCTTGCCCGGCAGGGGCGGCCATGGTGCGGCGGGATCTTCGACCGCAACCCACGCGATGGACCCGCCTCCGGCCGCACGCCTCACGTCTTCGGCCGGGATCTGGGCGACGAAGCCATCGCTCGCGCGGGGTTCGAGCGTCGCCACGCCTTCGAGCGTTGCTGCGCCAATCAGCTCCAGCAGCGGTACGGCGCGGTAGGTCATCTCGCGGCGATAGGAGAGATCGTTCGGGACGGTGAGCGACGCCGCGTCGGGCCGTGCGAGCAGGGCGCCGGCCGTGAAGCGGCGCACGCTGTCGCCGAAGGTCAGCGTCAGCGTGCGTTCGGAGGCTGCGGCGGGTGCCGCCAGCATCCACGCCAACACCATGACGAGCAACCGTTCGATCCGCAATGCTGGCTCCCTGGTCTCGCGAATGCGCGTGTCACGCGGGACGATATCGCAATTCGGTCTGGGATGCTGTCGGATGTGTGGCTTCAAAAGAGAAGCGACCGTTGCGTCGTACGATCAGCGGCCGCTTCGGCGTTACTTGTTCTCGGGAGCTTCGGGCGTCTGCCCGCCTTCGCTCTCGCCGGGCTTGCTGGCATGCTGCTGGACCATGCCCTTCTTGCAGCCTTCGTCGAACTCGTCTTTCGTGACGCGGCCGTCGCTGTTCGCGTCGACCATGTCGAAGTTCGCGACGACGGGCGCGGCCTGTTCGGCCGTCAGATGGTCGGCGTCGTTCGTTGCGTTGTTCCAGGCTTCGTCGCATTGCGCCGCATCGAGGATCGCACCAGGCCGTCCGGACGGATCGCCGCCCTCGGGCTTTTCTGGAACCGGCGCACCGGCACCGGCGAGCGCTTGCGCGGACGTGAGGGCTGCGATTGCAAGGGAAGCGAGCAGCGTTTTCATTCGGGCGTTCCTTTTTTCTCGTTGTGCTGACGCTAGAGCCTGTTCATTTCAATTGAACTCAACGCAGTCCCTCCCCCTTGTGGGGGAGGTTAGGAGGGGGGATTCCAAACCGTTCGCTGTCGGGGTTCCCCCCACCCCTGCCCCCTCCCCACAAGGGGGAGGGGAAAAAACGCGAGCCCATCGGACTTGAACGTGCTCTAGCTGGAAGGCCTCGGACGGGCCCTTCGTTCCGCGCAATCACGCGTATCGGAGAGATCGGGAATTATTCGCGCGCGACGAGGGAAAATCGCATCTTTGGGGTGCCCTCGTAAGCTTCGTGCACGCCTCTCTCCGTAGCCTGACCTCGAAACAGGAGGCGATCATGCGCATCAGCGAGACAACTTTCCCTTCGCTCGCGCCGCCCGACGCGAGCGCAAGGGGCACGTCCGCCGATGCGCGGGATTTCGGCGCGAGGCTCCTCGACCCGGCCGAGACACGTGAAAAGTCGACAGGCAGCCTCTGGCCGGATGGTCAGAAAGATCCGATCCGGTCGGCCAACGAAGCTCTCGCGCAGGAGTTTCTCGATTGGGCGCAGAAAACGCCCGCAGAAAAAATTCGCGAGCGCATCCTGAAAGCCAGGGGCCTGGACGAAGAGGGCCTTCGAGAGCTTCCCAAGGCCGAGCGTGACGCAATCGAGGACGAGATCCGCGCGGCGGTGAAACAGGCCTTCGGCGTTCAGGACGACAGCGGCGCGGACGCCGAGATGCCCAAGACCGCAGCGGCGGTGTAGGTTCGTCTCACGTGCCTACGCTGGCTTCGCCCGCCACTCCGTTGCTGCGCAAATCAGGCGCGGTCGCTTCGTCCTTTAAGGACGCCAGCGCCTCATCCAGCGTCATCACCGTCTGGGCTTGGGAGCCGAGGCGGCGGATGGAGACTTTGCGTTCTTCGGCTTCGCGCTTGCCGACGACGACGATCACCGGGACCTTCGCGAGGCTGTGCTCGCGGACCTTGTAGTTGATCTTTTCGTTGCGGAGATCGCTGTCCACGCGCAGGCCTGCCGCGCGCAACTCAGCCACCACGTCGAGCGCGTACTCGTTCGCATCCGACACGATGGGCGCGACGACGGCCTGCAAGGGCGCAAGCCACAGCGGGAAGTGGCCCGCAAAGTTCTCGATCAGGATGCCCGTGAAGCGTTCGAGCGAGCCGAACATCGCGCGGTGAATCATCACCGGCGTTTTCTTCTCCGAGTTCTCGTCGATGTAGAACGCGCCGAGGCGGCCCGCGAGGTTGAAGTCCACCTGCGTGGTGCCGCACTGCCATTCGCGGCCGATGGCGTCGCGCAGCACGTATTCGAGCTTCGGTCCGTAGAACGCGCCCTCGCCCGGCTGCAGCGCCGTTTTCACGCGACCGTTCGAGGCGCGTTTCACTTCCTCCAGCACGTCGGAAAGTGCGGCTTCCGCCTTGTCCCACAACTCGTCGGAGCCGACGCGCTTTTCAGGCCGCGTCGAGAGCTTGATGAAGATGTCCTCGAAGCCGAAGTCCTTATAGATCGCGAGCATGAGGTCGTTGATCTTGAGGCACTCGTCCTTGATCTGATCCTCGGTGCAGAAGATGTGCGCGTCGTCCTGCGTGAAGTGGCGCACGCGCAAAAGCCCGTGCAGCGCGCCCGACGGCTCGTAGCGGTGAACTTTACCGAACTCGGCGATCTTGAGCGGCAGGTCGCGATAGCTCTTGAGGCCGTGCTTGAAGATCTGCACGTGGCCGGGGCAGTTCATCGGCTTGCAGCAGAACACGCGCTCGTCGGGGAGCGTGGTCGTAAACATGTTCTCGCCGTAGTTTTCCCAGTGGCCGCTGAGCTCCCAGAAGTGCTTCTCCATCATGTCGGGAGAGTTCACTTCCGTGTAGCCCGCACGCTGTTGGGCGCGACGCATGTAGCCGATCAGCGTCTGGAACAGCGTCCAGCCCTTCGGGTGCCAGAAGACGGAGCCCGGCGCTTCCTCCTGGAAGTGGAACAGGTCCATCTCGCGGCCGAGGCGGCGGTGGTCGCGCTTCTCGGCTTCCTCGATCTGGTGGAGGTAGGCCTTGAGCTCATCCTCGGTGGCCCAGGCGGTGCCGTAAATGCGCTGAAGCTGCGGCTTCGTGCTGTCTCCGCGCCAATAGGCGCCCGCAAACTTCATCAGCTTGAAGGCTTTGCCGATTGCGCCCGTGGACGTCATGTGCGGTCCACGGCAGAGGTCGAGCCATTCGCCCTGTTTGTAGATCTTGAGGTCCTCGCCCTCGGGAATCGCGTCCACAAGTTCGATCTTGAACAGCTCGCCCTTGTCGCGGAAGAAGCGCTTGGCGTCGTCGCGCGACCAGAATTCCTTCGTGAACGGCGCGTTCTTGGCGATGATCTCGCCCATCTTCTTTTCGATCTTCGGGATGTCGTCGGGTTCGAACGGCTCGGCCTTGGCGAAGTCGTAGAAGAAGCCGTTGTCGATGACGGGGCCGATGGTGACCTGCGTGCCGGGCCATAGGGCCTGCACGGCCTCGGCCATGACGTGGGCCGCGTCGTGGCGGATCAGCTCCAGCGCTTCCGGGTCGGTGCGCGCGACGAACTTGATCTCGGCGTCTTGCTTGATGGGGTCGGCGAGGTCGGAGAGCACCCCGTTGAGGGTCATCGCAACCGTGCGCTTGGCGAGGGAAGGCGAAATCGACTTTGCGATCTCAAGACCTGACGTTCCTGCGGCGACCTGGCGGCTCTTGCCGTCTGGGAACGTGATCGTAATTTCGGATGCTTCCGACATAGGTTCGGCTCCTCTCACTCGCGGCTTACCGATCCGCGTAAGATTATGGAGCCGCTTCCTTCCTCGGAAACGGGCGCCGAGTCAAGCGGGCTGCCTTCAGTGGGCTCCGAGCTTGGCCAGACCCGCTTTGCTGTCCGCATAGGCCGGATCGATGGCGAGCGCCGCGCGAAAATCGCGGATCGCGGCCTCGCGGTCGCCGAGGGCTGCATGGATGTGAGCGCGCGTGTCCCATGCGTAGGCCTGCTTCGCGAGGAGCCGCACGGCGGCATCCGCATCGGGCAGCGCGTCGCGTGCGCGCCCCATGCGATAGTAGGTCCAGGCGCGATTGTTGAGAGCCTCGCCGTTGCGCGCGTCGCGCCGGATGGCCTCGGAGTAGTCCGCAATCGCGGCGTCGAAGTTCTGCTTCTTGTAAAGCACGGTGCCGCGAAGCGCGTAAGCGGCCGGCGTCGGCGCAATCGAAAGCGCGGTCGTGATGCTCGACAGCGCGCGGTCGAAGTCGCCGCGATCGCGCAGCGCCTTGCCTTGGCGCAGGTGGAACTCCGCAAGCTCGGCGTCCTGCGCCAGTCCGCTGTCGATGAGAAGCTGGCAGCCTTCGATGGCCTTCGACGGTTCGCCGCCTTCGCAATCACGCCAGGCATTCGGCAGCATCTTCCTGGCCGATAACACGGCCGAGGGGTTGGGTGCGTGCGCGGGCTTGAAGACGAGCGTCCCGCTCGGACGTGCGTCTGCGGGCGGCGTGGATGCAGCGGTGACATCGGCGCTCGACGGCCCGGGGAGAGGCAGGCCCGCTTCAGCAGGCCCATCGGCAGACGGCTCAGGTGCAGGCTCCGAACGCGGGAGGACGAGCCACGCCAACGCGCCGATCAGGAGCGCTGCCGCAACGGACGCGGCATGTTTCGGCGCGACACTCCATTGCGGAAGCGCCCGTTTCCGACGGGCTGGCTCAGCACTCCCGACAGCGACGCGATAGGTCGCGGGCGCCAAGCCGTCGAGCGCGGCGCCATCGGGCGTGACCGGCTGAAACGCGAGATGCAGCTTGCCCGCCACGGCCTCGCGCAACGATTGGGACACGCAGAGGCCGCCGGGGGCTGCGAGGTCGGCGAGGGCGCGGACGGCAGCGTGCGTTTCCGGCGGCACCTCGCCCTCGCCTGCCGGGACCTCGGCAATGGCGATGCCGATCCGTACGTCCATTCGCTCGGTGAGAGACAGCGCCTTGTTGCGCGCCCGCAGGGTCTCCTGCATGTCGACGGCAGCGCGCATCACCGCGACTGCGCTTTGGAAGGCTGCGATCAGCGCGCCTTCATCGCTCGCCGTCAGCATCTCGCCGCCGCCGTGGGCGACGACATCGCGAACGACGGCGCGGTAGGAGTCGAGGCGCACCGGAGCGCCGGGGTCGTCCGCGCTACCGGACGAACGCGCGGCGGCGATGTCGGCCATCAGGACGGCTCTGATCTTGCGCTTCAACGGTTCGTCCTCGAAGGGCGTCCGGGCTCAGAAGCCGCGACGTGCCGGCCTCTCAAGCCTCTTCACTCTCGGGCACCCTAACATGGCGAACGCCCGATGCCGTCGCCTCCGACGAGGATACCGCTAAGAGATCTCGGAGGGCGGGACACTCCGCTTGCGGCTCCAGCGGCCGTAGCGCCAGGGGGCAAACGTGTGCTGCTCACCCTGAATGTCGGGGACGGGATCGTAGCCGGAGCTGCCCCAAGGATGACACCGAGAAAGGCGGGATGCCGTGAGCCACAGGCCGCGCCATGCGCCGTTCTTCTCGATGGAGCCGATGGCGTATTCCGAACAGGTGGGCAGATGCCGGCATTCAAGCCCCATCAGCGGCTTTAGTGTCCAGCGATACGCGTGAATAGGGGCTTGGAGCAGCCGCTTGGTCCAACTCATGTCAGCACGCCCTCGCCTCGTCCGCGTTCTCAGGCCTCGACACCCGGCCTTGGCGTGGCCGCTCCGCGTTTCGCCTCGACCTCGTCGAGCGCCCGCTCCACCGCCTCGAATACGAGCAGCGTGGAAGCGTGGCGGTGGGGATAGTCCTTGACGGGCTCCAGCAGGCCGAGATCGGCCCAGCGCCCCTCCGGCCGGGGCCGCCCTCCTTCAGCATGCGCCGCATGGCGTCGGCCACGGCGCGGAACTCCGCTTCGCTCGTGCCCACGATTTCACGCCCGACAATGGCCGCGGAGGCCTGACCCAGGAGACATGCCTTCACCGATTGACCGAAGTCCGCGATGCGGTTGCTGTCGAGTTTGATCTCCACCTCGACGGTCGAACCGCAGAGCTTGGAGTGGGCGCGCGCCGCGGCATCGGGACGATCGAGGGGCACGGCGCGCGGCATGGCCGCCGCCAGCTCGAAAATCCTCTGGTTGTAGATGTCGTCGAGATCCGCCATGGGTTTCCCGTCAGATGCCTTTTTCGTGCCGCACGACCGGAGGCATAGGGCTCCCGGCCGTCCTGGTCTATATATATGCCGTCTGAGCCAGCCGTTCGAGTTGCATCGGAATACTCATGATCGACACATCCCCTTCACCCCCTGCGCGCAACGCCGCAAAGGCCGAAGTCGAGCAGGGCGCGCGCTTTCTGCCGAAGCTCGACAGCGATGGCCTGATCGGCGCAGTCGTCACCGATTACGACACAGGTACGGTGCTGATGTTCGCTTGGATGAACGAGACGGCGCTGAAACTGACGTTCGAGACCGGAATCGTGCATTTCTGGAGCCGCTCGCGGGCACGGCTTTGGAAGAAGGGCGAAGAGAGCGGCAATACTCTGCACCTGCGCGAGGCCCGCGTCGATTGCGATCAGGACATGCTTTGGATTCGCGCCGATGTCGCGGGCGCGGGCGTGGCGTGCCACACGGGCGCGCATTCCTGCTTCTATCGGACGATTTCGACGGATGCCGACGGCACGCTCGTTCTTACGCGCGACGAGATTTAACCCAGTCTCGCCCTCGGTAGGGGGCCTTTAATCCGCATCTGATAGGCTCCACCTATGATGGAGGGAGTGTTCGTCGCCTTCCGCGGCGGGTCCCAAGGGAGACATCATCGCCGGCCTCGCCCTCTGGGGGAAGGGCTGGAGGAATGGAGGCCCCATGCCTGCCACCAACGGTGCCGGCAACGTCAAGATCGGTCTTGCGCTCGGCGGAGGAGCGGCCCGAGGCTGGGCGCATATTGGCGTCCTGCGCGCGCTGAAGAAGGCCGGAATTCAACCTGACATCATCGCAGGCACATCCATCGGCGCCGTCGTCGGCGCCTGCGATGTCGCCGGACATCTCGACGAACTCGAAGCCTTTGCGCGGGAGCTCACCCGGCGCCGTGTGCTCGGCTATCTCGATTTCAACCTTTCCGGCACGGGCCTCATCACAGGCCATCGCCTTGGAGAGCGCCTTTACAAGCACCTCGGCGATATGCGCATCGAGGACCTGCCGCGCAGCTTCACCGCGGTTGCGACCGAGATCGGCACCGGGCACGAAGTGTGGCTGTCGCGCGGGAGCGTGGTCGATGCGGTGCGGGCTTCCTATGCGCTACCCGGCGTGTTCCGCCCCGTGAAGGTGGACGGCCGCTGGCTGTTCGACGGTGCGCTCGTCAACCCGATCCCGGTCTCCGTCTGCCGCGCTCATGGCGCGCGGTATGTGATCGCCGTCAATCTCAACATCGACATCTCGAACCGCGGCACCATTTCGAACATCAACCCCATGCCGCAGTCGGACGGCGAAATGGAAGCCGTTCCGCCGGTCACCGGCAATAACGGCATCGCGGTTCGGCGCCTGCTTCAGCGGCAGATTCTGGGACGCGGCGACGACACGCCGGGCATCACGACGGTGATGGTGGATGCGTTCAACATCGTGCAGGACCGCATTGCGCGCTCGCGGCTGGCGGGCGATCCGCCGGACGCCATGATCAGCCCGCGGCTTCACGGAATCGGTCTGTTCGATTTCTATAAGGCGGAGGAACTGATCGCGCGCGGCGAAGCGGCGGCCCAGCGCACGATCGAGGATCTCGCACGCGAACTCGAAACGCGCCGCGCGCTCGAAAGCGGAGCGGCGATGCCTGCGCATTGACGTTTCAATCGGGTGACGCTCCCTGTGGCGGGCGGCGTTTTTAATTCGGAAATGAAAAACGGCGCGTTGGCAAACGCGCCGTTTTCTATTCCTTTGCATAGCGAGAGTGGCGTCGTCAGCCGGTCGCGAGATAATTGCGCATGGCGGAGACTTCCATCTCGACCTCGGCCACGTGGTGGTGCACCACGTCGCCGATCGAAATGATGCCGACGAGCGCGTCGTCCTCGATCACCGGCAAATGACGGAACCGGCCTTTCGTCATCATCTCCATCAGCTCGTCGAGCTCGCTCGTTTCGCCGCATGCGATGACGTTGCGCGTCATAACGTCGGACACCACCATACTCAGCGCCGCCGCACCGTGCTCCGACACCGCACGAATGATGTCGCGCTCGGAAATGATACCGGTAACGTGGCCGTTGTCGCCCACCACAACCACGGCGCCGATCTTCTTCGGGCCGAGCTTCTTGGCGACATCCAGCAATGTGGCGTTCGGCCTTGCTGTCGTGACCGCGCGTCCTTTCGCCTTCAGTATCGATGCAACGTTCATGACGTTTCCTCCCGCTCGCTGTCGATCAATGCGCGCCGTGCCGTCGACGGACGTTCTCCTCCCGTCCTCACTCACGCGTACTGACTGCCACGAGCGTTTTTTTCCTCGTGTCTTCTTTGGCCGAGCCACAATCGTGCCTCGACAAACTCAAGAGTGAGGCAAACTTCCGAAACGCGCAAGAGTTTCAATCCGTGTCGAGTTGCGGATCATCTGCGAAGCGGGAAACATCGTCGAAAAGACCATAAGTAAAGATCCCTATCGCATAGCCACCGAGATGCGCCTCCCAAGCAATGCCCGCTGAATTTTGTGCAGCGCCAAAACCGATGATCGTCAGAACATTTATAAGCACCAGAACTGCACTGGTGACGATCACCCGACGGTCGGTCAAAGTCTCCCCGAGCGGCATCAGCGGAATCGAACGCGGCGCTTCGCGCAAACGCCGGAAGCCCCCGTTATTCATGGCCGGAAACAGAATACGGAGCGTTCCGCCTAGGAGGCCGGAGATCGCGCCGGACGCCCCGATCATGGGCGTCATCTGGCCCTCGTTGGCGATGTAGAACGCCAACGCCCCGCCGAGCCCCGAGAGGATGAAGAACGCGAGGAAACGGACCGCCCCCGTGCGCGCCGCTATTGCGCCGCCGAAGGCGAGAAGCCAGGCGGAATTGAGCGCGAGATGAATCCAGTCGCCGTGTACGAGCATGTGGGTAAAGGGCGAGGTGAGCTTGGCCAACTCGCCTCCCGGAAGCACCTCGCCGAGCGGACCGTAGCGGCCGGGGATGAAGGCTGAGGCCAGCACGAACCACAAATCGCCTTCGGACGTCAGCACGGTGCGGCCCAGGTGGACCAGCACCAGGACAGCCAACACGCCGACGACACAATTCGGGACATTAAATACGGGCTCTTGAGACGTATCCGTCGGGGTCACGCAGGTCTCCTCAGTTCATGGGGCCTCGGACCCCTGTCATTGGGGGTCTTCGCTCTACGAGCCGGCTTTCGGCCGGCCTGTCGCCGTCCGTTCCGGCTCTCCCTCGTGCATATGGCACGGAAGCTGCTTTTGTCGACGGCATGGGCCGTTTTCGGGACGCTTTCGTTCTCCCGGCAGGCCGCATTTCGAGAGCATCCGCTCTTGTAAGGCACGGGCCGCAGTCTTCTGCGGCGCCGGAGGAGTATTGCGTGCAAGCGGTCGCTCAGTTTCAACATCGTGCCACACAGGCCCTTTACGCCTATTGGAACGACGTCCGGGCCGGCCGGCGGGCGCCGAGGCGGCTCGAAATCCAGCCAGCCCAGCTTGGAGGCCTTCTGCTCGATACCTTCATTCTGGAGCGCACGGACCGCTCGACCTACCTGTTCCGCCTGGCTGGCACCCGGGTTTCCAACTGGCTCGGCGCGGATCTCAGAACCCGCAACTTTCTCTCCTGTTGGGGCGAAGCGGACCGGGCCATGCTGGAACGCCACCTGGCCGCAATTTCCGAACTGGGACGCGTCGGCGTGTTCACCGGCGAGGGCTATCTTTCCGACACCGCGGCCCCGGCCGGATCTCGCGCCGCAGCGTCTTTCGAGCTGATCGTGTTGCCGCTCATGCACACGGGGCACGCGATCGACCGCTTGCTCTGTCTTCTCGTTCCCCTCGACGACAGGGCCGCCGACGCGCATAGCCCGCGCCGAGGGCTCAAGCTTCTTGCGGCCGAAGAGATCTGGCCGGAGGGCGTGTCGCGGGAGCCCTTTATGGATCCGCCGCCCGCTCTCAATCCGAATGTCCGCATGGCCCGGATCGTTCGCCAGGGGCGACGGCAGTTCCGCGTGTATCAGGGCGGACGCGTGGGCGAGGCGCCGCAGGCCGACGCCGAGCGGCCGTAGCACGGCAACCTTTTTTGGGGGCCGATCCCACCCGCCACCGGGCACCTCCGGCCGCGATCCTTCCTAACATCGCCGACATCGACCTCGCACCGGGCCGCAGCGCGCACCGGGCATGCCTGCGTGCGACTTTGATCCAGCGGTTAGGCGTTCCTTAAACCTGTTGTCTCATTCTAGGACTCCCTCTGCGCGGAAACGGCTCAAATGCCGTTTCGGTCATGGGGGGTGCCGTCAAACGTTACCGCCCGGAATTCGCTCATGTCCGCCAGTCCAGCCAATCACATCCGTTCCTCGATCCGGCTCGACACGAGGATCGTGCCCGACAGAAGGCGCCACAAGCGCTTTCACCTCGCGCTTCTTGGCCGTTTCATGCGCGCCAACAAGCAGGAGTTTCCTTGCAGGCTCAACGATATCTCGGTGGGAGGTGCGGCCGTGATGTCGCCCGTCGAGGTTGAGATGGGCGAGCGCATCGTTGCCTACTTCGACGAAATCGGCGGGCTGGAGGGCGAAGTGGCCCGGCTTTTCGACGGTGGCTTCGGCATGCGCTTCCGCGTGAGCCAGCACAAACGCGAGAAGCTCGCGGCTCAGATCACATGGCTGGTCAACAAGGCCGAGCTCGGCGACAGCTTCGGCCGCAAGCACAAACGCTTCGAACTGGTCAACAAAACGTCAACGTTGAAGCTCCCTGACGGCTCCTCCGTCGATTGCCGGGTGCTCGACGTTTCACTGTCGGGCGCCTCCATCGGAACGGAGGCGCGGCCGTCGCCCGGGGATGTGGTGATGCTCGGGAAACTGCGGTGCAAGGTCATGCGTTATCACGACCGCGGGATTGGCGTGCAATTCCTCGACATTCCAGATCCAGAGGCTTTGCGGCGCTATTTCGGCTGAACGGGGCACCCCGATCTCTCACTTCATGAGCATCAGTTTAGCTCAAATTTTGCTCGATTTCTGGCGGCGTACTTCAGGGGACCGCGAAACTTCAAGGGTACTGTGGTCGGCGTGACAGGGAAGTAGGGGTAACGCGTATGAAGCGTATTTTCATGTGCATCGCGGCAATGGCCGCTTTCGCCGGACCGGCCGGTGCCATGCCGGACGTGGTCGTGCCTGAGACCAACACCAGCAGTTCTCCGTTCATGCGGGTCTACGGTCCCGCGCAGCCGCCCTACGGGTTCGTCCGCTTCTGCGAGCGCAACCCGGATGCCTGCCGGGCGCGCCACATCGAAGACATCCGCTTTCAGCCCACGCCCGAGCGCTTGAGCGAACTCGACGAGGTCAATCGCTGGGTCAACCACGCCATCGCGCCGGCTACCGACATGGAGATTTACGGGGTCAGCGAGTTCTGGACCTTCCCCGTCGATCGCGGCGACTGCGAGGACTACGCACTCCTCAAGCAAAAGATCCTGATCCAGCGCGGCTGGCCCAAGAGTTCGCTTCTGCTGACGGTCGTGCGCGACGAGAAGGGTGAAGGCCATGCCGTGCTCACCGCGCGCACCTCGCAGGGCGACTTCGTGCTCGACAACAAAATCGACGATGTGCGCCTCTGGAATGCGTCCGGCTATTACTTTCTGATGCGCCAATCGTATCTCGATCCGCGCGTGTGGGTGTCGCTCGACGTCAACGACCGCACGGCGCCGGACGCCATCGCTGGCGTGCAGGACGGGCGTTAAGACGCCCGGCACGCTCAACGCTTCACGTTTTCACGACCCTTGTCCTGACTGACGACCCCCCGAGCCCGGCGACCCTGCCCTTGTCCCCCAACCGGGCTCCCCCTTGAGCCGGACGCGATTCTCCCTCGTGTCCGGCTCTATTTTTTTGCTTCGTACGCAAGCTGTGAGAAGCTTCGGATAACGGGCGGGTGCCGGTTGATAGCCGGCGCACTTGCGCCGGGTCGCTTTGCTCCCGGGCGCTATCGCGCCGGTCTCTTCTTAAGGTGCGCATGCTGCGTCCCCCTGCTGGCGGAGGCAGGTGTTACGGTGCCGGGCGGAAACCTGCCTTGTAGCGCTTCCAGTTCGCGACATAGCGGCCCGCGCCTTTGCCGAAGCGGGCGACATCCTCGTCCGTGAGCTCGCGTACGATCTTGCCCGGAGAGCCGAGCACCATGGACCGCGGCGGGATCACCTTGCCCTCGGGGATCAGTGCGTTGGCACCGATCACGCATTCCTCGCCAATCTTGGCGCCGTTGAGGATGACCGCGCCGATGCCGATCAGACTGCCCCGGCCGATGGTGCAGCCGTGCAGCATCGCCATGTGGCCGACGGTGCAGTCCTCCGCGATGTCGAGCGGGAAACCGGGGTCCGTGTGGAGCACGCAGCCGTCCTGCACGTTCGAGCGCGCGCCGATGCGGATCAGCTCGTTGTCGCCGCGCAGCACCGCCCCGAACCACACGCTCGCGTCGGTTTCGATCCGCACCTTGCCCAGCACGACCGCATTGGGCGCAACCCAGAAGTTGCCGTCGGCCGGGGTTTCGACGCGCGTGTCGTCGAGGTCGTAAAGTGCCATCCGTCAGTGCCCCTCAAGCCTCTTCGAGATCCATCTCAAGGATGGCCATCTGGAACTGATAGGACACTTCGCCCTCTTCCTCCTCGCGGAACAGCACGGCGACGAAATCGTCTCCGATATAGACCTCGGCACTATCGTCCTTCTTGGGACGCGCCCGCACCGACAGGTTCTTCGTCCCGAATGTCTTCCTCAGATACGCCTCGACCTTGGCCAGCTCGTCCTTCTTCACTCTGTCATCCTCCGGTTTCGTTAGTTAGACCGGCGATTCACGCTTCAGGCTGATAGGGCCTGAAGCGATCGCGGTCTAGAGCATTGCATAATCATCGGGCCCGATCCCGGGATCGGATTCGAACGTCTGGTCCATCGTTCGTCCGGGTTCCGCGCCAGCCGGGCCGACGATGCGCGCCGGCACGCCGGCAACCGTCACATGCGGTGGGACATCCGAGAGCACCACCGAGCCCGCGGCGATGCGCGAGCTGTTTCCCACGTGAATGTTTCCGAGCACCTTGGCGCCGGCGCCGATCAGCACGCAGGAGCCGATCTTGGGATGGCGGTCGCCCGTCTGCTTGCCGCTGCCGCCCAGCGTCACCGCGTGCAGGAACGAGCAGTTGTCGCCGATGGTCGCCGTCTCGCCGATCACGATGCCGGTCGCATGGTCCAGCATCAACCCCTTGCCGATACGCGCTGCGGGATGGATGTCGACCGAGAACATGCGCGACGACTGGCTTTGCATGTAAAGCGCAAAGTCGCGCCGGCCTTGACGCCACAGCTCGTGCGCAAAGCGATGCGTGACGAGGGCGTGAAAACCTTTGAAATAGAGAAAGGGATCGAGATAGCGCGCCGTTGCAGGATCGCGCTCGATTACGGCTGCGAGGTCGGCGCGAAACGCGCGGCCGAGTTCCGGCTGGGACGCGAGCACGTCCCGGAACGTCTGGACGATGAGGCCCGCGTCGACGTCCGCATGGCCGAGGCGCTGCGCGATGCGATGGCAGATCGCATCTTCCAGGTTCTCATGGCTCGCGACGGTTGCGTAGATGAACCCCGTCAGCGCAGGCTCGGCCGCCATCGCAGCTTCCGCCTCGCTGCGGAGCGCCAGCCAGATCGGATCGTCGCCAGCGCGGCGGGAGGGCGTGCGCCGCTCGCCCTTTCCGGCCTGGACCGGCTGCTTGGCACTGTTCATGTCCACTGTTCCTTCGTACGCCGCGACCCGAACGGGTGTGCGCCGCCTTCGTCTCACGCGCGGGCCGTCGTGCGACCGGACCCTCATGCGAACTATGGATCAAACCGATCCTCGCGTCAGGCGGTTCTCGCCATGTCATGGGGAGGGCCTATCGGCCGAGGCGGGCCTAGTCAATCCTTTAGCGCTTTGTCCTGGCCCATACTTTGGGCGTTGCGCCGCGTTGCTCGGGAGCGCATCGAAGGGCACATTGAGAGGGTACCGAAGAGGACCAGCCGACATGACCGATACTCCCGCCACACCGCCCGATCTCAGGCTTGAGATCGAGGGTCCCCTCGCCTGGATCGTTGCCGACAATCCCGGCCGTATGAACGCGTTCACAGCCGACATGTGGGCCAAGTTGCCGCAACACATTCAAGCCGCGGAGGCAGATGCCGCCGTACGCGTCATCATCCTGCGCGGTGCGGGGACGCGGGCGTTCTCCGCAGGGGCCGACATCTCTGAATTCGAAAGCGCGCGCACGGGCGCCGCCGCCGCCGACTACGACCGCCTCAACCACGAGGCGTTCGACGCTCTTCTCGGCGCGAGCAAGCCGGTGATCGCGATGATCCACGGCTTCTGTCTCGGCGGCGGCCTCGGCATCGCGGCGTGCGCCGACCTCAGGCTCGCAGACCATCGCGCGCAGTTCGCCATTCCGGCCGCGAAGCTCGGTCTCGGCTACAATGCCCGCTGGGTGCAACCTCTGCTCGCACTCGCCGCTCCCGCCTTCGTGAAGGAGATGCTGTTTACGGGCCGGCGGGTTTCGGGCGAGGAAGCGCTCAGGATCGGCATCGTCAACACGCTGACCGATGCGGATACGCTGGAGATCGCGGTCCGAACGCTTGCGGCCGAGATCGCAGGCAACGCACCGCTCACCGTCAGCGCCGCCAAGCTCGCCATCGATGAACTCACCCGCCATCCCGAGCAGCCCGACTTCGCGAAACTCGATGCCGCCGTGCTCGCGTGTTTCGAGAGCACGGACTATGCGGAAGGGCGCCGGGCGTTCCTCGAAAAGCGCAAGCCCGCGTTCCAGGGCCGCTGACGCTCACAGCCAGCGAATTTTGAATCCCGTCGCAGGACGGCGCCACAACCGCGCAAATTCATTCCAGATTTGGGGATCGCACCCCGCACTCATGCTGCGTCGCACGATCATTTTCGCTTGGCAGGGAACGATCTTGCTCCGTACACTTTATGCCTCGGCGGGGTCCCTGCCTCGCCGGGGCCGCCTCGTCCCGGGCGGAGCACACTCTGCAAACGGTGTGTGGGACACGTTCCGACCTACGTGTCCGGCGCATCTTTATCTGCGTGTTTGACGAGCAGTCCCCCCCAACGCCGATCCGTCGGCAGGAGGTCGCGCATGGAACTCTCGATCCGACTGACGGTGCTCGCCGCACTCATGTCCTTCGGCTTCCTCGCTGCAATCGTGATCGGACTGGTCTGAGCACTCCCTGTCTCTCAGACGAGGCCGATCAGGAGCCGGTTCAGCTCATTCCCGCGCATCGCTTGTGCGGGGCACGCAAAAGGAAAGGCGCGAGACCCTCGGGTCCCGCGCCTTTTTCTTTGACGGCGCTTGTTGTGCCGCCGCTACCTTTTCAGATGATAGCCGAGGATCGCGAAGGCGAGCACAGCGTACTCCGCGCGGATGCGGCCCCAGGGGATCTCAGACAGCAGCGGGAGTTGCGGACCCCATGTCCACAGCACGGCGGCGATCAATGCAAATCCCAGCGCCCAGCTCAGTGTCGCGCTCGACGGCGAACCGACATCTTTCAGAATGACGGCGGCGATGATCCCGATCAGGAAGATCACGACTGCGGCGACCACCGCGAAGATGAACAGGCGGAACTCGCCGAATTTGATGTAGTTCATGAGCGCCGTCGTGCCGAACCAGCCGACGGCGATCTGCAGCAGCAGAAGAATGAGACGTCCGAGCATCGTGAGTTCTCCCCCAGTTTCGAGAGCCGGCCTTCCCCACCTGCCGACATCACACGCACCCGACCTTCGATATGAGGTCAAGGGCGCAACAATCGCATCACGCACGAGAATCGAGGTGTCCCACGCGCTTGCGATGCAGCATGGCCGCCCACGGTGCGAAAATCAAGAATTGCGGACGGCGCCTCATGCCACGTTCTTGGCTTCGGCGACCGCGTCGTAATTGAGGACGGGCGCGAGCCAGCGCTCCGCTTCCGCCACGCTCATGCCCTTGCGGCGGGCGTAATCCTCGACCTGGTCGCGCTCGACCTTGCCCACGCCGAAGTAATGGCTTTCGGGGTGTGCGAAGTAGAGACCCGACACGGACGATCCCGGCCACATGGCGAAGCTCTCCGTGATCTCGATGCCCGTTTCCTCCTTCACGCGCATCAAATCCCAGAGCGTGGCCTTCTCGGTGTGATCGGGCTGTGCGGGATAACCGGGCGCGGGGCGGATGCCCTGATACTTTTCGAGGATCATATCCTCGTTCGAGAGCTTTTCGCCCTTGCCGTATCCCCACAGCTCGCGGCGGACCTTGGCGTGCATCGCCTCGGCAAAGGCTTCCGCGAGACGATCGGCCAACGCCTTGGCGATGATGCGGCTGTAGTCGTCGGTCGCCTTGATATGTGCGTTGATCGCCTCGTCCTCGCCATGCCCGGCGGTGACGGCGAAGCCACCAACGTAATCGGCAAGGCCGCTCTCCTTCGGCGCAACGAAATCTGCGAGCGCGGTGTGGGCGCGATTGCGGCTCGGATCGCGGGCGATCTGCTGGCGCAGCGTGTGCAGCGTGGCGCGCCGCTCCTTCCGCGTCTCGTCGGTATAAAGCTCGATGTCGTCGCCCACGCCGTTGGCCGGCCAGAAGCCGACGACCGCGTGCGCGGTGAACCACTTCTCGGCGACGATGCGGTCGAGCAATTCGCGCGCGTCGGCGAAGAGCTTGCGCGCCTCGGTGCCCACCTTGTTGTCGTCGAGAATGGCCGGATAGCGGCCCGTCAACTCCCACGTCTGGAAGAAGGGCGTCCAGTCGATGTAAGGGACGAGGCTTCCGAGATCGTAGTTCTTGAAGGTGCGCGTACCGAGGAAGCTCGGCTTCGGCGGCGCATACTGCGACCAGTCGATGTCGAACTTGTTGGCGCGTGCCGCGCTGATGGGAATGCGCTGCTTTCTCGCTTCGTTGGCAAGGTGCTTTTCGCGCACCTGCACGTACTCGGTCTTGATGTTCTCGATGTAGGGCTTGCTCTCGGTCTCCGAAAGCAAGTTCGAGACGACGCCGACGGCGCGGCTCGCGTCCAGTACGTAGATGGCCTGGCCGCGCTCGTAGTTGGGACTGATCTTGACGGCGGTGTGGACGCGGCTTGTCGTGGCGCCGCCGATGAGCAGCGGCACGCTGAAGCCTTCGCGCTCCATCTCGGCCGCAACGAAGCACATCTCGTCGAGCGACGGCGTGATGAGGCCCGAAAGCCCGATGATGTCCGCCTTCTCCTTCTTCGCCGCTTCGAGGATCTTGGCGGCCGGCACCATCACACCGAGGTCGATCACCTCGTAGTTGTTGCACTGGAGCACGACGCCGACGATGTTCTTGCCGATGTCGTGCACGTCGCCCTTCACGGTCGCCATCACGACCTTGCCGGCGGCCGGCATCTGGTCGACGCCGGAAAGGCGCTTCTCTTCCTCCAGGTAGGGTTGCAGGTAGGCAACCGCCTGCTTCATCACGCGCGCGGACTTCACGACCTGCGGCAGGAACATTTTGCCCGCGCCGAAGAGATCGCCGACGACGTTCATGCCCGTCATCAGCGGGCCTTCGATCACATGGAGAGGCTTCTCGGCCTGCTGACGGGCTTCCTCGGTATCCGCTTCGATGAAGTCCGTGATGCCGTGGACGAGCGAGTGCGTGAGGCGCTCCTGCACCGTGCCCTCACGCCAGGAGAGATCCTTCTCCTTCGCTTTAGCGCCGCTGCCGTCGCCTTTGAAGCGCGGGGCCGCTTCGAGCAAACGATCGGTCGCGTCGGGACGGCGGTTCAGGATGACGTCTTCCGACAGCTCGCGCAATTCGGCCGGAATGTCGTCGTAGAGCGCGAGCTGTCCGGCGTTGACGATGCCCATGTCCATACCAGCCTTGATGGCGTGGTAGAGGAACACGGCGTGCATGGCTTCGCGCACGGGCTCGTTGCCGCGGAACGCGAACGACAGGTTCGAGACACCGCCCGAAATGTGGGTGAGCGGCATCTTTTCGCGGATCTGGCGCGCGGCCTCGATGAAGGCGATGCCGTAACCGTTGTGCTCCTCGATTCCCGTCGCGACGGCGAAGATGTTGGGATCGAAGATGATGTCTTCCGGCGGAAAGCCGACCTGCTCCGTCAAGATCTTATAGGCGCGCTCGCAGATCTGGACCTTGCGCTCGATGGTGTCGGCCTGGCCCACTTCGTCGAAGGCCATGACGACGACGGCCGCGCCGTAACGGAGAACCTTCCTCGCCTGCTCGACGAACTGCTCCTCGCCTTCCTTCATCGAGATCGAGTTGACGATGGCCTTGCCCTGCACGCATTTGAGACCCGCCTCGATCACGGTCCATTTGGAGCTGTCGATCATGACAGGCACGCGGGCGATGTCGGGCTCGGAGGCGATGAGGTTCAAGAACGTCGTCATTGCCTTTTCGGAATCGAGCAGGCCCTCATCCATATTGATGTCGATGACCATGGCGCCTGCTTCGACCTGCTGGCGCGCAACGGCCAGGGCCGCCGCGTAGTCATTCGCTTCGATGAGCTTCCTGAACTTCGCAGAGCCCGTAACATTGGTGCGCTCGCCGACGTTGATGAAGGATTGCGCTGCGGAAGAGGTCATCGGCTGGTATTCCGTGTTGGTTTCATAGGAGAAAGCGAGAGGGGCTTGCCTTATGCGAAGGCAAGCCAGCCCTTGATGGCAAGGCCGCGGAAGATGGGCGTCAAGCGCTCGAAGCCTGCGCTTGCAAGCAGCGCTTCTTCACGCTCTTCCGACACCACGGCGACTTTTTTGAAGTTCTCAGCGTTGCTTTCCGCCACGTCGGGCGAGACGCCGTTGCAGACGGCATGGCGCTTCCAGATGCGGCGTAGAAGCTCGGTCTTGTCTTCGCCCGCGACACCGACGCCATCCACGATCGCAAGCGGTGCCCCGGGTTTCAGCCTGCTGTGAATGGCCTTCAAGAAGGCCGCCTTCGCGCCGTCGTCAGGGACGAAGTGTGCCGTCAGAATGCACGTCGCGGCATCGAAGCCGTCGTCTTCGAGCGCCTCGATGGTTGTCGTCTCCACACGGGCGCGGGCCCCGACCGGCGTTTCGGCGAGGCGGCGATGCGCGAGTTCCACCATCGGCTGATAGGTGTCGACGCCCACGAACGACCAGTTCGGATTGTTCGCGCCAAGGCGCAGGATTTCCTCGCCGCCGCCCGCGCCCACGACAAGGATCTTGGACGGGCCGTCGGCAAGAAGCTCAAGAAGTGCGGCTTCGACAATCGAGAAGATGGCGCGCCGGCCGGGAATGAACTGTTCGGCCAGCTTCGCGTAATCGTCGAGCGTCACGTTCTCGGGAAACTTCTGGTCCTCGAACTTGAGTGTTGTCATTGCGTCACCCGTGCACGAAGGGTTCGAGACCCGAAAGCCGCATTTTCGGTGCGATCTCGGGGATCTCGCGCGGGCGATACTTGGCGGCGCGCGCGGCAATCTCACGAATGTGGTCGGGCGTGGAGCCGCAACAGCCGCCGATCAGATTGATCAGTCCGTCCTTGGACCAGGGCTCGGTTTTATCCGCCATCTCTTGCGCGTCCTCGTCGTATCCGCCCATCGCGTTCGGAAGGCCGGCGTTCGGATATGCGGAAATGCGCACGTTCGCGACCTGCGAAAGCTCGGCGACGTACGGGCGCATCAACTCCGCGCCGAGTGCGCAGTTGAGACCGATGGAGAACGGCCTCAGGTGGCGCATCGAATACCAGAACGCTTCCGCGGTCTGGCCCGAGAGCGTGCGGCCCGAGCGGTCGGTGATGGTGCCCGAGATCATGATAGGGAGCGTCAGACCCTTCTCGTCGAACGCTTCCAGCGTCGCGACGCCGGCGGCCTTCGCATTCAGGGTATCGAAGATCGTCTCGATCAGGATGATGTCCGAGCCGCCCTCGATCAGGCCCAGCACCTGCTCCTTGTAGGCTTCGCGCAGATCGTCGAACGTGACGTTGCGGTAGCCTGGATTGTTCACGTCGGGCGAGAGGGAGGCCGTGCGGTTGGTCGGACCGACCGCCCCCGCCACGAAGCGCGGCTTGTCCGGCGTCTTCGCGTTGTACTTGTCGACGGCCGCGCGCGCGAGCTTCGCCGCCGCGACGTTGATCTCGTAGGACAGCTCCTCCATGCCGTAGTCGGCCATCGAGATCACCTGCGCGTTGAAGGTGTTGGTCTCGACGATGTCGGCGCCGGCTTCGAGATACTGTTCGTGAATCTCCTGGATGATCGCGGGCTGCGTCAGCACGAGAAGGTCGTTGTTGCCCTTCACGTCCCGCGGCCAGTCCTTGAAGCGCTCGCCGCGATAATCTTCCTCGGTCAGCTTGTGGCGCTGGATCATCGTGCCCATGGCGCCATCGATGATCAGGATGCGCTCGCTTGCTGCTTTTTCGAGCGCTTCCGCGCTCTCGATGACTTTCATGGTCTTCCACTCAGGTTCGAAACGAAGGACTTGCCCGCAGCGGCGGCGCGCCGGGACATTCTGAAACGTTCAGCTCGCGGCTTTGCGGGCTTCGAGCGGTGCCGCCCGCAGCGGGCGCAGGCCCAGAAGGTGGCAGATCGCATACACGAGGTCGGCGCGGTTCAGCGTGTAGAAGTGGAACGATTTCACGCCTTCGTCGACGAGGTCCATCACCTGCTCGGTCGCGACGGCTGCCGCCACGAGATGGGTTGTCGCCGGATCCTCGTCCAGACCTTCGAAGCGCCGCGCCAGCCATGCCGGCACGCTCGCCCCCGTACGCACGGCAAAGCCCGCGACCTGACGGAAGCTATGGATCGGCACGATGCCGGGCGTGATCGGCACCCAGATGCCGGCTGCGCGCGCGCGTTCGAGGAAGCGCAGGTAGTGCGTGTTGTCGAAACCGAACTGCGTGATGATGCGGTCGGCGCCCGCATCGACCTTGGCCTTGAGGTTGTCGATGTCGGACTTGAGCGACGCGCTCTCGGGGTGCTTCTCGGGATAGCCCGCCACGGAGATTTCGAAATTGGCAATGCGCTTCAGGCCCGCCACGAGATCGGCCGCGTTTTGATACCCACCCGGGGTCGGGATGTAACTCTGGCCGACACCGCTCGCAGGGTCGCCGCGCAACGCCACGATATGGCGAACGCCCGCGTCCCAGTAGGCCTGCGCCACGGCGTCCACTTCCTCGCGGCTTGCATCCACACAGGTGAGATGGGCTGCAGGCTTCAGCGCCGTCTCGTTGATGATGCGCGCAACCGTCGTGTGCGTCCGTTCGCGCGTCGAGCCGCCCGCACCGTAGGTGACGGAGACGAACGACGGGCAGAGCGGCGACAGGCGTTCGATGGCGGCCCACAGGGCCTGCTCCATCTTCTCCGACTTCGGCGGGAAGAACTCGAACGAGACGTCGATCTCACCTGCGCCGAGGAGGCGGCTTTTGCGTTCGCTGGTTTGCGGGGTCATGGCGCGATCCGTTCCAATTTCTGCGACTTGGATGCCGGTTGCACGGCAACGTCTGGTTTCGATGCCCGCCAGAGCGAAACCGTGAGGGCTTGGCGGGCATCGGTGGCGTCGGGCGCGAGGCTCTGCACCTCTACACCGGACAGGCCCGCATCCTTGAGCCAGGATACGACCTGCCGATCCTCGAAGCCCAACCGCTCGTGGGCGTGGCGGGCGCGCAAGTCCTCGATCTCGTGCGGCGCGAAGTCGACGACGAGCAGGCGGCCGCCGGGGGCCAGAATGCGCGCGGCTTCGCGGACGGCGAGCGCGGGCTCCGAGAGATAGTGCAGCACCTGGTGCATCACGACGGCGTCCGCCACACGATCCGGCAGCGCGAGATCGTAGATGTCGCCGTGGCGCACCTCGGCGGCCGCAAGCCCGGCCGTCTTGAGACGGCTTCGGGCGTAGGCCAGCATCGACTGGTTGACGTCGAGGCCAAGGCCGCGCGTGTAGCGGCCGGCGAAGAGTTCGAGCATCCGGCCGGTGCCGGTGCCAAGATCGACGAAGACGTCGAACGTCGCGCCGTCGAAAGCTTTCACGATGGCGGCGTCGACCGCATGTTCCGACACATACAGCGCGCGAATGCGATCCCAGTCGGCGGCGTGCGCACGGAAATACTCCTGCGCTGTCGCCTCGCGCTCGCGCTTCTGGGAGTCGGCACGCTCGCCGTCGCGCAGGAGGATGGGGTCGCGCGGGTCGACGGTGTCCAGCAGGCGGCGAACGAGGCGCCCCCCCTCGGTGCGGTCGGAGACATGGAAATAGACCCAGCTTCCCTCGCGGAAGCGCTCGATCAGACCGGCCTCCGCGAGCAGCTTCAAATGCCGGCTGATGCGCGGCTGGCTTTGACCCAAGATCTGGGTGAGATCCTTGACGTTGAGCTCGCCTGCCGCGAGCAGGAGCAGGATGCGCAAACGCGTGGGCTCGGCGGCGGCCTTGAGGGCGCCCACCAGCTCCTGCGTATCGAGTGTTCCAGACATGCGCTGCTCCGCGTTTCTCGAAAACATATAAAGATATGTTTATGTGTCAAGAGGCATTCGGTCGATATCTTGAGGGCGAAGGCTTGGTCAGCACTCATCCCTAACCTATTATTAGCGCATGATTTTTTATCGTTGCCGAAGGATTTTTGAGGGCGCGACGGATCGGAACGGCTCGATCCGCCCCGATGTGGAGGTCGAACCCGACAGACCTTCGACTCCCGGCACGACCTCGCCGCCAGCGTCGGCCGAGGCTCTCCCGCTCGTCACGCGCGCGCTCACCCAAGACTTTTCACGGCTGCCGAAATTTCGTCCCGGGACGCCGCTAGGCTCGTGCAGCTCGACAGGGTGGTTCCACGTTCGGACCTTCAGCCAAGCCCGACCCGGATCTACGATCGCGGCTCGCGCGGCTTTGACTGGACAACGCATGCGGGCTGAGAGATTGAGGGGTAGCCGTATGCCTCAGGAAGGCACCCGGTTCGCGCCGAAACAGCGGGAGCTCATTTGATGACGATGGTTGGCCAGAGCCGGTTTCACGGCAGAGCGGCATACGTGTTTGGAGCGGCGGCGCTCGCGCTTCTCGTTCTCGTGGCCAGCACGATGTCGGCTTCGGCACAACAGTCGCCCGCCGCCTACATGCAGCGCGTCGCCAACGAACTGATCGCCGCCCAGCGCTCGGGATCACAGGCCGATTTCGCGCGCGTCATTCGCAGCCATGCCGACGTGCCGTCCATTGCGATCAATGCGCTCGGCTCCTACGCGGCCAGCCTCAAGAAGTCCGACCGGCCCGCTTATTACGCTGGCATGGTCAATTTCATCGCGCGTTACGCAGCAACGGAAGGGCCGAAGTACCCGGTCGCACGCGCCGTGATGACGGGCCAGACCAGGGAAACGGCCCAGGGTACCTTTGTGGACAGCCGCATCACGCTTTCGAGCGGCACCAGCTACGACGTGCGCTGGCGCATCGTGCGGCGCGGCAGCGCCTACAAGGTTCGCGATGCGGAAATCATCGGCTTCGAGATGACCTCGTTCCTGAACACGCTGTTCCAGAACTACATCTCCGAAAACGGCGGCAACCCGCGCACACTGGTGCTCGCGCTCAACCGATAAGTTCACGGCAACGCGAAAGCCGCGGCTTTATCCAGCATTGCGTTCGTGCTCCGGCTCATGTCATGTCGGTCGCGAAATCGACGCCATCGTTTTTCGTGATCCGCGGATGACGTCGCACTCTCACGTCGTCGTTCCGGAGCTCCGATGAAGACCGCGCCGCCACGCCCCGCCGCCTCAAAGACTACCGGCCGCCCGCCTATCTGGTGGATCACGTCGACCTCGACGTCGCGCTCGATCCGGAAGCGACGCGCGTTAAGGCCCAGCTCAAGATCCGGCGCAATCCGGCCGCGGAAAAGGGCGCTGCAGCGCTCGCACTCGACGGCGAGCACCTCGTGCTCGACGCCATCACACTTGACGGCAAGCCGCTTCCCGAGCGCGCCTACGATCTCACCGAAACGGAACTCGTCATTCATAAGGTGCCGGCTCGTCCTTTCACGCTCAGCGTCGAGACGACGATCGACCCGGAAGCGAACAAAGCGCTGCAGGGGCTTTATCGCTCGCGCGGCGTGTTCTGCACGCAATGCGAGGCGGAGGGCTTCCGCCGCATCACCTTCTTCCCCGACCGTCCCGACGTGCTCGCGACCTACACCTGCCGCATCGAAGCGGATCGTGCGACGGCGCCGATCCTGCTCGCGAACGGCAACCCCGTCGAACGCGGGCGTCTCAAGGGAGGCCGCCATTTCGCGGTGTGGCACGACCCGCATCCCAAGCCCTCGTATCTTTTCGCGCTCGTCGGCGGCGATCTCGGGCGCATCGGCTCGACATTCAAAACCGCATCGGGGCGCAAGGTCGACCTCAACATCTACGTGGAGCACGGCAAGGAAGAGCGTGCAGCCTGGGCGATGGATTCGCTCAAGCGCTCCATGCGGTGGGACGAAGTCCGCTTCGGGCGCGAATACGATCTCGAAGTGTTCAACATCGTCGCCGTGTCCGACTTCAACATGGGCGCGATGGAGAACAAAGGCCTCAACATCTTCAACGACCGGCTCGTCCTCGCTTCGCCCGAAACGGCAACGGACGACGCCTTCGGGCGCATCGAGAGCGTGGTCGCGCACGAGTACTTCCACAATTGGACCGGCAACCGCATCACGTGCCGCGACTGGTTCCAGCTTTGCCTGAAGGAAGGGCTCACCGTCTATCGCGACCAGGAGTTCTCCGCCGACGAGCGCTCGGCCACGGTGCAGCGCATCCAGGACGTGCGCACGCTGCGCGCGACGCAGTTCGCCGAGGACGCGGGCCCGCTCGCGCATCCCGTGCGGCCCGAGAGCTATATCGAGATCAACAACTTCTACACGGCGACGGTTTACGAGAAGGGCGCGGAACTGGTCCGCATGATCGAGACGATCCTCGGGCGCGACGCCTTCCGCGCCGGGATGGATCTCTATTTCGAGCGCCACGACGGCTGCGCCGCGACAATCGAGGATTTCATCGCGTGCTTCGAAGACGCCTCGAAGCGCGATCTGTCTCATTTCAAGCTCTGGTACTCGCAAGCGGGTACGCCCGAACTCGTGTGCTCGCTCGCCTACGACCGGCACAAGAAATCGGCCGAGCTTAAAATCGAGCAAGCGTTGCCTCCCACGCCGGGCGACGCACGCAAGAAGCCGCTGCACATCCCGATCCGAGTGGGTCTCATCGGCGGCAACGGGCAGGAGATCCCGCTCGTCCGCGACACCGGCGAAGCGATCGAGGATGGCGTGCTCAACCTCACGCGCCGTTCCGAGACGTTCCGTTTCGTCGATGTCCCCTCGGCGCCCGTGCCTTCGCTGCTTCGCGGCTTCTCGGCGCCGGTCAATCTCACAATGAGCCTTTCGGAATCCGATCTCGCGTTCCTGATGGCGCACGACCGGGATCTGTTCAATCGCTGGCAGGCCGCCAACACGTTCGCAACCCGCACGCTCGTCGACATGGTGCGGCGTCTCAAGAAGGGCGAGCGGGCGACACAACGGGCGACGGCATTCGCGCGCGCGCTCGAAGCGGCCGTCAGCGCGCCCGATCTCGAACTCGCGTATCGCGCCGAACTTCTCAAACTGCCGAGCCAGAGCGACATCGCGCGCGAGATCGGCCGCAATGTCGATCCCGGACTCATTTTCCGCGCGTATCGCCAGCTCACGCGCGTCGTCGGCTCGACGCTGGGTGCACAGCTCGAAGACGTTTATCGCGCGACGCGGGATCGTGGCGCGTTCTCTCCCGATGCGGAGAGCGCGGGACGGCGCGCGCTCGGGAACGTGGCGCTCACGCTGCTCGCCGCGCGCGGGACGGCGGCGGACGTCGAGCGGCTTTCGGACCATTTCTTCAACGCGCGCAACATGACGGAAGAAGCGCACGCGCTCGTGTTGATCGCTGGGCGTTCCGGCACGCTGCGGGAGGAGGCGCTCGCGCGCTTCCACGACCGCTGGAAAGACGATCACCTCGTGATCGACACCTGGTTTGCGGCTCAGGCGCAATCGCCGCTCCGCGCAGCGTTGAGCCAGGTGAAGGCGCTCACGCGCCATCCGCTGTTCAGCCTGACGACGCCGAACAAGGTCCGCGCGTTGATCGGCGCGTTCGCACTGCAAAACCCGGTTCAGTTCCACCGGCCAGACGGCGCCGGCTACGACTTCCTGGCTGCCCAAGTGCTTGAAATCGATGGCTTCAACCCGTCCATCGCAGCCCGTCTCCTGGGCGCTTTCCGAGCCTGGGCGACCCTCGAATCCGGCCGCCGGGCCGCAGCCAAAAAGGCTCTCCAGCGGATCGCAAAGGCCGGGTCTCTTTCCCGCGACGTGACCGAAATCGTAGCTAAGATGCTAGATCAGTAACACTCCGAAAATCTCTGACTCTTCTGAATTTTTCTCCCTCGACACGAGCCACACGAATCGGTGAACTAAGGGTGCGCTTCGCCGTCGTACCGCGCACGTAAAGCTCAAAAATTCGAATTTGGAGGATGGGATGGCTCAGACCCTGTCGGCTTGTCCACGGGAGACGTGTGCCCCGACCGATCAGGCGGTCGCCATCCGGCCGATCCCGGCCGCGCTCGCCGGATTCCGGGACGGTGGCGGCCCTCTGCGCCTCCTCCAGGCGGCGACGCTCGTCCATGCCGGCGCCCTCGCGCTGCCCCTTGCCACACCAATCGAACTGCCCGTTACGGCCCTTTTGGCGGGCGCCTCGCTCACGGCGTTGCTCGCGCTCGCACTGCCGCGGCTTTCCGCGCAGCCGGCCGAAGAGGCGCGCAAAGATGGTCCGGCAGACGTTGCCACCGACGATCTCTCCCCGAAGGTTGAGGGCAGCGGGGCATCGCCCTCCCCGCTGCCCTTCATAGGAGAACGGATCGTGCCCGGCCGCGACGACACGGCACAACTCGCAGTCCTCGCGCGGGCGGCGCAGCGGCTCAGGCGCGTGTCTCCCGTCCGCCGACAGATTTGGGCCGACCTGACAGCCCGCGTCAGCCACGAGTTGCGCACGCCTCTCAATGCCGTGATCGGCTTCTCCGACGTCCTCGACGCGGAACTCTTCGGCCCCGTCGGACATCCGCGCTACCGCGAATATGCACGCCACATCCGCGATAGCAGCCGCGAGCTTTTGAAATCGGCGGAAGACACGCTCGCCATCACCTGTCTCCTCGATCACGATCCGGAAGCCCGCGCGGACGCGCGCGTCGATTTCAAGGCTGCCGTTGGAGAAGCCTGGGCCTTCCACAGCGAGCCGCCGAGCCTGCACGGCCTGACGCTCGAAGCGCAAATTCCGGAGGGGCTCGAAGTTCTGATCGAGCACCGGCCGCTGAAGCAGATCCTCATCAACCTTTTCGCCGAAGCCGTTCGCCGCTCGGACGCACGCGGCACGGTCGGGCTCGTCGCCACCGTCGATGGCGACCTCGTGCAGATCGAGGTGTTTCTGAGGGGCCGTCCGGACAGCACGAGCGTCGGGCAAGCGTCGCTCCCCGTCTCGCTCGCGCACGCGCTGCTCGAACTGCAAGGCGCGACGCTGATCGAAGTCGACGATCCGCACGCAACCTGGCGGGTCGTCACCGTGCTCGAATGCGCGGCACAGAACGATTTCTTCGCGACGCCCGCGTATCAGGAAATGCGCGCGCCGGTGCAGCAGGCCTGCTGAGCAGGCCGTCACTTATTGCTTGTCTTTGTTGTTTTTCTTGCCGCGATGGGCCATCCAGTCGGCGCGTTTGCGCCAGCGCTCGGACAATTGCTTCCGCTCGTCGGCGCTCAAGCGCGCCGCCTGCACGAGGAACGTCTCGACCGTCGTCGCGCGCAGGGCCTGCTCCTTACCGGCGACATTCGCGATGGCCTGCTCCAGCGCCGCGCGGTCGAACGGTTCGGCCGCGAGGCGATCCGCCGCCTCGATCCGCGCCGTCCGGAGATCCTCCATCGCGGGGCGCATCTCGCCGTATTCCTTTTTCAACTGCTCCAGCACGTCCTTGCGCCGATCTTCAGGCAGCACGCGCGTCAGACCCATCAGCCCGAAATGCTCGCGCGCCGCATGGTGGGGTCCGTGTCCGTGCTTTTTGAAGCTCATGCCGACGAGCCCACCGACGAACAGGAGGTTCAGCGCCAGCGAGCCGATCAGAAGATATTTCATGCGCCGCGATCCAGTGCCCGGCGGCGAAGTCTCGCTCACAGGTAGTCCTCCTCGAAGAAGCTCGTTGCGTTGCTGTCGAATGCGATCTGGCCGAGATCCACATCTCCTTCGTACGCCGCGTCCGCGACCATCGGCGGGACGGCAGTGTCGAACGTGCCCGAGAGACCGGAGAACATGCCGAGCACGAGCGAGGCTGCGAGCAACGCGGCCGCGGGCCCATGCGTCCGCCCGCTCGTCGCGACACGCTTGCGCACGATCTCGGGATTCCAAACGCGGTTCGGCACCTGACGCGTGGGCGCGCCGGCCTCTGCATCGACCGCCGCCATGATCCGATCCGCCAGCATGCGGCTATCGACAGCCGGAGGCGGGGCCAGATCGAGCAGGCGATCCAGCGCCTCGGCTTCCTTGAGACGCTGCCCGGCCGCGTCATCCTCGGAAAGGAGGCGGGCAAACCGCATTCTCACAGGCGCCGGCCAGCGCGTGCGGTCGCTGCCGTAGCGCTCAAGCACCTGCTCGAACGCCGTGAGGCCGTCTCCTTCAATCCTGCCGTTCTCAGTCATCGTTCGTATCCTTGGCCCGCATCCCGAGCCGTTATTTCGGGCTTTCGCCCTTTCGTTTCCTTCACTCGCGTCACGCGTCGCTTTGCAAAAGACCTTTCCAGTCTTTCTCCAGGCTCACGCGCAATGCGCGTCTTGCCCGGGCAAGGAGCGATTCGACGGCTTCATCGGACACACCCAACACCTCGCCCACCTCGGCCTGGCTCAGGCCCTCGTGGTGGAACAGGGTCAGCGCGCGGCGTTGGCGCTCGGGGAGCGCGGCCATCGCTTCGCCCACGCGGCGGGCGAGATCCTGCTCTTCGAGGTTCGCCATCTGCGTCGGCGCCTCCTCAATCTCGGGGACCTCGTCCGTCACCACCGTGCGGCGGGACTGGCGGATCCGGTCCAGGCAGAGGTTCGACGTAACGCGCCTCAACCAGGGCCGGAGACCGTAAGGCCCCAATTCCAAGGTCTCTCCCGAGCGCCAAAGCCGGAGCAGCGCCTCCTGGGCGATGTCCTCGGCCTCTGCCTCGTCCTTCAACATGCGGCGCGCGAGGATGACGATTGCGCCCAGATGTCGATCGACCAGCGTCCGGAAGGCCTGCCGATCCTGGCGGCCCACGCGCGCCAACAGCGCACGATCCTCCGCAGCGTCAGGCCAGGGGCCCTGGCGCACGTCGCCCCGTGGCCCCCCTGGCGTCGACCCCTTCGGTCCGGTTGGCCCCGACCCCACCATCGCCTCGTCTGCTCTCATCTGTGTCTTGGGCAGCGTCAACTCTTAGCTCCCGCAGATGCTCATGTCTGCGGAACGGCCGGGCCCTTCGAATTCCGTCGCGGGCTACGTTACCAACTCGGGAAATCTTGTGGCTACCCCGGCCAGCGTCTCGGCGAGTTCGGCTTCGAGGGTTGAGAAATCAGGCGCGTCGCCTGCGCGCGCGAGCAGGGCCTTAAGGCCGCTCGGCGCCGTTGCAGGGTCAAAAGTCTCTTCAAGACAAAGCCTTAGGATTTGAGTGAGGTTGTGCAACAGGCGCGTCGCCTGCGTGAGGCGTTCAGCGTCGACGCCCGATAAGACCCCTGCCTCGGCAAGCTTGCGATAGGCCCCGAGCGTATTCTGGTCGAGCACCTCGGGATGCGCCGCCGCATGCATGAGTTGCAGATGCTGAGCAATGAATTCGAGGTCGACGAGGCCGCCACGCACCTGTTTCAGGTCCCAGATCCTGTCCGTCCCCTTATCGGCCGCGATGCGGGCGCGCATGTCCTGCACGTCCTTGGCGATGACGGCACGGTCGCGCGGCCGCACGAGCGTATCGCGGATCGCGGCCTCGACGGCGCTACGCAGCTCGGGCGGGCCCGTGATGACGCGGGCGCGCGTCAACGCCAGGTGCTCCCACGTCCATGCTTCCGTCGCCTGGTATTCGCGGAAGGTGGAGAGCTGGGCTGCGACGGGGCCTTTCTGCCCCGAAGGCCTCAGCCGCATGTCCACCTCGTAAAGCGTTCCCTCGGCGGTCGGCGCGGAGAGATGTGCGATGAGGCGTTGCGTATAGCGGGCGTAATACTGGCTCGGTGCGAGCGGCTTTTCGCCGTCGGATTGGTTGGCCGCGGGATCGAAATCGTACACGACAATGAGATCGAGGTCGGAGGATGCGGAGAGTTCGCGTCCGCCGAGCTTCCCCATCGCCACGACCACCGCGCCGCCACCCGGTATGCGCCCGTGGACGCGTTCCATTTCGCGCTCGACGTCATCGACCATCGCCGCGATCAGCCGTTCGGCAAGCACCGCATACGCGGTTCCTGCTTCGCCCGCGTTGATGGCGCCAGAGAGCACCTTCACGCCGATCAGGAAGGCCTGCTCGCTGCCGATCACACGCGCGCGATCCAACACATCCTGCGGATCGATGGCGTCTTTGAGTTCGGCTGCGATAGCCTCGTCCAGTTCCGTCGCGGTTGGAAGCGCTCTGAACGTGCGCGGATCGATGACGGCATCGAGCAAGCGACGGCGGCGAGAGAGAATGCGCGCAAGACGCGGGGCCGTGCCCATCATATCGGCCAGCAGGCGCATGAGAGGCGGATTGGCTTTCAGTAGCGAAAAGAGCTGAACGCCCGCGGGCAACGCAGCGAGGAAGCGGTCGAACGTGGTGATGGCGCGATCCGGATCGGCGGTTTCGGCGAAGGCCTGCACGAGCAGCGGCTGCACCTCCGTCAAAAGTTCACGCGCGCGGGCCGTGCGTACGGCTCCGTAGCGTCCGTGATGCCAACCGCGGACGACCGCGAGCACGTCGGAAGGGCGCGCGTAGCCCATGCGCGCCAGCGCGGCCACCGTATCTGGATCGTCCGTTTCGCCCGCAAACACCAGGTTCGCACCGGCGGCCGTGAGTTCCGGCGCGCTTTCGAACAGGCGCGCGTAATGCCCCTGCACCGGCATGAGCACGGCGCGCAGCGCTTCGGAGAATGCAGCCGTGCTCTCGTAGCCCGCGAAGCGGGCGAAAGCTTCGAGGCGCACGGGATCGTCGGGCACCACATGCGTCTGCTCGTCGGCGACCATTTGCAGGCGGTGCTCGATCTCGCGCAGATAGAGATAGGCGCCGATGATCTCGTCGGCGACGGGCTTTTCGATCCAGGCGAGGGCGACGAGCGTTGCAAGCGTATCGAGCGTGCGCCGGGTGCGGAGGTTGCGTTGCCGCCCGCCAGCGATGAGCTGCTGCGTCTGGACGAAGAACTCGATCTCGCGGATCCCGCCGGGGCCGAGCTTGATGTTATGTCCGGCAACGCCAATCCCCGCGCCAAAACCACGAAACGCATGGATCTGCCGCTTCATGGCGTGGATGTCGGCGATCGCCGCGTAATCCAGGTTCCGCCGCCAGATGAACGGCGCAAGCTCCGCGAGGAACGCTTCGCCCGCCTCGATGTCGCCCGCACACGCGCGCGCCTTAATGAGGGCCGCGCGCTCCCAGTTCTGGCCGAAGCTTTCGTAGTACTGCGCGGCGGCGTCGGTCGAGAGCGCAATTTGCGTGGCGCCCGCATCGGGACGAAGGCGCAAGTCCGTGCGAAACACATAGCCTGCGGCCGTCCGCTCGTCGATGAGGCGGACGAGATCGCGCGTGAGCCGCACGAAGAACGTCGGCGCTTCGAGGCCCGGCTTCAATCGCGCCAGCGCGCGCTCGTAAAATACGATGAGATCGATGTCGCTCGAATAGTTGAGCTCGAAGGCGCCATACTTGCCGACTGCGAGCACGATGTAGCCCGAGCCTTGCTCCGGCTCCTCCGGATCTTCGGGCAGCCAGTCGCCTTTGGCCGCGGCTTGGCGGAAGAGAAACCGAACGGCCCCGCGCAACGCGGCGTCGGCAGCTTCGGACAGCACGCGCGTCACCTGCATCACGCCCCAAACGCCGCCGAGATCGGCAAGCGCCGTCATCAGCGCGACCTCGGCCTTGTAGATGCGCAACGCCGTCATGGCTTCCGTTATTTCGGAGATCTCGGCCAGGCGGGTTGCGAGTGTCTGCGTGAGGGTCGCGAAACGCTGCTCGGGGCTGTCGCGGAGGATAGCTTCGAGGCGATCCGGATTGCGGACGATCTCGCTCTTCAAATAGGGAGACCCCGCAACGACACCTGCGATCAGCGTCCGTACAGGCTCGTGCTCGATCACGTCCACGAGGCCGGCGCGCGCCTCGCTCTTGCGCCAGTCCGCGAGCAGAGGGTGCAGGCTCGCGCCGTCCGCCGGATCCTGCGGCAGACGGCTCGCGGCATCGATGCGCGCGATCAGCGGGCCCTGGGCCGCGTGTTCTCCCGGCATCTCTTTCCCCCTCGGATTGGCGGTGCGGACCTAAACCGGACCCGACACCGCTCGTTGTCTTCTCGCCAGGGGAAGCGTTACCACAACCCGTAGGCCCGGATCATTATCCTCAAGCCGCACCGAGCCATTGTGGAGCCGCGCGACCGCCGCGACGAGACTGAGGCCGAGGCCCGTGCCGGGCTGGGTCCGGCTCTTTTCCAGACGAACGAAACGACGGAGCGCACGCTCGCGATCTTCGGCCGCGATACCGGGTCCCCTGTCGGCGACGGAGATTTCCGCTGTGTCGCCCTGGTTCGTCACGCGTACGGCCACGGCTGTGGCCGTCGCGGCATTGGACGCCCCCCGCTCCTCGGCGGCGCATGCCGCGTACCTGGCCGAATACTTGATGGCGTTGTCCACCAAGTTGGCGACCGCCTGACCGACGAGTTGCCGGTTGGCGCGGATGCTCATGCCCTCGCCGGCTTCGATCTCAAGGCCGAGGCCCGCTTCCTCTGCGACGGGCTCGTATAGTTCGGCCACGTCGCGCACAAGGCTGCCAAGATCGAAGGCTTCCGCGCTTTCCTCCACCACTCCGGCTTCGAGCCGGGCGATGAGCAGCAGCGCGTTGAAAGTCTTGATCAGCTCGTCGGCCTTCTCGATCGTGGATTCGAGCCCCTCGCGATAGGCCTCCGCGCCACGGCTGTCCCGCAAAGCCGCCTCCGCGCTGTTGCGCAGGCGGTTGAGGGGCGTTTTCAAATCGTGGGCGATGTTGTCGGAGACCTCCTTGAGGCCGCTCATGAGCTGCTCGATGCGGTCGAGCATCGCATTGAGGCTTTCGGACAGCGTGTCCAGTTCGTCGTGGCTTCCGCTCACGGGAACGCGTCGCGAGAGATCGCCGGCCATGATCGAGCTCGCCGTCGCGTTGATGACCTCGATGCGGCCCAACACCGAGCGACCGATCCAGATGCCCGCGATCAGCGCCGCCAGCGCCAGCGCACCGAAGCCCCAGAGGAACGTGCGCTTGATCCTGTCGGCGAGGGCCACCTGATCCTCGACATCGCGGCCGATCACAAGCGAAAGTCCCGATCCCGTCGCAATCGGAATGCCGACCCCCAGCCGGCTCGTGCCCGGCGCGTCCTTCGGCCGGTAGCGGAATACACGTCCGCCGCCCGGGTTCGCTGCAAGCTCCGGCGGCACCGCCGCAACGTTTCCGGCTATCTTTCCACGCGCCGGGTCCCACAACAGATAGAGACCCGCGCCTCCCACGCCGCTGCGCAGGCGAACGGTCTCGGCCACCGTCTTTGCATCAGCACCCGCCAGCGTTCGCGCCAATTCGGCCGCCTCGGCGCGTAGCTCGTCCACGACGTGATCCGTCAGCACCGTATTGGTCTGCCAGAAGAGCACGCCCACGATCAGCGCGGAGACCAAAAGAAAGCCAGCAGCGCTCATCGCCGCGAGGCGGAATGCCTGCGTGCTGATCACGCGCAGGATGAGATCAGAGGCTGCCGTCACGGACCATGTATCCCGCACCCCGCACCGTGTGCAGCAGTGGCTTGTCGAAGCCTTTGTCGATTTTCGAGCGCAGCCGCGAGACGTGCACGTCGATGACGTTGGTTTGCGGGTCGAAGTGATAGTCCCACACGTTTTCGAGAAGCATCGTGCGCGTGACCACCTGGCCCGCGTTCTTCATCAGGTATTCGAGCAGGCGGTATTCGCGCGGCTGGAGCTGGATCTGCTCGCCAGCGCGTGTCACCCTATGGGACAGGCGGTCAAGCACAAGGTCGCCCACCGCATAGCGCGTTTCCTGCTCTTCGGGAACGGCGCGCCGCCCTAGCGCTTCGATGCGCGCGAGCAGCTCGGTATAGGCATAAGGCTTCGTCAGGTAATCGTCGCCGCCAGCCCGCAGGCCCTTCACACGATCGTCGACGTCGCCAAGAGCGGAAAGAATGAGCACGGGCGTTCGGCTTCCTTCGGAGCGAAGCGTCTTGACGACCGAGAGACCATCGAGGCGCGGCAGCATGCGGTCGACGATCAGAATGTCGTACGCGCCGCCCTGCGCCATGGAGAGGCCGGTTTCGCCGTCACCGGCCGTGTCGGCGGAGTGCCCGCTTTCCTTCAGCGACTTCTGCAGGAACTGCGCCGTCTCTCGGTCGTCTTCAATCACCAGGACGCGCATCGCTCTCCTCGCTTTTTCGCCGTTCTGCCGCCGCCACCATCTTCCGCCTCAAGATGATATGGGATCGGATTTCAGGAAAGGTTAGGTCGTGAGCTCATAAATGGATGGGACATTGATGAGCCAAAACAAGCCAAGGGCCAGGAAAAGCGCGCAGCGCGATGCCTACGCATCGGGCAAGCGGTTTGACGCCGCCATTGGCTTGTCTTGGCTCACCCCGAAGGGGCGCGGTCCTTTCGCACTGCCGGTGCGTCGCAAAAGCTTGCAAACCATGGAGGTTTGCTGCGCTTTCGCTCCTGCCGGCAGCACGAAAGTTCTCGCGTCAATGCCCATCCATTTATGAGTTCACGACCTAGTCCGTCAGATACATCGAGGCGGCCCGGCCCCTCAAGTGCCGCGCCGCCTCGCTTTTCGTTTCGTCGATCCGGATCAGCCCTGTTTGAGCTGGATCGGCACGATGCGCCGCTGTTCCTGAGACTTGATGGAGAGCATCACCGCGCGGCGGCCAAGCTCCTTGGCCTTGCGAATGCCTTCCACCACGTCGTTCGGGCCGTTCACCACAGTGCCGCCGACTTCGAGGATCACGTCGCCTGCGCGAACGCCCTTCTGGGCGGCGTCGGATTCGGGGTCGACCTCGGAGACAGACACGCCTTCCTCCCCGGTCCGGATCGGGGCCAGGGTCAGACCGAGCTGCTGCAGCTCGGTCCCGGCGGTGTCGTCGGTCGGATTGCCCTGCTCAAGGCGCGCAATCTCCTCGGCGGAGCCAGGAAACGTCCCGAGCTTCACCTTGACGATCTCTTCCTTGTTGTCGCGCCAGACCTTGACGTCGACGGTCGTGTCGGGAGCGTATCCGGCGATCTTGCGGGCAAGATCACGGCTGTCGGAGATCTCATCGGTGTTGACCTGCAAAATCGCGTCCTGCGCCTTGAGACCCGAGTCGGCAGCCGGTCCGCCTGGCGTGATTTCGCTCACGAGCGCGCCCTTGGACTGCGTCAAGCCAATCGCGGCGGCCGTGTCCTCGTCCACGTTCTGGATCTTCACGCCGAGCCAGCCGCGGCTCACGGCGCCCTTCTCGCGAAGCTGATTGATCACCTCCACCGCGGTGCGCGCGGGGACCGCGAAAGCAATGCCCACGTTGCCGCCCGACGGGCTGAAGATCGCGGTGTTGACACCGATCACCTCGCCCTGAAGGTTGAAGGTGGGACCGCCCGAGTTGCCGCGGTTCACGGCGGCGTCGATCTGCAGGAAGTCATAGGGGCCGGAGCCGATGTCGCGGCCCTGCGCCGAGACGATGCCCGCCGTGACCGTACCGCCGAGACCGAACGGGTTGCCGACCGCAAGCGCCCAGTCGCCGACACGTGCGTCGTTGGTGGCGAACGAAACATGCGGGAAGGTCTTGCCCTCGGCCTTGATCTTGAGAAGCGCGAGATCGGTGCGCGCGTCGGTGCCGACGAGTTCAGCTTCGAGCTTCTCCTGATCGTCGAAGCTCACCTGGATGCGACCTGCGCCGTCGATAACGTGATTGTTGGTGACGACGTAGCCGTCCTCGGAAATGAGGAAGCCCGAGCCCTGAGCCTGTGTCGGGCGCGGCTGCGGCTGACCGCGGAACTCACGCGGCAGGTTCTTGAAGAACTCGTAGAACGGGCTGTCCTCGGGAATGTCCGGGAACGGCGAAGGCTGGCCGGGCGCGGGTGCGGCGCCGCCTCCGCGCTGCGCTGCGCGGTTCGAGCCGGTCACCGAGATCGAGACGACCGACGGCTTAACCTTTTCGATCACGTCCGCGAACGAGAGCGGCGCGCGCCCGAACGGCGTCTCGACGCCGGCATCGGCCGGCTTCAACTGCGCAACCGAGGGCGTCAGAGCAAAGCCACCGATAAGCAGAGTTGCGCAGGCCGCCATGGTCAGAGCCGTGCCGGCCCGCTGGCCAACCCGCTTCAACGACGACTTTGGCCCGTTCCTTGCTCCGGGTTGAGCGTCACCGGACTTCAGCATTCCAATTCCTCCACTGGGACGATGAGAGAGTGTTGCTCAGACAGGTAGTGGCTCCGGCCTTACGGCTGCCTTTCGGCCACGTTAAGAGTTGGTAATGCGGCGCAGGTTCTCTGTTTTTTCCGTCTTTTCGCTCTCTCTCGCGGCGGCGCTGCTCACGGCGCTCAGCCTGGCGCCGGGCAGAGCGGGCCCGCTCTGGCCGAACGCAGCGCCCGCGTCGGCGCCGGATCGGTCTCCCGTCGATCGAATCGCGGTGTTCGGAGCCGACGACCGCATCCCCCTCCCCGACGACCGGGCGGACCTCACCGCCTCCATCGGCCTCATCTACGAACCTGGCTCGCAGTCGGTGTGCACAGCCTTCTGCGTCGGGGACGATGTGGCGGCGACCGCCGGTCACTGCCTGTTCCGAACGGCCGGAGAACACGCGCCGCGGCTTCAAGGCTTCACGTTCCGCCTCGCGCCCAAAGGCGCGCGGGAGGCGGTCACACGCATTGCGGGCGCCCAACAGAGCGGTGCGCCCCAGAACGTTGCGGCCGGAACGCTCAAGCTCCGCGTCCGCCCCCCCATCGACGCTTCGTCCGACTGGGCGCTGATGCGCCTGGAGGAACCGATCTGCAAAGGCCGCTCGCTACCGCTCAGCCGCCAGCCCGCGGACAAACTCGTCGAGCTTTCCACGGCGCAGCGTGTCTACCAGGTGAGCTATCATCGGGACTTCGGAAACTGGGAGCTTGCGCTCGGACATCCGTGCGCGATCCGCCGCTCGTTCGCGGGGGCCGATTGGGAGACGATCTCGAAGGACTTCACCGACGCGCGCCACGTCATCCTTCACACGTGCGACACGGGAGAAGCGTCGTCCGGCTCGCCGATGCTGACCGATGGGCCGGCCGGGCCGGAGGTCGTGGGCATCAACGTCGGCACGTACTTGCAGTCGCGTGTGCTTACCCAGCAGGGGCAGGTCGTCCACCGCTACAAATCGAAGACGGTCGCCAACACGGCGGTGAGCGCGGAAGCGTTCCGCAGCGTTCTCGACGCGCTTCTGCGCGCGGATATCCTCGCCGCTCGCGACGAGATGCGGGCCTTGCAGCGTCTGCTTGCGTCAGAAGGTTACGCCGTGGGAGCCGAGGATGGTCGCTATGGACCGAAACTGAGCACCGCGATCCGCGCCTTCGAGCAGGCGGAGGGACGCGCCGTAACGGGCCTTGCAACCGTTGAGTTGCTCAAGAGGCTTTCGGCGCGCGATGCGGAACGGCGTGGCGCGCAGCCGTCGCCTTCCCAATCCTTGCATATCGAAACAGGAAGCGTCGGCGGGTACGACGGCCCGCGCAAGCGCCGCAAAACACGTTGAGTGAAACCTACGCCTTCCCGTCGGTCTTTTCGGCCAGCAGCGCATCGAGCTTGGCTTGCTCATCGGGCGTCAGGGCACTGCCTGCCGAGACCTCGCCCACAGGCTCATGTGCGGTCGTTTGTCCGGCGCGAAAGCTCGACCACAAAATCGCAACCGCCGCGAGGAGCGCGAGCAGCGGGATGAACCACAACAGCAGCGTCTCGACCGAGAACGGCGGCTTCAGCAGCACGAACTCGCCATAGCGCGCGACGACGAAATCCCGCACCTCGGTGTCGGTATCGCCCGCGACCAGGCGCTCGCGAACCAGGAGCCGCAAGTCGCGCGCAAGCGGCGCGTCGGAATCGTCGATGGACTGGTTCTGACACACGAGGCAGCGAAGCTCGGCCGAAAGTCCGCGCGCGCGCTTCTCAAGCGCCGCATCGGACAGGATTTCGTCGGGCTGAAGCGCCAGCGCATCTCCGCCCCACGAGACGGCCGCAAAAAGAACGGCAACCCCCAGCACGACGCTCGCAGCGAACCTCATCGTCGTCTCCTCACTCCGCTGGGACGCCGGCAGGCGGTGTCGTGCGCGCGGCCCGCTGCGGCGCGCCGATCCGGAGCCGCCGGTCGCTGAGCGAGACCGCGCCGCCGATGAACATAATGAAGCAGCCGATCCAGATGAAGCGGACCAGGGGGTGGAAGTAGAGACGCACGGTAAACGCGCCATCCGGTTGCTGGTCGCCGATCACCGCGTAGAGATCGCCACGCCAGGAGGCGTGGATGCCGGCTTCCGATGTCGGCTGCGGCGGCGCATTGTAAAGCCGCTTCGAGGGCATAAGCTGCGTGATCGCGCTTCCCCCCCGCGTCACGTCGAACACGCCGATCGTTTCCGTGTAGTTCGGACCGCGCGACGGCGCCGCGCCGCGGAACGTCAATTCGTAGCCGGCGATTTCGCTCGTCGTGTTCGGACGCATCAGCAGGATCTGCTCGCTCTTATAGGCGCTCGTCCCGACAATGCCGCACACCATCAGGCCGACGCCGAAATGGGCCAGCATGGTGCCGATGGCTGCGCGCGGAAGGCCCCTGAAGCGCCGCCAAGAGTCGGCGACCGGCGCGGAGCCCAGCTTGATGCGATAGGCGATCTCTGACACCGCGCCCGCCATCACCCACACGCCGATGGCAAGGCAGAACGGCGCGATCCACGGTCCCCGCTCCGTCAGAGCGAACGTCGCGACGATCACCAGGATGGAAAGGACACCCGCCGCCAGAAGCCGCTCGGAGGCGGCCGCGAGATCCGCCCGCTTCCACGCAAGCAGCGGCCCAAGCGGGACAGCAAGCAGCAGCGGGATCATCAACGGCACGAACGTCATGTTGAAGAACGGCGCACCGACGGAAATCTTGGTGCCGGTCAGGGATTCGAGCGCCAGCGGATAGAGCGTGCCGACGAGAACCGTCACGCACCCCGTCGTCAGCAACACGTTGTTGAGCACGAGAGCGCCCTCGCGCGAGATCGGCGAAAACACGCCGCCCTGCTGCAGGTCTCGCGCACGCCAGGCGAACAGCGCAAGACCGCCGCCCGTAAAGAACGCCAGAATGCCGAGCACGAACACACCGCGGTCGGGATCGACCGCGAACGCATGCACGGAGGTCAACACGCCCGAGCGCACAAGGAACGTGCCCATCAGCGACAGCGAGAATGCAAGGATGGCAAGCAGGATGGTCCAGACCTTCAGCGCCTCGCGTTTCTCCATCACGATCGCGGAGTGCAGAAGCGCGGTGCCGACCAGCCAGGGCATGAACGACGCATTCTCTACGGGATCCCAGAACCACCAGCCGCCCCAGCCGAGCTCATAGTACGCCCACCACGAACCGAGCGCGATGCCGACCGTGAGACACATCCAGGCGCCCAGCGTCCAGGGGCGTACCCAGCGCGCCCACGCCGCATCCGTGCGTCCCTCGATCAGGGCGGCGATTGCAAATGAAAACGCAATCGAGAAGCCGACGTAGCCCATGTAAAGAAACGGCGGATGGATGGCGAGCGCCGGGTCCTGCAGGATCGGGTTGAGGCCGCGTCCGTCGAGCGGCGCGGGATCGAGCCTCTCGAACGGGTTCGACGTCAGCAGCATGAAGAGCAGGAACGCCACCGCGATCGAGCCCTGCACGGCGAGCACGTTGGCCTTCAGGGTCGCGGGCAGGTTGTTGCCGTAGGCCGCGACGGCCCAGCCGAAGAGCGCGAGGATCAGCACCCACAGCAGGAGCGAGCCCTCGTGGTTCCCCCACACGCCCGAGATGCGATAGATCAGCGGCTTGGTCGAATGAGAGTTCGCCACCACGTTGGCGACGGAGAAGTCGGACGTGACGTAGGCGTACGTCAGCGCCAGAAAAGAGAGAAGGATAAGCACAACTTGGGCCGACGCTGCGGTGTCCCCGAATGCCATGAGCGCCGCATCGCGTTTTTGCGCACCCCAGGCCGGAATGATCGTCTGCGCGGCCGCGACCAGCAGAGCAAGGATCAGCGCAAAATGTCCGATTTCGACGATCACATCATCCTCGCCCGCAGCGGCGTGACAAAGCCGCCCGCTGCTCTCTCGCGTTTTTCTATTGCGTCTCGGTGCCGCCGTACGTGTTGCCGCCGCTTCCGTAGCTGCTCGTCCCTTCGGTCCCGCCCGGGTGGGTGGCGCCCGGTCCGAGCTTGACGCCCCGCTCTTCGAGCGCCTTGGCCACTTCCGGCGGCATGTAATTTTCGTCGTGCTTTGCAAGCACGGTGTCGGCGACGAAGTGGCCGTCATCCCCGAGCGTGCCTTCGGCAACGACGCCCTGTCCTTCGCGGAACAGGTCCGGCAGAATGCCCTCGTAGCTCACCGGCACGGATTTCAACGTATCGGTCACGGCAAAGCGTACGAACGTGCCCTCACCGCGCGCGACCGAGCCGTTCTCTACAAGACCGCCGAGACGAAAGCGCGTGCCAGCCTCGATCTTCTTCTCAGCGATGTCGCTCGGCGTGTGGAAGAACACGATCGATTGTCGGAACGCGAACATCATCAGGACGGCTGCAAGCGACAGCACGCCCACGCCCAGGCCGATCAACAGTCCCCGTCGTTGCTTTCGGGTCATGGCGTGGTCCGATCCTCCTTGGCGCCGAGGCCGAGGGCGGTTTCGGCCCCCGCAATTCTGCCCAACGCCTCTTGGTCGCCCGCGAACGCGCCGCGCGCCTTGACGATGGCCAAGCGCGCGTCATCGTCGCGGCCCAGAACCTTATAGGCCCGCGCGAGCCGCAGCCATCCCTCGATATCCTGTGGGGTTTCTTCGAGGCGGGCCGCAAGCCGCGCCACCATGTCACCCACAAACGCGTCCTGCTCTTCGCGCGACATCGAGGAAACGTCGGCCGGATTGACGCTGACTTCGCCCTCGTTTGGCGCGGCCGATTGCGGCCCATCGGCCGTACCCGGCGCTGGCTGGGCTTCGACTTTCTCTCCCCTCAGGCGCGCCTCGACCAGCAAGAGGCGCTCGGCCACGGCATCCCGCCAGGGTGCGTCGTCGGGCGCGCCCGACAACAGCGTCCGATAATCCGCAACCGCGCCTGCCAAATCCCCGTCCTGCTCGCGCGCGAGTGCCAGCCAGACCCGCGGCTGGACATGCGTCGCATCGAGCTGAAGGAGCCGAAGTGCCGCGGTGCGGACAGGCTCGGTGACGACGCCGCTTTCAGCCAGCAGCGTCGCTTCGGCGAAGCCCAGCAAGCGCCGGTCGGATTCGCCTTGGAGGCGGTTCGCTTCCGCATACGCGTGAGCGGCTTCGGGATAGCGGCCGATCCTGAGATAGATCGGCGCGATCACGTCCCATCCCTGTCCGTCTTCCGGATGCTCTCGCAAACGTTCCTCGACGCGCTGGATGAGGCCAGCAATCGCGATCTCGCTGCCGGGCCCCGTATCGCGCGCCGCGAACGGCTGAGCGGGCAAGTGTGGCGAGCCCATGCCCAGATAGAGCACGATCCCAAGCAGAGGCACCAGGGCAGCCATGCTCGCGTAGATCCTGCGCGCAAACTTGGAATTCTCACCGGCCCGTTCCGCCTCGGCGGCGACGCTCTCAGCCTTCCCCGCGCGCTTGATCAAGCGGCGGGCAATTTCGGCGCGTGCGCTGGCATGTTCGTTCGCCGGGATGAGGCCGCGCTCGCGCTCCGCGTCGAGTTCCTTGAGCTGGTCGCGATAGACGGCGACGTCGGCTGCTTCGGACGCGATAGCCGCAGGCCCTTGAGCCTGCCTCAGCGGCCGTAACAGGTACGCGACGACGGCCGCCGTCAAAATCGCGAACGAGACCCAAAGAAGCATCGGGAACCTTAGAAGACTTCTATTTCTCCGGGTTCAATAGGCGTGGGGGGCCGCACTGACAAGGGGCGCGATGCCAATTGAGCTGCGTTTCGCGCGCTCGTGACGATCTTTTCCGTCGCACCCCACAAAAAAGAGCCGGGCCTCCCGCATTGCAGCGGAAGGCCCGGCTCGATTTCAACCCATCGGATGGTCGTGCGGCGTGGCGTCAGGCGACGTTGCTCCACGTGCCGTCAGGATTGCGGCAGGCCGTGCCGCGCATCGACTGCGGGCGACCATCGATGTAGATCTTGTGGGTGTAGTCGCGGCAATCGATCTGGCCGCGCTTATAGGGCCGGCTCGGCACGACTTCACCGTAGCGTCCGTTGTCGGGGTTGCGCCACTGGCGGGAAACACCCGACTGGCCGCGCTCAAGCGCATCGAACTCGGCTTCCTGCGCGAGACGGCGATCCTGCTCGTCCATGGAGCGGCCGATCTCGCTGCCGACGATGCCGCCGACCACAGCGCCAATGGCGGTCGCCGCGATGTTGCCGCCGCCCTTGCCGACCTGATTGCCGAGGATGCCGCCCGCGACCGCGCCGACGACCATGCCCGTATCGGCCTTGCTCGGCCCTTCAGGCCCGCAGCCTGCGAGACCGATCGAAACGATGAGAAGCGCGGAAGCGCAAAGCGTGCGCATGAAGATCCCCGTTTTCTTGCAGAATTCTTTTTGCCGAATTCTCTTCTCGACGAATTCTCTTCTCGACGAATTCTGGCCGAGTTCACATTCCCGCCCGGCGCCTCGCCGAAGTCGGAACCACAGCCTGAGGCGCGCCGGACATCTTCCCCAATGCCCAGGCATTGCCGGAATGTGACTCGTCTTCAAGCACATCCATAACCCCGTTTCTACCGGGATTCAGGCGAAAATTCGACGTTGCGCACTGGAAATATGGGCTTTTGCTCAGGCAGAGGGAAGCTCCATGCGAACAAGTAGGCCACCCATTGTGGATGGCGCGAGCTTGAGGGTGCCCCGGTAGGACTGGACAAGGTCCGTCACGATGGAGAGGCCAAGCCCAGAGCCCGGCTTTGTCTCGTCGAGCCGCACTCCCCTCTTGCCGATCCGGGCGCGCTCTTCGTCCGACAACCCCGGCCCATCATCCTCGACCGTGATCTCCACCCGGCCGGGGATGCGCCGATTGTCCGCCGCCACGCGGACCTTCACTTCGCTCTCGGCCCATTTGCAGGCGTTGTCGCAGACGTTGCCGAGAATTTCCTCCAGGTCCTGACGTTCCCCGGCGAAACGGACGTGCGGCGGACAGGCGATCTCGATGTCGATCGCCCTGTCGCGGTGGATGCGTTCCAGCGCTCTCTTCAACGGTTCCAGCACGTCCAGCACCGGCGTCGCGCGTCCGATCACGCGAACCTGTGCCGCCATCCGCGCGCGGTCGAGATAGTGGTTAACCTGATCACGCATGATCTCCGCCTGCTCGGCGATCTTGTCCCCGAGCGGGCCTTTGTCCTCGCGTGCCTCATTGGTGATGACCGCCAGCGGCGTCTTCAACGCGTGGGCCAGATTTCCGACCTGGGTTCGCGCGCGGTCGACGATTTCCTGGTTCGATGCGATCAGAGCATTGAGCTCGACCTGCAATGGCTCGATCTCGGCGGGGAGTTCGCCGTCGAGCTTGCCTGCCGCGCCCGAGCGGATTTCTGCCAGCCCCTGCTCGATGCGCTGCAACGGCAAAAGGCCAAAACGCACCTGAAACAGCGTCACCGTCACGAGACCGATGCCCGTCAGCGCGAGCGCTACGGCAAGGCGCGTTAGAAAGTTCGCGACACGGCTCTCAAGCCAGTCGATGGGCCCAGCCACCAGCACCGAATAGCGCGGCCCCTCGCGATGATAGTACGGCGTGTCGATCACCTCGACCATGCGCAGTTGCTCGCCCATGGGCCCCGTGGAGTTCATCCAGCGTGCGCCATTGGCGTCGGGCTTGATGTTGTGGCGAAACGGAATGTCGATCTCGGCGCCATCGAGAGACGCCGAGCCGAGACGCGGTGCCGTGGCATCGTCGATGGGTTGAATCTGCCAGTACCAGCCGGAGTGAATATCCTCGAACAGCGGCTCGTAGCGGTTGTTCGGCGCGATGGGCGTCGCGGCACCCACCATGCTATCGACGGCGATGGCATAGACGAGCTTTTCGAGGCGGGCATCGAACGTCGCCTGCACGTCGTCGCGGTACAGCTCGTAGATGATGAGGCCCGCGATCGGCAGCACCAGAAGCGTCCATGCCGCTGACGTCGCAAACAGCCGGAACGCGAGGGACTTAAGCTTCATCGGCTCCACGGCTCATGCGGTAGCCGAGGCCCCGCACCGTCTCGATCACATCGGCGGGCAGTTTCTTCCTCAGCCGCCCGATAAACACCTCGATGGTATTGCTGTCGCGGTCGAAATCCTGCTCGTAGAGATGCTCGACGAGTTCGGTGCGCGAGACGACGCGCCCGCCGTGATGCATCAGATAAGCCAAAAGGCGGTATTCGTGAGACGTCAGCTTCACCTGCTGGCCGTCGCAGGTCACGCGCGCGGTCTTGGTGTCGAGGCGCACAGGGCCACACTCGATCTCGCTCTTGGCGTGACCCGAGGCGCGGCGCACTTGCGCGCGGACGCGCGCAAGCAATTCCTCCATGTGGAAAGGCTTGGCGAGATAGTCGTCCGCACCCGCATCCATGCCGGACACCTTGTCGCTCCAGCGGTCACGGGCCGTCAGGATGATCACCGGCATGTTGCGGCTCGCGCGCCGCCATTGTTCCAGGATCGAGATCCCGTCCATCTTGGGCAGACCCAAGTCCAGAATGACGACGTCGTACGGTTCGGTATCGCCGAGGAAGTAACCTTCCTCGCCGTCGAACGCCTGATCGACGGCATAGCCCGCCCCCGTCAGCGCAGCATTGAGCTGGCGGTTCAGATCCTTGTCGTCTTCCACGACCAGTATGCGCACGTGACGTCTCTCGCAGTTGGTTAAGCCCTGGTTGGCCCCGACGACTATAGTCGGCCGTACGAGCCGAGCCTAGTGCCAGGCTCACTCACGCCAACGGCCGACGGGCGCATGTCCGTCGGCCGTTGGCGTTCGAGCGGGACGTATCGCCCTCCTGGGCGCTACTCTTTCCCCTTGAATAAGGCACGCGCGATGGGCTGGCTCGCGCGCATCCGGCCGAAGATCGTGAGCAAGGTGCCGATCAGTGCGCCCACGGCTTGTATCGCCTCCACGGATTGCTCGCCCGCATCGCGCACCTCGTCGCCCGAAATGTCGATGCCGGTCACCGGCGCCATCGCGGGCACGACGACCGAAAGCATGGTGACGATCGTGCCCCAGATGGTGATGGAATGGCCCCACCATTTGCCGTTGCCGGATGTGGTCGGTGTCTTGCTCATCTCGTTTTCTCCTTCACGCTTGTCGGATGGTTCGCGTTGGGTCTCGGCCTCGATGGCGCGCGCGAGCTTGAGCGTCGCGTTGACGCGCCTGAGCCAGCCGCGGCCGAAGCGGGGAAAGTGGGGAAGCGCGCGATAGCGCCGCTCGCGAATGGCGGCGTAAGCGGCGAGCGCATCGGCCAACGGCATCCGCGAGATGGCCGCGCGCGTGAGCGGCCCGATCTTTCCGTCGACCGTGGTGCCGACGGCTTCCTGCAGAATGCGGATTGCCGTAACCGGTCCGTGATTCACGGCGGCATCGAAATGCATGAGCGCGAGCGGCGCGGGCATTTCCGCGCATCTCGCGACGTCCCAATACCGCCGCCGGTAAATTTCACGCACCGTCGCGTCGTCGATCCGCTTGAGATCGCGGACCATGCGCGCGCGATTTGCAGCGCTCAGCCTAACCTTGCGCCAGAGCGCGAACACGGCCAGCGTGATGCCCTTGTTGGTCGGCCCGCCGGGATCATGGGGATCGTCTGTGTATCCACCCTCCATCTTGAGCACGTGGGCGAGCGCCCGCTCGAACAGGGTCTCATCCTGCTGCGTTTCAGCCCGCATTTCCGGCCAACGCAAATCCAGGAGGCGGCTTTTCGGATAGCGCGCGACCGAAACGGCGTTGCCCTGATTGCCTCCAAGCAGCACCACGTGCTCGTCCGTTTCGCCGAGCCAGAACCCCACGTGACCCAGCGCCGGATTGCGTCCGCGCGAAAATACTGCGACGGCCCCCATGCGCGGCTCCGAGAGCCGCTGGCCCCACGAGAGGTACGACCGCGCCATCAGCGAACGCGTCGAGCGAGTGCCTGCCCGTTCCAGGCACGCACCCAAGTACGCCGCGCACCACGCCACCTCGTCACGCGTCACCTTCGGATGACCCGCGTCGCGGAACAGCGAAACAATGCGCGGGTTCGCGCGCGCACCTGCCTGCTCGGCTTGGCCGAACTCGCGCCAGGCTTCTTTCAGCCAGCGTGCGTCATCCATGTACGATCCTCGATTTTTGCTCAGGCGCCTGTTCGCGCGCGCCCGCTCAGACGACTGCGAACTTCGCGCTCCCGCGTCCGTAGGCGCTGCTCATCTGGTAGACGGCCACGCTCACCGTCGCTTGCGGACTTCCGAAGTCGTCCACCTGCTGGGCGGCTGCGTAGACACAATCAGGCGTCGCCGTTGCGATGGTGCGCTTGACCGTATCGCCATCGAGGATGTCCACCTCGTAGGCTTCCGCGTCCTCCGCCAGCGGCACCTCGGCCGTATCCCAGCCGTCGCCCCCCACGCGGGTCCTGCGGATCCAGCCCAACGAGAGATCGTTGTTTGCGGCTCGCACTCCCCGCACGTGAACCGGAGACAGGGGCTTCAGCCCACGCCCCGCAAACGCGTGCGTCGCGCCTGCGTACGAGCGGTCGGCGATGTCGCGATTGGCGGGCCCGTACCGCCAAAAGAGCGGCAACCCGATCTCGCCCGCCGCCACGCTCACGCGCGCGATACCGGCAAGCAGGACGAACGTCGCGCCTTCGGGAAGCTGTGAGCGTCGTTCGAGCTCCGTCCCGCCTTGCCCCCTGAGCAGGTTCGACAGCTCGTAGATGCCGGTCCCCACCAGCGTTGCGTTCTCGAACTGGATGACCTCCCAGCCGCCCGCCTCGTTCTTCATCGCTGCAGCATTTGCGCCGGCAAGGAGCTGTAACCGCGTCACCGAGGCGAGATCGCCTCCCGTGATCGCGATGCGCAGGCGTGTTGCCTTATCGATGACCCCGAGCGGCCCCGGCAATAGCGGATCGAGTGTCACGCCCATCACGGCAGGCGCCGATGCTACCGCGCGGAGCACGTAGCCTGCATCCTCGGGCGAACTCAGGACGGCCACGCTTCCCGGCCACGGAAGCTGGAAGGCGGCGACATAACCGTCTTCCGGCCGTTCATCGCCGCGCAAGAGCGGAAGATCGAGAAATTCGACGTGCGGCATGCCGTCGAAGACGACACCTTCCACCACGGTCTCCCGGTCGCGCGGCATCCCTCCCCGATAAATATCGGGATCGATGCTCAACCCTTCGATCTCGCGCAGACCCCGCTCGCCGATTTCGGTCACGCGCACGAGATAGCCAACCCCGTCCGTCTCGACGGAAACGACGTCACCCGGCTCGACTCCCAGCGCGCTCGGCGGCAGCTTGAACGCTGCTCTCTCGCGTGCGGCCCACGTTTCGAACAGCCACGCATCGGCAATGCGTGACGCGCTTTCGTGCTCCAAGACAATCGGCAACTCGGCCCGCGCCACGCGGCCGCTCGTGCCGGTCAGGCGTCGCGCCTCAGCCACGGCTTGCCGGTAGTCTCCGGAAGCCACGATGTGGCTAAGCTTTGCGGAAGCGGGCAGATCGGTTTCCTGTGCGCGCGTCATCGTCAGCAGCGCATCGCCCGGACGCTCCTCCACCAGATCCTCTTCGCCGAGCGTCAGAACCGGCGGCTCAGCGCCGCGATGACGAAAGCGGATCAGCCCTTCGCTCTCGAAGCTGTCGAAGAAGTATGCAAGCTCCAGCGGCTGCAGCGCGTCGCGCGGCGACATCAGCCGATCGATCACATAGCCGGGCACGATCCCGGCAAGCCTGCTTGCGTCGTGATTTTCGAACCCGTAGTCGGCAAGGATTGCGTCCACCATCTCCGCCAGCGCACCGACCGAGAAGCGCCCGTTGAGCCAGTGGCCGAAATGCCAGTTCTCGCCGTCGCTCCAGACGTCGAGGTTGTAGGGGAACACCGGATAGGGCCGCGCATCCCAGCAATAGACATGAATGCGCGCAAGATCGACCATCCGCCCGCCATACACGGACGATACCGGGTTCCGTCCCGCCACATATGTCTCGCTCGCGGGATCGAACGTTTCGATCAGCGCCTTCAGGTAGCGGCGCTGAATGAGATCGTCGCGCGTGCCCCGCGAGAAATAGGGAAAGAAGCTCTCGCTCGATTTCGGATCGACGAATACGTTCGGCTGGTTTGCCCCCTTGTCGATCGCGGGACAGCCGATCTCCATCAGCCAGAACGGTTTCGACTGAGGCACCCATGCCGTGGGCGTTCCACTCGGCGTTCCGCCCGGGCGATTGAAATGCGGGTTCTGCCACCACGAGCGGATGTCCTTGTAGCGGAACACCCACGGGCTACCGTGACCGTCGCTGATCGGAGAGCGGATCTGCGCCTCGCGATCGGCCGCGCTCGCATAATACCAATCGAAACCCTCACCGCCTGCGACGTTCGACCTCAAATACTCTTCGTCGTAGATCGTGCGCGCGCCCGCGAGATAATCCACGTGACTGGTCCCGTCGCGCCAATCGGCCAGCGGCCAATAGCAATCGATGCCGATCGCGTCGATATGGGGCGAGGCCCAAAGCGGGTCGAGATGGAAGTAGACATCGCCCGATCCATCGGCAGGCTGGTGACCGAAATACTCGGACCAATCGGCGGCATACGTCACCTTTGTGCCGCTACCCAAGACGCTCTTTACATCCGCTGCGAGAGCGGCGAGCGCGGCCACGAACGGATAGCTTGCCGCATCCGAACGCACCTGCGTCAGCCCGCGCATTTCCGTGCCGATCAGGAACGCGTCGACACCGCCCGCCGCTTTTGCGAGATGCGCGTAGTGCAGGATCATGCGGCGGTAGGACCACTCGTTCGGCCCGGTGTAGACCACACCGCTTCCGGACACGGCGAAATCCGACACAGCCGCCGTGCCCACGAACGCGGCCACCTGGCTTGCAGCGCCCGATGCCTTGTCGGGGCTCCCGCTTGCGCCGGGTGCCGGATCACACGTGATGCGCCCGCGCCACGGATACGCCGCCTGCCCGATACCGCCGTAAGGATTGGGCAAGGCGTTACCGCCTGGAACGTCCATCAGAATGAACGGCGTCAGCACGACGCTTTTGCCGCGGGCCTTCAGATCTACAATCGACTGGACGACAGCCGCATCGGCCGGGGTCCCACCGTACGCCGGCCTCCCGTCCTTCGTGCTCACAAGATGCGCCGTCGCACGCGTCAGGCCCGCCGCGCTCCACGTCATCGGCGTCGTCGTCTTCTGGCTGACCTCGACGCCCGGCTTCATCTCGCAGTCACCAGCTCTCAAGTCGGTTCCGAACCAACTCACGATCAGCGAGATCGAATTCGCATTCGGCAGCGTCGCCTCCAACTGATCGATCCCGACGCTCCAGTCGGTTCCGCCTTGGCGCGTATGCACGTTCTCGGATTGCGAAACACCGCGCGCAAGCCTCTTGCTGACAGGGGTCGTCGCGTAAATGAACTCGCCCGATCCCGGAATCACGCACACGCCCCGGATTTCATCCCCGAACGGTTCGACCGCGCGATGAACCTCGAACGAAAGCTGCGGAATGCGATTGCCATAGTCGCCGAGCGGCATGTCCTCGAACACCACATAGGCGACCCCCCGATAGGCCGGGGCGGCATTCGCGCCCATCAGCGCCGCGATCAAAGTGTCTTGCGCCTGGGTGTCGCTGCCCTGGTGCACGCGATACTTGATCAGCGCGAGGTCCAGCTCTCCTCCGTCCGCCCATACGCGGCCGATGCCGTTGATTTGGCCTTCGGCCAGCGCCACCGCAAAGCTCGCCGTGTAGCGATACTCGGTGCTTTCCGTCACGGACCCTTTCGATTGTCCCCCGCCCTTTCCGCTCCCGCCGCCTGTCCGCGTCGTGACGATGTGCTCGCGGATCTGGTCGGCCCAGATCAACTGACCGCCAAGACGCGCGCGGCCGTAGAGGCGCGGGATCGGCGCGCCTTCCGTGGAGGACGTGATGTGGAGATCGTTGAGACGCGGGCCTTCCACCGTGCGGCGCTGACCCGACGGGCCGAACAGCGCATTGTCGATGTACGATCCCGCGAAGGCCCCGATCTGGCTTCCGATTGCTGCGCCCGAAAGCGTCATTCCCAGCATCGAAACGCCGGCGGGCAGGATCGCGCTTCCGGCGGCGGCGCCGACGGCTGCAAGGGCTAGCGTGGCCATGATCGAACGGTCCCTGGAAATGCGAAACTCGCCGCCAGGCGGCGGCGCCACCACGGGCTGAACGGCACCTCAGCCGCGCGGCAATGCTCCATCGCGTGGATCATCGTATCGGCCGTCGCGCGCAAGGCTGCGTGCTTCGCGATCGCGCCCGGCTTCATGCGGAAGATCAAAACGTCACCGATCTCCGGCTCGCCCTCTCTGCGGGGCACGAGGTGGCGCAGCGCGGCCTCGATGAGCGTCTCCTTCCCGCTCGCCTCGCCCCAGTCGCGCGAATAGCCGGGCGGCGTCTCCGCATCCTCGCCGTAGATCTCGCGCCATACGCCCCGGATTAGGCCGAGGCAGTCGGCCCCTACGCCGACGACGCTCGCCTGATGATGATACGGCGTCCCGATCCACCGGCGCGCTGCCACAACGATTTCGTCGCCACCGTGCGCGCGGTAGCGGGCTCTTTGCTCTTTCACGATCACCTGCCTCTCAGCGCGACGTGGCCCCCGGCCTGCGGACAGCGGTGAGGAAATCGTTGCCGGGCATGTGCGGAAATCCGCGAAAGTTGACGGCATTCGCGAATTTCGCGCGGCACGTCGTAAGACGCTTGTCGCAGCCCGCGCTCACCGTAAACGTCTGTCCTGGTGCGAGCGGCAGGCGCGCCTGGCTCCACAGCTCGACCGTCACCACTCCGCCCGCGTGCGTATGGCTCTTCACCTCGACCTTCTGGCCTTCCGCCGCACCGGACGTGAAGCTCAAAAGCCCGTGCGTGAACCAACCGCTGGCGAATGCGGCGAGCCCGCTTGCCGTGAACCGTCTTGGACTGTCGATATTCTGAAGTGCGCCGCTCCCGGTGAATTCCCCATTGGCGAGGGCAACGCGGCAGCGCGCATCTCCGAGATCGGCATCGCAGGCGTACTGAAAAATGCGCCCTTTCGTTTGCTGAAGAAGGTGAGCGAGCCCTCTGACTTCGGCCGCGAAAGCCTTTCCGCTGCGTTTCACCTCACCGAGATTTCCCCTGCGCATGAGCACCCGCTCGGCGGGCGTCATCCAGTTCACACGATAGATTTCCACTTCGGCATTGTCGTAGATTCCGGCCGCGAGATCGCCCTCGGCAAGGCGCTCCGACGTCATGGCGCTGGTCACTTCCAGGTTGTCCACTCCGAGACCCACCGCATCGCGGATCTCGCTCGCGCCCATGCCGGCCGCGGCCTCGTACACCGTTCCGCCGAACGCCACGTCGCGGTCGTGATCGGTGAACCCCATGACGACGCCATCGCGGCGCGCAAGCCGCCAGCACCAGCACAGCGTCGTCGCGCCGGAGGTGAGATGTGCCTCAAGTCCGCTCGGAAGCTGCTTCATAGGCGGATCTCGACGATGGGAATGCGCGGGATCGCCCCGCTCTGGAACCCCGACAAATTGATCTCCAGCTTGTCGGTATCGAACCGCACCGGCACATCGAACTCGAAACCCGCCGTTACGACGGTATCCGCTGCGGGCGTTTCTTCCTCGCCGAACAGGACCATCCCCGTGGCGGCATCGACGCTGAAATGCGTGCCCTCTATTCGCACAGCGCCGTTCACCGCGACTTTCACGCTGCCGGCGACCGGCTTTGCGATATCACGGACGAATGGGGCATGGAGCGCACCGTACGTCTTGCGGAGTTGAAACGCTCGGGCCGAGCTGTCCCCCTCGCCAATCACCTGATCGAACGCAGTCGTCTGCGCGCCTGGCGCGCCAGACTTCCAGTCCGTGTGGTCGCGCCATCGGAACCCATGGAACCTTCCGCGCCGCTCCTCGAAAAACGCAATCACCTCATGCAACGCATCGAGCGAACGCACGCCGTAGCCGGCATCGTAGCTCCGGCGCGACGCGAGCCAGCGGGTGTTGCGCTCTTCGAAGCCCGACCCGAGCACCACGACATCGGTTCGCCGCTCGGGGCCGCCTTGGGCACCCCGCGAAATTCCGGTCGGAAAGCGGATTTCGTGAAAGCTCACGCGCTCTCTCCTCTCGTCGACTCAAAGATTGCGTTGTCCAAACGAGACGGCCCGCGCCAGCATGGCGGCAACCTGCGCCTCCGAGCGCACAAAGCTCTCAGCGTCGGCCGTGTTGACGTTGAACGTCACCGCGACACCCGCGCCGCCGCGTGCCGCAACACCCAGACGACCGTCCGGGCCGCGCGACAGCGGCATGATCGCCTCCGCTCCGCGCTCGCCCGCGATGCCGAAACGTCCACCGGCAAGCGGAAACGATATGGGGCTTTGGATGACGCCGCCGGACGCGAACGGGACAGGTAGGCCCTGCCGGATCGCGCCGCCTTTCGCGAACGCAACACCGCCGGACATCAACCCCGACACCAGATTGCCAAATCCTTGCTCCAGCGGCCGAAGCGCGGCTTTGAGAACGATGTCCGAAAGCCGGAGCGCGAGCGTCCGCAACACGTCTCCCACCGCACGCCCTTTGACGGCGATGCCGTCGAACGCACCGGCGAGCACGGTCGAGAACTGGCGGCCGAGGCGCGCTGCGTTGCGAAGTTCCGACGAGAGACCCGTCGTGTCGGCATTGATCGCGACCGTCCACGTTTCAGCCGGCGTATTAAATTCATTCATGGGAGCGCCTCATTCTGGTCCGTCGGGATAGCGGTCTTGAAGGTCCGAAAGGTCGCTTCGCGACGGTGGCTCCTCAGCCCGCGTGGCGCCGAAGCGGCCACGCACCGCCGCGTCGAGTTCCGCAAGCGTCAGGCTCCAGAAGGCGCGCGGTTCGAGGCCGAGTACGCCAAAGCCCACGGCCATTACGTCCTGCCAGGGAAAGGGCCGGCGGCCTCGCCTCCCTCGCAATCCGATCCGTCGCCGCCAGACCTCGCGGAGAACGTCGTCGCCAGCAAACGCGCCACGATGTCGACGTATCCCGCCGCCCCGCCTTCGACGCGCATCGCCGACACCGCAAGATCGCTCACGTCGAAGCCCGCCCCGCGAAGCCCAGCCCCGATAATACGCTGGCAATCGCGCGCGGAAATGCGCCCCGCTTCGAAGCGCGTTGCGAGCGCGAGCATGTCCTCGTCGCCGAAAGCGGATTCGAGTTCCGCCAGCGCACCGAGCGTCAGACAGAGCCGATAGGGCTTGCCGTCGAGCACGGCGTCGATTTCGCCCCGATGGCGGTTGGCCATGTCGTCATCCTCCCGATCAGTCTGCGTCGAAACTCAGCGCGCCCGCGGATTCGAGCGCGATCTCGAACGCCACTTCTCCGTCGTGCCGCCCAGTGAGCTCGAACGAGGTAATCTGAAACGCGCCCTCCACGACGCCGAAATCCGGCACAACGACCTGCCAGTCGCGGATCGTTCCATCGAACACGTAGCTCCTGATCAGCGCGTCCGATTCCTCATCCTTGAAGATGCCCGATCCCGAAAGCCGCGCGCTCTTGACGCCCGCCCCCGCCAGAAGCTCGCGCCACTGTCCCGCACTCTCCTGATGCGTCACGTCCACCGTCTCGGCATTGAACGCGATGGCTCTCGCCCGCAATCCTGCGACCGTCGTGAAACTTCCCGAGCCGTTGCTGTCGACCTTCAAGAGAAGGTCCTTGCCTTTCTGCGCCGCCATGTCATCTCCGATGCTCTTGCTAAGGGTTCGGCTCGGTCACGGCGCGAAATCGCGCGATGCCCTGCCATGTCTCGCCGTCTCTCTCGCGCACGGTATCGCTCGCCTCGTGGCGGATGCTCACAAGCCGTTGTCCCGAGACCGACAACGCAGCCTCGTGCAGGGCGGCGCGAAGCGCGTCGAGCACAAGATGCACTTCGCGCGCGCCGGGAGCTTTCGACCAGGCCATCAGCGTCAGCGCATGCTCCGCACCTTCCTCCGTGCCGGTGCTCCAATCGCGCGTCGTGGTCGGACCGAGCGTGACATACGGGAACGCAGCACCGCGCGGCACCTCGTCGTAAATCCGTGCGCCACCGAGCGCCGCAACGAGGTCCGCATTCGCCACGAGCGCGCCGTACACCGCCTTCTGAAGTTCCCACGCTGCGCTCGACATCCATTACCTCATTGCCTCGTCATCGCCCCGCTCGACGCGCGGTTGCGTCTCTCGCGGCCTTGTGCCGGCTTCGGTTCGCGTGGCGCGCAGGACCTCAGCCCGCGCCATGGCGCGCCGCCGCACAGCCGCAACCAACGCCTCGATGCGTTGAAATCCGCCCCCATCGAGACGCGCTCCGATCTTCACGGCACGCGCTCCTCGACGAGACAGCGCATGACGCGCCGGCGCTCGCCGCTATCGATCACGGCGCGTATCTCGAAAATTCTCGTTCCCATCTTGAAGCGCATGTGCGGCCCGAGCCCTGCTCTATGGCGAACCCAGATCTCGTGGCTCACACGCCCTTGAATCCCGTTGGCCTCGATACGTTCGCTGCCCGAGAGCGGCTCTACGGCTCCCCACACTTCGGCCACGAGCGACCACACGCGCGTCGCGCCGCCCCCGCCGTCGGCCGTATCGACTGGCTCTTCGAGCCCGAGCCTGTGCCTCATCTCCCCAAACGATACGCGCGTCACAGCCGCACCTCCCGATAGGGTTTCAAGAGATCCGATACGGCGTGTGGAATTGCGGCGCCCGCAGACCCGATCTCCATGGGATCGCGGTGCTCATACCAATGCGCGACCAGTAGCAGGATCGCGTGCCGGATCGGCTCCGGCACCTCTTCCGCCTCCGCGCCCATGCCGGCTTCGAAGTCGATCTCGATGCCGCTCACCGGCAGACCCGGTGCCGGCCAGCTTTCACCGTTGGGGACAAGCCTCGGCGTCAAGGCGTCCTGGTCGAGCAGATAGCGCTCGGGCGGCAGCACGTCCGGCGTGCCATCCGCACCGCGCACGCGCACCTCCTCGATGCTGTGCACGGGCCTCAGCGGAAAGCGCACCGCTGCATTTTTCGACGACCGCGGCTCAGGCCATTTGTCGAGCGTCAGGCGCCATTCCTGGCTAATCAGCGCGAGCCCGAGGGCGGCTTCGACGTGCAGCCGCGAGGTCACGATCAGGCTTGCGATCAGAATGTCCTCGGCGTCTCCGTCGATGCGCAGATGCGCCTTCGCTGCGCTCACCGAGACCGGCTCGACGGCAGGTGCGCCCATCAGGGTCAAAGCCATGCTTCCTCTCCTCATTGATCGATCAGCCCCCCAACGAGCGAAGCCGCCGGAGGGGGACCGGCGGCTTCGCTCTCACCCGGCGAGAGGGAGGAGACCCGCCGGGGTTTCTGTTTTCGCTCACGCGCCTGTTCGCGCGCCTTTCAGGCGCGCTGGCGCTCCGCGGGGGCGGCGCAGCTCATGCGGAGCTTGGCGCCCTCGCTCTTACTCCGCGAAGCGGAGCAGCTTGATCGCGTTGAAGTCCTGCACGCCGCCACCCACGCGCTTGGTCGTGTAGAAGAGGACGTAGGGCTTCGCCGAGTACGGATCGCGCAGCACGCGGATGCCCACCCGGTCGACGATGAGGTAGCCGCGCCGGAAGTCGCCGAAGGCCATGGCGTAGGCGCCGCTTGCGATCGCCGGCATGTCCTCGGATTCGATCACCGGATAGCCCATCAGAAGCGACGGCTCGCCCGCCGCCGCGGCCGGCTGCCACAGATAGGTGCCGTCGTCGTCCTTCATCTTGCGGATCGCCGCCTGCGTTCCGCGATTGAAGACGAACGTTCCGTTCGCCCGATACCCCGCCTTCAGCGTGTAGACGAGGTCGATCAGCTTGTCGGAGGGATTTTCGGCCGGAAACGCACCGTTCACGCCCGTCTTGATGTAGGCGATTTCGCCCCACTCCTCGTCGCCCGCAAGCTCCTTGGTGTAGCTCATGAAGCCCGTGGGCTCCGTCGTGCCATTGCCGCTGACGAAGGCCTTGCCTTCCTGCTCGGCAAACGTGCCCTGCACCTCCTCGGCAATCCATGCGTCGATGTCAACGGCGCTGTCGTCGAGCAGCGTCGCGGACGCCGCCGGCATAGCGTAAAGCTCCTTCGTCGCGAACGGGATCTCGACGAGTGTCGGCGTACTGGTTTGCGTTCGTGCCGTCGTCTCCGCCACCCAGCCGTGCGCAAATCCGGTCGTCGAGAACGGCTTCTTGTAGACCGAGCCCGACACCTGCCGCACGGATGCGATGGCGCGGATCGGCGAGATGTTTTTCAGCGCCGACATCACAGCCCGCTCCGTCTCGGGCGGAACGAGATAGCCGCCGTCGGCGCCGCTGTTCGTCGACACCGCGAGCGCCTTCTGCTCCAGGAGGTGAAGGCCTGCAGCGTCGCCCTTACGGACATAGGCATGAAAAGCTTGGCGGTGCTCGCGCACGGCGCCCGTCTCCGGCGCGCCGCCGCCGATATGCGGCCGCTCGGCCTTGAGCGCCAAGCGATCCGCCGTGCGCTTCGTTTCATCGATGGCGCGGTCGATCCGCGCCAGGCGCTCGTCGATCAGCGGGTCCGATGCCGAGCGGCGTTCGATTTCGCCGAGCCGCTCGTCGTTCGTCTCCTTGTAAGCTTCGAACGCGCGCATAAAATCTTCGAATGCCGCGCTCACGCTGCCGCCGGCTTTCGTTTCGATGTCGTCATGGTCTGCCATATCGATGCTGTCCTTGTGGATGCCTGTGTTCACGTCACGACCGGAGAGCGATGGCTGCTTCCCGCATGCGGGCCGCAAGCTGAGCCTCCGTCGTCATGCCTCCGCCCGCATCCCGCAGGGCTTTGAGGCCTGAGAGCCCCGAGCGGAGCACCGCGCGGGCCTCGCCTCGCGTCAGCCCAGCATCCCGCGTGAGCCACCGCTCGAATTCGCGCTCGGTCGGAGGGCCCGACGCGAACGGCTTCTGTTTCGTTGTCGTGATCCGCGCTTCGGGCAGCAGCGGAAACGTCACGATGGAAATCTCCCAAAGATCGATCTTGTCGATCCTGCGCACCCCCGATGCCTTGTCGCGCCGCGCCTTCACCGTACGAAAGCCGATGGAAAGTCCGTCGAGCGCGCCGGCCCGCATCAGCGCCATCACCTCGCGCGCTTTCGATACCTCGCGCATCAGGCGGCCCTGTGCGTAGAGCCCGCGCGCATCTTCCCGCAGCACCGTCCAGACCCCGATCGGCTGGTTCGAGTCGTGCTGAAAGAGCAGCTTGACGCCGCGCGGCCCGCGGCTCGCCAGGCTTTCGCGGAATGCGCCCGGCATGACGACGTCGCGTCCCAGGTCCTCGCGGTTGAACAGGCTTGCGTAGCCCTCGAACGTTCCGTCGGCCTCCGTGTGCTTGAAGTCGAGCGAGACGAATTTCATCTCGGGTGCCGGGGCCGGCACGCCCCCGCGCGTCGTCGTTCGGTTCGCTTGAGAAGCGCCCATTCATGGAACTCCGGATTTATCTGGTGTCTGTTCGAAGCGGCGATGCGGGCCCTTGGTCTCCGCCGCTTACTCTTCCGAGGGCAAGTCGGCGATCGCCTCAGTCTCTAGCGGCGCATAGCCCACTGCCGCGCGCTTCTCGTTCTGCGTCAGGAAACTCACCCTTTCGATGCGCGCCCAAAGCGCTTCGCGCTCGCTCGTCAACGCTTCGATCTGATCGAGATCGGGGCGCAGTTCGAGACGTCGCTCTCCATGCATCGAAGGCACGCTCGGTCTTGCCGTTTCCCACGCGGGCGCGAGCCATGACGACATGGCCTTCGCCGTGCGCACGACCAAAGGCAGCACGGTGCCGCGCCAAAACGCACGCTGCGCCTCCTGGTAATTCGAGTATGTGTTGTCGCCGGGGATGCCGAGCAGCATCGGCGGCACGCCGAACGCCAGCGCGATCTCCCGCGCCGCGCCGTTCCGCGCCTCGACGAAGTCCATATCCTTCGGCGACAGGCTGAGCGGCTTCCAATCGAGGCCGCCCTCCAACAGCAGGGGCCGCCCGGCGCGTTGAGGTCCTTGGAACCCATCGTCCAACTCCGCCTTCAGGCGCTCGAACTGCTCCGGCGTCATCCGCCCGTCCGCGCCGCCGTAGACCAGCGCTCCAGACGGGCGCGCCGAATTGTCGAGCAACGCCTTGTTCCAACGTCCCGCCGTGTTGTGAATGTCAATCGCCTGCGCGGCTGCCTCGACAGGGCTCATGCCATAGTGGTCGTTCGCCGGATGGAAGAGGCGCACGTGCAGGATCGGGCGCACGCCTTCGATCGGCTCTTCGTCGAAGCGCACGGTGCGCCCTGCACACGTGTATTCATAGGCTTCCGGCCAGCCCTCGCCGCCCGGCACCACTTTCATCCTGTCGGGCCTCAGCGCATAAAGCTCTCGCAGCTTTCCATCGACCGCAACCGCCTCGACATAGCCGTTGCCCGAGACGAGCAGATAGCCGTACCAGCTCTCCAGAAAATCCGCGCTCGTGTGGTCGACGCTCGGCCTCGCCAGAAGGTCGAGCAGCGGATGCTGTTCGATCTCCGCGTCGCCCTCGTACAGCAACAACGGCACGGACGCCGCCGCTTCCGAAATCATACGCACCGCGCGATAGACGATTGCGTTCTGCATGAAGCCTTCGCGGGCGAATGCCTCGTAGTCGCGCGGCGTCCAGACAGGGCGGCCGAGCGTCTCCAGCACGATCAGCGGTCCCGCTGCGCTCGCCTTCGCTTCGTTGGCGGACGGAAGAGCAGCAGACGGTTTCGCCCGGCCAGGCCAAAGGCCCGCCAGCGTCTCCAGAATACGCGGCATTGAGTGATCCTTGCTTCGATCTCGTCTTTATAGCTGCCGGATTCCCGGCTGGGCCGTGCGCTCGATCATCAAATCGGTCAGCGCCCACACCAGCGCGTCCACACGATCCGGACTTCTCCCTCGCGACAGCCCGTCCGCGCCGAAGGCGAGCATCTGCTCTTCGAGTATCGCGTGCACACCCACATGTGCCACACGGCCCTCGGCATAGAGCGCGGCCACCGGCTCCGCTCTCAGCCACTTACCGCGCGTTGCACGCACCTTGCGGACAGCGACGGCCTCGTCGATCTGGCGCAAAACCGAGACCACGAGATCGCCGCCCTGGTTCACCTCCGCGACGACGCGGTCGGCCATGAATTCGTGGTACGCCCGCACGGCCGCACGCGCCCATACGTCCGGCGAACGACCTTGCAGCGTGCGGTCGGCCGCGATGTACGCACGCCCGTCTGCGCCGATGCCTGCAACGACGATCCCGCACGCGTCAGAGCGCGCGGTCGCCGTCACCGGCGGATCGACGGCGACGACGATGTTTCTCAGCTCAGGACACACCGCGACGCGCGCTTGCTCGATCCAATCCCGCCGCCACAGGCTGCCGGATTGCTCATCGACGATTTCGCCCAGCAATTCCTGTCGTCCCAACGCCGTCCCGGCGTAGCGCCGCTCCATCTCGGCGATGAATGCAGGCGCCAGATGTGCCGCGTTGGCCGCGGTCGCGGCTCGCGTGATCGCGGTCGCCGGATCACTCATGATGCTCTTCAACAGCGGTAGCGGCTTCGGCGTCGTCGTGACCGCAATCGCCGGTGCCGTTCCGAGGCGCAGACCGAATTGCAGCATGTCCCACGTCTCTTCCGCGTAGCGCCACTTTGCAAGCTCGTCACACCAGGCCGCGTCGAACTGCGGCCCGCGCAGGCTGTTCGGGTCTTCCGCCGAAAACATCTGCGCGATGCTTCCATTCGGCCAGACAAGCTGCGACTTCGAAACTTCGAACGCCGGGCGTTCATTGTCTCCGTGGATCGCCAGCAATCCCGATACGCCTTCGATCATCACGCGGCGGACATCGGCAAGGGTTTCACCCACCAGCGCAATGCGACTGGCGCGCTCCGCACCGAGCGGCGGAATGCCGAGCGCTTTGGCGCGCACCCATTCCGCACCGGCCCGCGTCTTTCCCGCGCCACGCCCGCCGAGGATCAGCCAAACGCGCCAATCGCCGCCGGTTCGGGTTTGACCGGGCGGCAACTGATCGTCGCGCGCCCATATCTGCCAATCGGCGAGGATGAAGCTGAGGCTCTCACGATCGAGACTTGCCAGATGGTCGGCCAGCAGGCCCGACGCCGCCGAGGCGCTCAAGACGCTCCGCAATTTCGCGGCGCATGCGCTCCGCATCGGCTCCGACGCGGCCCGTTCCGCGGGCGGCATCCTTGTCTCGGTCCAGGTCAGCGACGGCCTCCGTCACCTTCTCAAAATTGCTGATCAGGGTGGCGAGGGCGCGGCTCTCGCGTTCCTCGTCCTGGGCCGAACGGGCTTCACCGCTCGCCATTCTCATCTCCATATGTTCGAGCTTCAAACTGATCGCGCGGTAGAGGCGCCCGATCAGCGCCCGTTGCGCGCCCCGCGTCGGCAATACCGTGCGCCGGAGCGCCGGCGTCTTTCCACGACCGGATTCCTCTGCGGCTTGGGCCGCCCCCGTCACGGGTTGCGGTTTCTTCTCTTTCAGGCGCGCAGGTCGGCGGCTCCGCTCCCGCCCGTCCCAACCCTCCTTCTTCGCCCGAACGCCAATCCGCTGCGGCGTCACGTCGAAGCGGGCCGCGATCTCCTTGAGAGGAGCCGTGCCGTCCTCATAAGCGCGGCGCACGTCGGCCCACGTCTCGTCGTCGAGCTGCATGCCGCCGCCACATCGCTAATTCGGATTGTCTGAAGGAGATGAGCGGTCGAGCCGCGATGCGGAAGGTGATCGACACTCTTCCGGCCATACGCAAATACTACAGAACCACCGCTGCGGTGTCAACATCATTCTATGTAATGTTTTAGATATTCTTCACGAGAACATAGATGTTCTTGAATATTCCTCAACCCGCTACAGTACATCTCGGGATGCCCACGGGGATAACTTCGCCCGCGAAATGCGCTCGCGGCCTCGAAACCCAGCAAAGGGGCTCCCGCTCGCCTTCCGGCGCGCGTATAAATAACCATAATGCCATGGTGATTTGAGTCCGGACGACGCTCCGAAGACCACCAGCACCGCGAGGCTGCCGGAGCCTTCTTCCGTCCGGCAACGTCGAACTCTTCAAAGCACGGGACGCACAGGTTGAGCGACTGGTTCTTCAAGCGCGGGCGCCGCACGGGCATCGACTGGATGAGCCTCGATTCGCGGCTCGACTCCGCCCTCTCGGACCTTTGGTCTTTCTGCAAGGACGTCTGGGACGCCTGCTCCAGCTTTTTCGCGCGCTTCAAGCTCACGGGATGGCGCCGCCTCCTGGCCGAAGCGGGCTCCGAGAGCCTCACGCTCTCGCTCGGCGGCTTCTTCGTTCTCTATGCCCTCGCGCTTCCGGCTTTTCTCGACTTCGACGAGGCCCGCTTCTTCACCGGCCGCTACAGCGTCACCTTCCTCGACGCTGCCGGCAACGAAATCGGCCAGCGCGGCATTCTGCATAACGACGCGGTGCCGCTCGAAGAGATTCCAGACGCCGTCGTCCACGCCACGCTCGCAACGGAGGACCGCCGCTTCTTCGAGCACTTCGGCGTCGACGTCATCGGCACAACGCGCGCCCTGATCGAGAACCTGCGCGCCAACGATGTCGTGCAGGGCGGCTCCACGCTCTCACAGCAGCTCGCAAAAAACCTTTTCCTATCCTCCGAACGCTCGCTCGACAGAAAGATCAAGGAGGCCTTCCTTGCGCTTCTGCTCGAAACGCGCTTCACAAAGCGTGAAATCCTCAAGCTCTATCTCGACCGCGCTTATCTAGGCGGCGGCGCATTCGGCGTGGAGGCGGCTTCTCAGTTCTACTTCGGAAAGTCGGTGCGCGAGGTGAACCTCGCGGAAGCCGCGCTTCTCGCCGGCCTTTACAAGGCGCCCACGAGTTACGCTCCGCACGTCAACCTGCCTGCATCGCGGGCGCGCACCAACGAGGTGCTGCAGAACCTCGTCGATGCCGGCTACTACACCGCCGCCCAGGCGCACGAAGCGCGCCTCAATCCTGCGCAGATCGTGGAGACGCGGACCGCGACGAGCCCCGACTGGTTCCTCGATTGGGCCTTCGAAGAGATCCAGCGCCTGATGGCGGGCAAGAACCAGTACGTTCTGACCGCGCGCACCACCGTCGATCTCACCATGCAGAAACAGGCGGACGAGGCGCTCGTCTCTTTCCTCAAGCAGAACGGGCGGCGGCTGCGCATGAACTCGGGCGCCATCGTCGCCATGGAGACGGACGGCGCGGTTCGCGCGTTGACCGGCGGCCCGGACTACGGCGAGAGCCAGTTCAACCGCGCCACGCACGCACGCCGGCAGCCAGGCTCCTCGTTCAAGATCTACGTCTACGCGGCCGCGCTCGAAAACGGTTACAAGCCGTCGTCGATGGTACGGGACACGTCGCGCTCCTGCGGCCGCTGGCATCCGCAGAACTATGGCGGCAGCCGTGGCAGCGGTGCGCGCATGCCGCTCAGCATGGCGCTCGCCCGCTCGCTCAACACGACCGCAGCCGAGCTCTCCTTCGCCGTCGGGCGCGAAAAGGTCATCGAGCTCACGCAGCGGCTCGGCATCACCGGCATCCGCAAGACGTGCTCCATGGCGCTCGGCGATTACGGCTTCCCGCCCATTCAGCACGTGGGCGCCGCCGCCGTGTTCGCGAACGGCGGCATGAGCGCCACGCCTTACGGCATCCTCGACATCGTCAACTCGCGCGGCGAACTCATCTACGATCGCGCGCGGGACGAGCCCGAGCGCGAGCGCCTCGTGAGCCAGGAGGTGGCCGAAGGCCTGAACCAGATGATGCATCAGGTCGTGACCTCCGGCACCGGCCAACGTGCCGCGCTCGATTTCACGCACGTCGTCGGCAAGACCGGCACCAGCACCGGCCCGCGCGATGTCTGGTTCCTTGGGTTCACCGGCAAATACGTCGGCTCCGTCTGGCTCGGCAACGACGACAACCGGCCGATGGCCAACGGCAACACCGGCGGCCAGCTCGCCGCGCCGCTTTGGGCTTCCTTCATGTCGGTCGCGCATCGGAGCATGAACATCCCGACCATTCCGGGCCTTCAACCTCATCCGGTTCAGATCGCCGAACAGCAGCGCATCGCGGAGCTCAAACGCACAGACCCGGCTGCCGCCGCCGCGCTATCCGGCGCAAGACGCGCTCCGTCCCTCACCATGTCCACCCCGGCGCGCGACGCGTTGAAACGGATCACATCCGAGCTGCGCAGGGCGGCCGGCGTCGCCGAGCCCGAACCCGCATCCACGCCTGGACCATCCGCTCCCGCGTCCCGCACATCAGGCGACCGTGCCGACCTCGGCCCCGTTCGCGCTCCCTCCGCCACCATTCCCTGAGGCCTCATGCTTCGCTCCGGCGTCCTACGCTCACGTTCCGCCTCGAACCTGATGGGCTTCACGCTTCACCGGCTCAAGAAGCGTCTCGCCGCGGCCGTCGCCTACACGGCCGACTGGGCGCTCTTCATCGGCGTCGTACTCATCCTCGGCCTCGGCTCAAGCTGGTATATGATCGAACGCGGCTCGCCGCTCACGACGCTGACGGCCGGGCCTTGGGTGTCGTGGGTCTCGGCGGCGCGCGTCGATTCCGATCCTTACACGCGCGCGCACGAAGCCCGGCTCGGCATTCTCCCGCTCAGCACGGAAATCGCGCAGACCTTCATCGCACGGACCGACAGCGAGGGGCGCGCCCTCCATTCTTCATGCGATTACGCGGTCGAAGGCCACGAGCTACCCACCCATTGGTGGAGCCTCACCGTGTTCGATGCGCAGGGCCGTCTCATCCCCAACACGCTCGGCCGTTCCGCCTACACCAGCGATACGATGGCCATCCGCGGCAACGGCACGTTCCTCGCCACGCTGTCTCGCGACGCGCATCCCGGCAACTGGCTTCCGATTGGAGGCGCGGGGCGTCTCGCGCTTGTCTTCACGGTGCTCGATCACGGATCGCGCTCGCTTACGCAAGGCGAGGAGGTCGTGCCCTTCCTCCCCGCCGTCACGCGGAAGGATTGCTAGGAATGCTCAAAAAGCTCTGGGCCCGCGTGACGAATATCAACGTTCCCCTCGTGGCGGCCGCGCTTTTCGCCAGCGCGATCCTGCACATTCTCGCCACCCTCGCCACGCCGCTCTTCACGCCGACCTCGGCTTACGACCGCCTCGCGCGCGCGCTTCCCGCCAATACCATGCACCTCCTGCCCGAGGTGGCGCCGGGGGCCCAGCCACTGCCGTTCCTCTCGTCGGATGCCCGTTATGCCGTCTGCCATTTCGACACGTCCGACGGCGCCGTCTCGCTCTCGGCCGTTCTGCCGGAGCCTGGATGGATGCTGGCGCTCTATTCGCCCCAGGGCGAGGCGTTCTTCACATCCGTCGGCACGCCGGTGCGCCGCACCGAGGTGTCGCTCATGATCGTGCCGGGAGAGGACATATGGCGCATGGGCGCCCGCCCCACGGGCCTCGTCACCGGACTCACGAACCGCGGAACGCTGACCACGGTCTCGCGCGATTCGATGCTCACCATTCCCGCCAACGAGGGCATTGCCGTGCTCCGAGCGCCCGATCAGGGCGAAGCCTACCGCAACCGTACACTCGCCGAGTTGGGCCGGGCGCTGTGCGAGCCCAGCAAAGGCCGCACCTCGTAGAGTGTGATTGTTTCTGATTGAATTGAAATCACGCTCTACTTTTTTGATGAGACCGATGATTCACGCTTCAGGCTGACAGGGCCTGAAGCGATCATGGTCTAGGCTCCAAACCCAATCAGGATGGCATCACGACGCGAGGGCTTTTGTTCGGCTGGCAGGAGCGAGGTTGCAGCAAACCTCATGGTTTGCAAGACTTTGCGGCGTGCTGGAAGCACGCCTCCGGCATGAACCAGACGGGCAAAAGAGCCGCGCGGCTCCGCCGTGAGACAAGATTGATCGATGGCGGCGTCGTGCTGGAAGCACGCCTCCGGCATGAAGCGCTCGACCGATGCGTAGGCATCGCTCTTCGCGCTTCTCCTGGCCCTCGATCAATCTTATCTCATCGTGATGCCATCCTGATTGGGTTTGGAGCCTAGAGATCTCGAACGCTACGTGAGGGCTTTCGATCTCAGCCGTCGAGTTCGAGGCGATCGCGGCGCGCGCGACCACGCGGCTTCTGCGCCGGCTCCGCGTCTTCGGTCATCCGCTCGTAGCGGACGCCGGGGAAGAGAACGATGTCGGCCGTGCCTCTCGTCCCATCGGCCGTAGAGCGCGGCTTCGCATTCGCGGGCAGACTTCTGAACTCCAGAATACTGGCCATCGACGTGGCTCCTTATTCCGTGCGACCTCGTTTCCTCTCCCCTGTCGGGGGCCATTCGCTCCGACGTTTCTTTTCCTAGAGCCGTTCCGATTTTGGTGGAATCGCGGAACGGCTCTCGGCTTTTGTCTGGTCGTGCTTCTGATCGGCCATCGTGCGTTGCATGGCTCCGCCATGACCGGTTCCCACTTTTCCGGAAGCACTCCATCTAGCGGGTCAGACGATTTCGCTTCTGCTTCGGTTAACGAGATCTTAACGCGCGTTCCGTCGCCGACGAGAAACGCAGGGCGAGCACGTTGTTGCTCGATCGCGTTGTCCGCGTGCAACGCCAGCCGCGCGCCTGCCATGCCATCCCCCACACACTGCCGGACTGCCTTGGGGCAGCAAGATTGTATCTCCTGGTGATACATTATCTCTTGCGATTTCGTCCGTATCACGCGATGATACAATCCGGACGGAGAGGGACGCTCGATGATCAAGAGCTACCGGAACGCGATGACTGAGGCGGTCGCCAGGGGAAAAGCGCCGAAGGGCTTCCCGGCCGACCTCGCAAGGCGCGCACTTCTAAGGCTCTTGGCCCTGGATCACGCGAAGACCCTTGATGACCTTCGGAGCCCACCGGGAAACCGCCTCGAAGCTCTCAAAGGCGACCGCAAGGGGCAGCACTCGATCCGCATCAACGCCCAGTGGCGCATCTGTTTCGTGTGGACCGAAGCCGGACCGGAACAGGTTGAAATTGTCGATTACCATTGACGGAAGGAGCATCCGATGAACAAGAGCATCTTGCCTCCAATCCATCCCGGAGAATACTTGCGCGAGGAATTCCTTGTTCCGCTCAAATTGAGCCCCGGCGCCCTCGCAAAACGCCTCGGCGTACCCCGCACACGGATCGAGCGCATCGCTGCCGAACAGACTGGGATCACGACCGACACCGCGTTGCGTCTGGCGAAGTTCTTCAAGACCTCGCCTGAGTTCTGGATAAGTATGCAGACGGGCTACGATCTCAAGATCGCCGAGAAGGCGCTGAAAACGCAACTCGACCAGATCGAGGAGATGAGCGCGGCATAACGATCACTGGCGGCGAGGCACAAAAGCGCCTCGACATCGCGGTGTCCGATTCTTCGCGCGTTCGGTTCGCAACCCGGTACGTTGCCCAAAACCCTCACGCGTCCGTCAGCCAGCCTTCGAGGCCATGGGCGCCATTGCGGGATTCCACCTCCACGATCCAGAGATCGGGATCGGTACGCGCTTCGCGTTCCAGTGAGGCGTCGACTTCCATGTCGGCGCGCGCTTCGCCTTTGAAGTGGCCGACCCAGCGCCTGTCGGTCTCCGCGCCCGAGAGGCTCGCCGGCGCCGGGCCGAAGAGGCACGACGTGCCGTCAAGCAGATTGATCCGGATATAGATGGCGCCCGCGTCATCGTCTCCGTGACGCACGACATAGGCCTGCTGGCCCGCACTCGCGAGGCGGCGCACATAAGCCTTGACCCAGATCTCGGATTTGAGCCGCATCGCGTCCCGGTTTTGCGTTTCCGATGAAAACGGGCGGCGTGCGTCTTCTCAGACTATCACCGCTCCGCAGTGCGGAGCGCATCGCCGGCCAGCGTTGCAAGACGCGCCAGCAACTCGCCCGAGATGCGGCCCGTCTCGCGCAGGTTGCGCTCCGTTTCGAACTTCCGGATCGCACGTCTCGTCTCCTCGTTCAACCGGCCGTTGGGCACCGTCGTCATGTAGCCGAGCTGGCGGAACGCGTTCTGCACGGCCCGAATGACGGCCTCGGCCTCGGGCCCAGGCGCGGCCGGGCGGGTCCGATCAGCGGGGGCGATCTCCGCCGAGCCCAGCACGATGTGTTGTAGCAGCGCGTGGCGCGGCTCGCCGGTCAGGGGCAGGTTTGCGTCGCTTTCGTAAGCCATGATGGCGCCGCGCGTCACGAGACCCGGGACGCCATCCACGGCGCCCGTCTCGTATCCTTGCGCCTTGAGCTCGCGCTGGATCGCACGCGTCAGGTCGGAGGTGTCGCTCGCTCCGGCAAGCGGCCGCACGGCGCCCGTCTCGATGGCGAGCGGCGGCACGACGGCGTTCGGCGCCGCTGCGGACCGGCCGGATTGGGGCGTGCGCGCCGCCTCGACGACGCCGGGCTGACGCGCGCTATCGAGCCCTGCGATCTGCCGGCCCGGCGGTTGCAGGATGAACATGTTCGTCGCGAGGGCGCCCGTCAGCAGCGTGAAGGCGAGGACACCCAATCGTACAGAAGTCGGAGTCATTTTCGGCTTCGCTCCCGGTCCCAAGCCCCTTGGACCATGTCCCCAGTCCCCGGGAGAACCGCACCAGTGTTGCGGACACATTTTAAGATCCCGTTAACCCAGCACGCCTTGCCCGGCACGCGTCCTCTCCGAGATCGATAAAATTCGTCTCAGATTTTCGCTTAAGTTGCTTCAATGATTCCTTAAATTGACGGCTGTGAGGCCGGGCTTCCTCAAATCTTCTCCGGTAGCGTCGCAACCATCGGGGCCTCAAACGGCTTTCCCGAAGGTGTGTGACCGGAGTAACGCGGCATGTCCTTGTTCAGGATTGCGATTGTCCTCTCGCTCGGGGTGGCCGTGATGCCGTCCGACCGGGCGCAGCAAGAAGAGCTGTATACGCGCGCGGCCTCGGCCGCTCATTGGACGATGACCTTCTGCGACCGCAACGGGCGCACGTGTGAGGTCTCGGCCGGACTTTGGGATGCTTTCCTCAAGAAGGCCGAGTTCGCCGGGAAGCTGGTCTACGACGTGGCGCTCCATACCGCAGGGCCGGAGGACACGAGCCTCAAGGCGATCCCGGCTTCGTCCGAAGGGCGCGGCACGCTGAGCCCTCGGGATCTTGAGCCCGACTGGCGCGGTGCCCCGCAAGAGCACGGCATCTGAGCCTGCTTTCTCCTCAGGCGCGCGTCGTCACACCCGCGTCTAGCCCGGGTTTGAACCCTTGCTAACGCCACCTGCGGGCGCCTATGTCCTCCTATCGGCACGTGAGCGCCGCCTCGTCGCGATGCCCGGAGGACATCTGCCTATGACGCTTCAAAATCTCCAGTCGGACTTCGAACTTCTCGACGACTGGGAGGACCGTTACCGCTATATCATCGAGCTTGGCCGCACCTTGGCGCCCATGCCCGACGCCCTCAAGACGGAGGCCACGAAGGTCCGGGGGTGCACCAGCCAGGTGTGGCTCGTCAGCGAGACCGACGGTACCTCTGGCGAGGCGGAACCCACATTGCGGTTCATCGGCGACAGCGACGCCCACATCGTGCGCGGCCTGATCGCGATCCTTTTCGCGCTTTACGACGGCAAGCCCGCCAAGGACATTCTTTCCACCGAACCGGAAACCGTCTTCAACGCGCTCGGGCTCAAGGAGCACCTGACGCCCCAGCGCTCGAACGGTCTCGCATCGATGGTGGAGCGCATCCGGACGGACGCACGCGCGGCGCTTGAGATCGGCTGACGGCGCATCGTCTTGCTAACCTGCGTCGATCGCGGGGCGATAATCGTTGGCGCCCCAATGGCGGACACGTGCCGTGCGCGGCGCGGCTGGAGCCTCGCTTATCAAGCCATAATGCCGGGCGAGTGCGGAGAGCGCGATGCCGAGCACGAGTTTCGCCGACCGCTGCGGCCAGCGCGCGCGCCGTTCGATCTCCTCCAGGCCATTCAGGTGTCCGCACACGTCGATCAGGATGCCGGCAAGTTCCGGGCCGACCGCGTCGAGCGCGCGCCGCACACGTTCGGCCGCAGCGATCACGTTATCGGCCTGATCCGCCGCGTGTGCCCCACGCCGTCCGCTGCCGGTTGACGCGGTGACGCTCCAACTCTGGGTGACATTCGGCGACATCTGCGCAAACCAGAAATCGGCGCGCAACCGTTCTCCTGCATTGAACTCGGCTTCCCCGATCAGCGGATTGCCGTCGCGGTCGCGCCGGTTGAAGAGCCACGCAAGCGGGCTTTCCGACGCGTTCCTGCCGGGCCCGACACGATCGGCAAGAGGCGCGCGGACTTTTCGCGCCCGTTTGGGGCGCATTTCGGCTGGTGTCGACCGTGTCATGGAAAACGCTCCCTCTCATTGATGAGATCGATGGTTCACGCGTCAGGCTGAATTGAAACTCGCCATCGAAAGCGACTGCCCCACCATCGCGGGCACGATCCATTCCATAAGCTCAAGCGCGCGGTCGAACACCGGGTCGTCGCGCTTGTCTTCGACGACGGCGCACGCGTGTGCGACGGTGGTGCGGTCGCGCGCGAAAATCTGCCCCACTTGCGTGAGGCTCAAGCCGCACGCCACATGCGCGACATACATGGCGACCTGACGCGCGAGCGCGACAGGCGCCTTTCCGCGCGAGGGCTTTGAGAGATCGGCCTGCGGTACGCCGAAGATGTCGCCGATCGCCCCTTCGATGATACGCCGCAGCCTTGCGGCTTCGCCGGCCGACGGCCTGCCCTGAGGCGCCGGTGCGCCGCAGCGCCAATTCTCCCATCCGCTCGCCCGCCCGCGTCCGAACCACGGCTCGACAGCGTCGCCGTCGATGTCGCGAAAGAGCGCGTGAAGGGTGGAATGGCCTTGCTCGATACCGGATCTGAGGCTCATGCGATCCTCGTGTTGGACCTTGCGGCCACCGCATTCTTTCTACGGATCATAGGCACGGATGCGTGCGGCCTGGAGCCAAACCTACCGGAGCGGTGAACGGCGAGGATAAGTCGGTGGCCTCAGCAACGCGCAGCGGCACCCTCGCCAATCCCCGCCTCTGCGTTGCATGGGACAGTGTCCCTCGCTCCGAGGAGACGCTCTGCCGATGCGTTCCGAATTTCGTGCCCGCTTATCCGATGTCGATACGCAACGGTCCGTGGAGGAGCGCGCTGACGAACTCGCCCGCCTCGTCCCGCTCTGGCCGTCGGAGATTGCGGATACCTCGCGGGCAGGCCGAACGCGGATCGTCGCGAAGCTCTACCGGGCGCTCAAAGCCGAACGCCAGCGCGGGGTCGGTGGACATTGGACTTACGACCTTGCACGCCATGCCGCCCTCCTCGCCGCGTGGCGACGGGAGCGCGCCGCGTTGGCCCTGCATGATGCTGCAAATCGGTGCGGCGCGCGCAAGCCGCAAAGAAAACGGGCGCCGGCCCGTTAAGCCGACGCCCGCATATCCTTGCCCGATCGCACCCTACACGCTTACTTCTCGCGGCGCGTGCCAAGTCCCATCTTCTTGGCGAGGTCGGAGCGCGCACGCGCGTAGTTGGGCGCCACCATCGGGTAATCGTGCGGCAGGCCCCACTTCTCGCGGTATTCCTCCGGCGAGAGATTGTAATGCGTGCGGAGATGGCGCTTCAGGGATTTGAACTTCTTGCCGTCCTCCAGGCAGACGATGTGGTCGGGCATCACCGACTTCTTCACCGGCACCTTCGGCTTCAATTCCTCACGCTCGGGCTGCGGGCTCGAACCCGTCGCACGGCTCAGGGCGGCGTGCGTTTCGTTGATGAGTTGCGGCACGTTTTCCGCGCCGATCGTATTGTTGCTTACGAACGCCGACACGATCTTCGCTGTCAGCTCGACCAACTCCGGCCGGCTACCCTCTTCCATCGATCAATCCTTCCCAAGCATCCCACGCCTCTGCGCAGACGCCGAAACCTTTGCTATGCGAAGTCGAACTCAAGGCTAACGCAGTCTTCCTGCCTCATCCTCAAGCTCACTTGAATATGAACGTGCTATCGACCCTTGGGCTTGTTCTGCCGTCGAGCATTCCGGCTTTTGACGACTTTGGACAACATTCCCCGTTAGATGTCAACGACCTCCGCCGCAATCTTGGTCAATGCCTAACTTCCGGCTATTTGAATGTCGGCGCGACAATGTGGGGTTTTTTGCCATCCACACTTCGTGCACGCGGATCTCTCAAGCTTAAATGCCGCACAAACTGGCCCATCTCTAATAAATCCCGCGCGGTTTGCGCCGGAGTACCGCGAAGTCCTTGGTAAATTTTCTTTATGTCACGGGATTGCCGTCTCTTGCCTCGCACCAACTTGAGGGCGCGGCAGAGTGTTGCTGAGCCGCATGACACCTTTCGGTGGGCCTGGGTCATGCCTATTTGACAAGCTTGGCGCTCCCGGCCGAAACATGCGGGGAGCCCGAACGCCGTTTCCGGCGACTCCTTTCGCAACTCCAGTCAAAAGGTCCCCGCCATGCATGGGCCCACTTCGCGCGTCCTCCTGTCCGCGCCACCCCAGGCCGCGCGCAAGCCTGTCACCACAGTCCGCCATGGGATCTCGCTCATCGACGACTACGCCTGGCTGCGGGCGGCCAACTGGCAGGACGTGATGCGCGACCCGGCTATCCTGGAGCCGGAGATCCGCGCCTATCTGGAAGCGGAAAACGCCTACACCGCAGATGCCCTCGCCGACACGCGGGGCCTTCAGGACACTCTGTTCACGGAGATGAAGGCCCGTCTGAAACCGGACGATTGGACGGTGCCGAGCCCTGACGGGCCCTATGCCTATTTCTCGAACTATGTGACGGGCGGTCAGTATCCGCGCCTGTGCCGCATGCCGCGCGAGGGCGGCGCGGAAGAGGTTCTGCTCGACGGCAACGCCGAAGCCGAGGGCAAGCCTTACTGGGATCTCGGCGCGGCGACGCACAGCCCCGACCATCGTCTCCTCGCCTACGCCGTCGACGACAAGGGCTCGGAACTCTACACGATCCGTGTGCGCGATCTCGCGACGGGCCGCGATCTTCCCGACACCATCCCCGACACGCGCGGCGACGTGGTGTGGGCCAACGACGGGCATACACTTCTCTACGTGCGCCTCGATGCGCATCATCGCCCGCGCGTGGTCTATCGCCATCGCCTCGGCACACCGGCCTCCGACGACGTACTCGTCTATACCGAGACCGACAGCGGCTTCTCCATCGCGCTTGGAAAAACGCTCTCGTCGCGTTTTCTGATACTCGACACGCACGACCACCAGACGAGCGAGATCCATCTTCTCGACGCCGACAATCCCGACCAGACACCGATGGTCGTCGAGCCGCGGCGGCAGGGGCACGAGTACAGCGTCGATCACCATGGCGACCGCCTCTTCATCCTGACCAATTCGGAAGGCGCGGAAGATTTTCGTATCTGCGAAGCGCCCGTCGCTGCGCCCGGCTTCGCCAACTGGCGTGAGGTCGTCCCGCATCGCCCCGGCCGGCTGATCCTGGATACGGCCGCCTACAAGGACCACATCGTTCGCCTCGAACGGGAGGACAGCCTGCCGCGCATCGTGATCCGCACCATCGCGGACGGCAGCGAGCACGCGATCGCGTTCGACGAAGACGCGTATGCGCTCGGCATGGCCGAGGGCTACGAGTTCGACACCACGTCGCTGCGGTTCGTCTACTCCTCGATGACGACGCCCGCCGAGACCTACGATTACGACATGGCCGCGCGCACGCGTGTCCTGCGCAAGCGCCAGGAGGTGCCGTCGGGGCACGAGCCTTCGGACTACGTCACGCGCCGGCTGTTCGCGCCTGCCGCAGACGGCGAAACCGTTCCCGTCTCGCTGCTCTATCGCCGCGATACGCCGCTCGACGGCTCGGCGCCGCTCTTTCTTTACGGTTACGGATCCTACGGCATCTCGATCCCAGCTTCGTTTTCCACCGCACGCCTCTCGCTCGTGGACCGCGGCTTCATCTTCGCCATCGCGCATGTGCGCGGCGGCCGGGATAAAGGCTATCGCTGGTATACCGACGGCAAGCACAAAAAGAAACTGAACACCTTCACCGACTTCATCGCTGCGGGCGAGCATCTCGTCCAGAAGGGTTTCACGCAGCGCGGGCGCATCGTCGCCAACGGGGGCTCGGCGGGAGGGATGCTAATGGGCGTGGTCGCCAACAGGGCGCCCGACCTTTTTCTCGGCATCATCGCCGACGTGCCATTCGTCGACGTGCTCAACACCATGCTCGACAAAGACCTTCCCCTCACGCCCCCCGAATGGCCGGAGTGGGGGAACCCGATCGAGAGCGCTGAAGATTTCGAGATCATCCGCTCCTACAGCCCCTACGACAACGTGGAGGCCAAGTCCTATCCGCACATCTTCGCCTATGGCGGGCTCACCGATCCGCGCGTCACCTACTGGGAGCCCGCGAAGTGGATTGCGAAACTGCGCCAGCTTAACACGAGCGATAACCTCGTGCTGCTGAAGACGAACATGGAAGCCGGACACGGCGGGGCGTCCGGCCGTTACGAGCGGCTGCGGGAGGTCGCGCTCGACTATGCGTTTGCGATAAAAATTGCGGGCCGAGGAGAGGCGTAGGCTCCCGAAGCCGTGCCAGACGTGTCATCCCGGCCAAGTTGACCCCGGCCTTGAGCCGGGGAAACGCCGAGCCGGGACCCAGGAAAAGCTTCTATCGCGAATTGTTGCGTCTTCGACGACTTTGACGCTGGCTCCCGGATAAGGCTCCGCTGACGCTCCGCCTTTCCGGGATGATAGAGGGTGTGCGATCAGCTCTCCGAGAGCAGCTTCGCCACGTACGCAGGAACGATCTCGGTTGCGCGGCCGTAAACGGCTTCTGCAAACAGCGGCTGTCCTTCGGACGGTTCGAGATTGAGTTCCACCGTATGCGCACCGGCGGCGCGCGCCTCCGCGACGAAGCCTGCTGCCGGATAGACGTTGCCACTCGTTCCGATTGAAATGAAAAGATCGGCCGCTGCGAGCAACTCGGCGATCCGCTCCATGTGATAGGGCATCTCGCCGAACCACACGACATCAGGGCGCATGAAACCCTGTTCACCGCACGCACGGCACGTGGCGGCAAGCGAAAGATCTTCATGGCACGATACGCTCGTGCCGCACGCGCCGCAGAGCGCGCGAAACAGCTCGCCATGCATGTGGATCAGGTTGCGGCTCCCGGCCTCCTCGTGCAGAGCATCCACATTCTGCGTGACGACCCACACATCGCCCGCATGCTCTCGTTCGAGGGTCGCCAGCGCATGGTGCGCCGCATTCGCGCGCACATCCGCGTGAGCCTTGCGGCGCAAATTGTAGAATTCATGCAAGCGCACGGGATTGCGCGCGAACCCTTCGGGCGTCGCGACTTCGCGGTAATCGTATTGCGCCCAGATGCCGCCTTTGTCGCGAAACGTCGGGACGCCGGACTCGGCAGAGAGCCCGGCGCCCGTGAGGACAACGATGGACGCGCGTTTCATGGCTCCGTTCTGACACGCGAGCCCGCGCATGGCCAGCGGCAGCCTACTTCTTCTTGACGTCGACCTTGAAAGAAATCTCCGCCTTCTTGCGCTCGGTGCCTGCGCGCGTGATCGTGGCGCCGCACTTGTAGCTCTGAGCGAAGCCGTCGAGCTTGCAGGAGCGCGTATCGACGGTGAAGTCGAGATCGCGTTTGTTCGGCAGGCGGTTGATGTCGATCGGATCGTCGACCGAGACGTCTTTGTCGATCAGCTCCAGCTTGACCTTGTGTACGCCGGGTTTGACCTCTTTGGACAGCTTCCAGTCGGGCTTTACCTCGGCTTTGTCGCTGATCACGGCCGTCTGCTGGCTTGCCCCGTCGATGGTGACGCGTGCGAAGAAGTCACCGGCCGACAGTTCGTCCGCACGGTCGAGCGCCTTGAAGCGCGTCACGGTTACGGTGATCTCGTGCTTCGCGGCCTGGGCACCGGCTTCCGTCGGCTGAAGCGCCGCGGCGGCCCATGCGATTGCTGCAAACCCAGCCCCCGCCGCACAAACGCGTGCGGCTCTTTCAAAACATGCTCTCAACATATGTCTCTCCCCAAGAAAGTCGTGTGACAGGACCCAACGGCGCTGCCTGGCCAGATCGCTCCGCCCGGCGGAAGCCCACGCGCGGCCCGCCCAGGCAAGCTAGCAGGAAAGAGAAACCCGCAAAGTGCCCTCCGTATTCATCCGAAGCCGGACGTTGCTCTTCAGTGACATGACGAATGCCGCCGCGGATGGCGCACGATGCCCGGTCCCGATCTCTTTGTCTGGCCGACCAAGCTGTTAGCCTCGTTTCCGCTCGCTCTGACAACCTCGCCGCGAAGTTTGCCCACGTTCGAAAAAAGACGGGGACACTGGGTCGTGCGGCTTGCGGACGCGCGCATCCGGCGCGCACGACCGGCCATCTTATTCACGGTTTTCCGGGCGCATGAGCTTCAGGCTGTCGAACGTTTTGGGCGCCGTTTCGATTTTGCAGGAGCGGTCGTCGGCGATGTCCGTGCAGGTTACGACGATGCCGTCCGGATAGGCGGACACGTTGCGGCAGAGCGCCTTGAATCGCCGCGTGCTTTCCGTCGGCGGCGGCAGGCGTTCCAACTGGTCTACACCGCAGGAGGTATCGAGATAAAGGAGGCGGCGGATCATGTAGTCGTGTATTTCCGCGGACGCGCTGGCTGGTGCGGCAAGCCCCAGTACGACGGCCGCGAGCCGCATCCCTTCCGCTTTTGCGGGCCCACGCCGCCGTGCTCTAGGCTGCGTACTCATAAATGGATGGGCATTGACGCGAGGACTTTCGTGCTTCCGGCAGGAGCGAAAGCGCAGCAAACCTCGATGGTTTGCAAGCTTTCGCGACGAACCGGCAGTGCGAAAGGACCGCGCCCCTTCGGGGTGAGCCAAGACAAGCCAATGGCGGCGTCAAACCGCTTGCCCGATGCGTAGGCATCGCGCTGCGCGCTTTTCCTGGCCTTTGGCTTGTCTTGACTCATCAATGTCCCATCCATTTATGAGTACGCAGCCTAGCACTCAACGCCTCAGTGCTCCCCATTCGCGCGGAAGACACCGCCTTCCGTGTCGCGCGCGACGAGACGGAGGGTCGTGCGCTCGCGGCCGGCAAAGCTCAGGCGAAAGTGCGGATCCTCCGAGATGGCAATGCCGCTCTCGATGGACACGAGATCTTCGTCGCCGATCCGGACGTCGACATGCTCTACGAAATGCGCGGGCGCGAACGCGTTGGTGCGCGTGTCGATCTGCATGCCGGAGAAGTTCGGGTGGCGAATATTGATCACCAGCTCGCTCCAGGCCTCGCCACGCGTCGCGTCCTCGCCAACCCTGAACCTCGTCTTGCCGAGGCCGGCCAATGCCTCGTCCATATCCTTGAGGGACGCGGACGTGCAGCCTCCGGCCGCGGCGACGAACTGGCTCGCCTCGTACAGGCGGCCATCGCCGGTTTCGAGAACGACGCGGACGTTGCTCATGTTTTCAAGGCGAACCCGTGTCTCGATGGTGCGGTCACCGATGTCGCCGCCGGCGCGATACGACTGGCCGAAGCGGAACACCGCCGCAACCGGCGCCGGGTTCTCGTCGACGATCAGGGTGAGCGTCTGCGCTTTTGCGACGACATCGCCCGCGACAAACATGCGGATCGGAACAAGCGCGGCATCGTCCGCCCGGCGTGGGGCGAACAGCTTCACCGCTTCGCCGCCGCTTTCGATCGCGCGTTCCTGATAGAGACCGGCGCGTATCCCGGCCCATGAGCTGTCGTCGGCTCGCGCGATATGAGCCGCCATCCCTGCGGAAACCAAAAGAAACGCTGCGAACGTACCGGCGCGGCCGACCACACTCTGCATAACACCCTCCCCTATTCGGACTGAGCGTCGATGTAGGTGCGGATGGCCCAGATGGCCTCCTGGCTCAAAAGCCCGTCGAACGGCGGCATCTTTACGCTGTCGCCCGTCTTCGCTCCGCCCAGGACACGCGACGTGAACCATGCGTCGTCCATTTCCGTCTCGCCGAGAAGGCGCAGGTCCGGCGCCATGCCGCCGGACTTGACGTCAAGGCCGTGGCAACGGGCGCAGTTGGAATTGTAGCCGCGGGCGCCGATCTCGATGGCACGATCGTGTTCGGGCCCCGCTTCGCGATACGGGTTGGTTACGCGCCAATCGTCTCCCAGCGGCGTGAGGCCGGTGGTATCGACAGGCTGAGGGGCGCCGTCGCCATGCGCCAGCGCCTGATGGCCTGGCGCCGCGATCAAGCAGGCCATGGCAAGGAAAAGAGCTCGTAACGTCATTGGGCTTCCTCGTCGTCAATTGATGCGGGTTTCGTTGATCGGCTCAAGCCATATCCGCCAAGACTCGCTGCCGTTGATGTCGAGCACGTAGGTGCCGGGGCTCTCGATGCGGTAGGTGGCTTCTCCGCCGCCGCCGAGATGAAGATTTTGGAGAACCTCGCCGTCTGCGCTTTTGAGATAGAGGACGAAAATCGCGCCATCGCTCTGGAAGCGGAGGACGGCTGGACCGTCGATTTCGAACGGGTCGGTGACGCGGCCCAGGCGGCCGGAGAAGCGCGGCGCAGACAGGCGCACAACTTCACGGTCGTAGCAGGCAAGGCGTCCTGCATCGTCCGCGACGTTGCGGCAGGCGCGCAAAGCGTCGTGCGCTTCCGTCGCGGCACCCGCCTGCGTCGCGAGCAGCGACATCGTGAGGCCGAGCCCGAACGCCGAGAGCCGGCTTACGGTCGACGCCGTGCGTATCATCGCGCGGCCTGCGATGGCGTCGGGTGATCTTGCTCCCATGTCTTGGTGCCCCTCTGCCACGTGTGCGGGCAGCCCTCGCACCCTTCCATGTAGGCGTCCTGGAAGATGGCGAAGCGGATTTTCGCGCCGTCAAAGACGGCATTGGACAGATCGGCCTCGTAGAATTTCGTTTCCATCACGTCGGTGTTGACGAACCGCGCGCGGCTGAAATTCGCCCCTTTCGCCATCGCCTTTTCCAGCGTTGCCGCGGTCAGATCGGCTTCGGATAGGTTCGCCTTCGCCATGCGCGTGAAGGAGAGGTCGGCGCCGCGCAGCGACGCCCGCATCAACTTCACTGTGCCCATGAACGCGGTCTTCAAGTTTGCGCCGTCGAGATTGGCGCTCGAAAGATCGGCGCCTTGCAGATTGGCGTGCGTGAGATTGGCGCGCGCAAGGTTGGCGCCTTTCAAGCTCGCGCCTTCGAGGTTGGCTTGCCTGAGATCGACATGGCGTAGGTCGACGCCGTCGCAATTCGTCTTCGGCGCGATCGTGCAGCCGTTCTCGATCCAAGGATCGGGGCGTTCTTCCGTATTGTGGATGACGGGATAGTCGGTTGCGGCCGCTTCAAGCGTTCCGGCCGCCATCATCGATGCGACGGCCAGGACCGGCAGCACGAGGCCGGGAAGCAAACGTTTCGAATGCGCGAGCATGATCTCTCCCAGAAGCAGGCAATGCCCCCTGACAAAAGCCAAAGGGGCAGCCGACTCAGGTTCGTGGGTCGAAGCCGGCTGCCCAAGGTGCGCGAGCGGAATCTCTGGAGGAGAGGAAGGGAGCCGCTCGCGCTCTTGATTGCGAAAGATCAGTCGTTCGCGGCCGTACGTTGCGGCACCTCGAACACCCAGAACGAACCGCCCTGGCTGACCTGCTTCGTCATGTCGGCCATGTCACCGCCCCAGAGCGGCACCGCACCGCCGTAGCCCGAGGCCAGACCGATGTACTGCTTGCCGTCCAGCTCCCAGGTGATGGGCTGCGAGACGACGCCCGAACCGGTCTGGAACTTCCAGAGTTCCTTGCCGTCCTTGGCATCGAACGCCTTCACGTAGCCGTCGCTGGTGCCGGTGAGAACGAAGCCGCCCTTGGTGACGAGCGTGCCGGCCCAAAGCGGCATCTCTTCCAGGTGCTCCCAGACGATCTTGCCGTTCGTGGGATCGACCGCGCGCAGCGCGCCGATGTGGGTATCGAACAGGCGCTTGATGCGGAAGCCCTGGCCAAGATATGCGGCACCCTTCTTGTAGGTGACGTTCTCGGTCCAATAGTCCTCGGTCCAGTCGTTGGCCGGGATATAGAACAGCTTCGTATCCTGGCTGTAAGCCATCGGCATCCAGTTCGTACCGCCGAGGAACGGCGGCGTGACCTGGATCACAGCACCCTTGTCCTCACCCGCCGCCGGTGCGGGCGGACGCTGGCCTTCGACCTCGTTCGGACGGCCTGTTGCGATGTCCCAATCCGTGGCCCACGTGATGTCGCGGACGAACGGATAGATGCCGATCGCGGTGCCTTCCTGCTTGTGGATCTTGCCGTCGCGTGCCGCGAGCTTGTCGATGTCGGTGACATAGAAGAAGCCGTTGCGGTCGGCGTGAGCGCCAGCGCGGATGGTCTGGCCGTCTTTTTCCATGTCGAACAGCGTGATCGGGTTGTTGCCCGAGTAGTCCCACGCGTCGTTCGGCGTGTGCGAGAAGAAGCCGACCGGCTCGCCTGTCGACGGCTCGACATAGACCTGGCCCGACGTGAAGAGGCTGTCGTAGGGCTTCCAGTCGCCGTTCGGACCCGAGCGATAGTGATGGTTCCACGGCGCGGGGTTTCCGGTGCCGATGACGATGGTGTTGGTCTTGACGTCGTAGGTGGCGCTCTGCCACGGCGCGCCGCCGCCCTGATGCCAGGCCTCGACCTTGGTGCCGTCTTCGTTGTTCGGCCACGACGGCGCGGCGGCATCGCCGACCGTTCCGACTTCCTCGCCGTTCAGCCGGCGCTTGTGACCCTCGACGAGCGGGAGCATCCAGATTTCCTTGCCGGTGTCCGGATCGCGCGCATAGAGGCGGCCGACGACGCCGAACTCGTCACCCGACGAGCCGTGGATAAGGAGCGTCTTCCCCGTCTTCTGGTCCTGGATGATGTTGGGGGCGCCCGTCATCGTGTAGCCGGCGGTATGGTCTTCGAACTTCTCGAACCACACGACCTTGCCGGTCTTCCTGTCGAGCGCGACGATGCCAGCGTCCAGCGTGCCCATGTAGAACTTGTCGCCGTAGAGCGCGCCGCCACGATTGACGACGTCGCAGCAGGGACGGATGTCGTCCGGCAGGCGGTGGGTGTAGCTCCACAGGCGCTTGCCCGTTTTCGCGTCGAGTGCAAACGCGCGCGAATAGGAGGCGGTGACGTAGATCACGCCGTCGTGGACGAGCGCCTGCGTCTCCTGTCCGCGCTGCTTCTCGTCACCGAACGAGAACGACCACGCGGGCTTCATCTGTGCGATATTCTCGGTGTTGATCTGATCGAGCGCGCTGTAGCGATGGTTGCGCACGCCCATGCCCCAGCTCACGACGTCGTTCGTCGTAGCTTCGTCGTTGACGATGTCGTCCCAGGTCACGGCCTTGGTGCCGACCTCGTTGGCGACAGCCGTGAGGCTCGTGGAAAATGCGGCGATCGCGACGGTCGATGCGGCGGCAAAAAGCGTCGCGCGGACGCCCCAGCCGGGGTGTCTACGTTGCATGGCGTCTTCTCCCAAATACGGTTTTTATCAGCGGCTTTCGCCACCTGGTCGGACACTCGAAATTTCGCGAACGACTGTCCATTCGCCTTTTGGCGAAACAACTCCAATTTCATTGGCGATATAGACTAATGTCTATGGAGTTTTTTCTTATAACTCCCCGTGATGCCGAGATTTATTCCCGATTTATTTCAGATGATTTCTACGCAATCTCGTCCTCCTCCCGCGCGCGCTGCCGAAGCCCCCGGACGGGGCTCCGTGCCGGTGAAGCCGAGTGTCTTTCCAACAAAAAAAGCCGCCCAGATTCGCTGGACGGCTCACAAAAAAAGAAGGGCCCGGTGAGGGCCCTTCCTGAATTCTCTTACCTATCCTAGGCGGCTTCGGCGCGTAAGGCCGTCAGCTTCTTATCCTCCTCAAGGTCGAGATCGGATTTCAGTGCAATTCCAACGTATCTTACGCCGTCCTTTTTCTTAACTTTCTGAATTCCGAACTCGGCAATCTCACGTCCAAATGTTGGAAGTGCTAGAGGCTCCTTCTGACGTTCTTCACACCACACGCAGTAGGCTTCGTATAGGGATGTTGCAGAGACGGTATGTCCGTCCTGACTGTCGACACTCTCCTTGTAGAACCGCTGGACGTCCGTCTCGGGGACCAGCAGTTTCTGAGGCTGGGCAGGCAACGAACGATTGTCGTTGGCGCCAGAACGCGGCTTTCTGATTGCAACGACCTCTTCTTCAGGGGCCGCCACCGCTGCCGCAGCGGTGCTCGCCATCGGCGCCATCGCGGGCGCGGACGGGGCTTCACGATCGTACAGGCGCCACTGGCTGAACGCGACGTACATGCCAAAGATGGAACCCACTTCCAGGAGCAGCGCGATGAACATGGTCATCGCCATTTGGACCTGCTCGGTTTCAAAGCCTGTGATCTTCGCAAGCACCGTGGCCTGCGGATCGGCTTCCGTCATGACCGTCATCTGATCGGTCTGCTCAAGCTTGCCTTGGATCTCCCGGATGCGGGATTCCAGCTCTTGAGCCTGCTGGCCGGATGCCATTTCGGCAGTCAGGCCATGGAAGGACTGGCAGAACGTGCGGCTCGCAGGCCGGGTCGCGTCTGTGCAGCCCTTGGTCGAAGTCCAGGCGCGCTGGCTCTTCATCGCTTCGATTTCGCCCTGTACCGTAGCTGCGGGGCGATGCTGAGGAATCCAGGACAGCTGGTCCTGGGCGCGCTTCAGGTCGGCCCGGTGATCTTGGTACACCTGCGCTTCGGCGGCGCGGTTACCGGCGGTATCGAACCGGTTCAGCGCGGCGTGGCCCAGCGACGAGGTCAGCGAATAGGCCGTGACGACGACGCCCAGAATGGCGGCGGCGGCGGCCTGAGACCACATTTTGCTTCGAATAGCGGCGAAAAGAAAAAACGGAATCAGTGCCTTGAGGCAGTCCGCTGCGGCGGACGCCGCACCATAGATCTGTCCATCAAGCTCGGTTCGTCCGAGGCTGATGCCGAAACGCCAGTTCATCGTAGCCGATACGACAAGTAGTACGCCGGCTGCGAGAACACCCAACACGCCTAGAGCATGTCTCATTGCCCTCTCCTTTGAGTGGTCCGCGCCGCCCGAATGGCGGCCAGGAACGGACCCCAAGCAGTTTTTGGATCTGGAGGGAAAACAGACCGGACAGCTCCGACGCCGGACAATGTTGCCGACTGGTAGCGCATCTTCCTCGCCTGTTGAGCTAGAACCACCCCCCAAGGCGGTTCATCAGGATCGGTCGACGCCGCCCCCCGGCGGACAACCCGAAAGCTGAACCCGCGAACGCCGCGATCGTTTGTGCACAGGTGACACCGCCGCTCGATGCCAGTGTGCAAAACTTAAGCGTACGTCAGCGAACAACACGCAGAACACATCCCTCGGGCCATACGCTAGCGCGATTCGAGCTGAACGCATCCACCTTTCGTTAAGAGAATCAGTTCGCTAGGCTGGACGCCGAAAAACGCTCTGCCAAAGTGCATCCCGTGTGGCGCTTCTGCACACCCATCTCATCCACATGAGGAACGGCGTTTATGCACTGCTTGTTCGCGGAATTGCGTGCAAAATCCACAGGCTATCCACGACTCACCCGCCGGCCTCTCTCCTCGTGTCTTCTGCGGGCTGCGGGGATCGATACGGCGGAACGCCTCCGTGGCAAGCGGATCGGCGTTCACGCAGCGCGTCCTGCGCGACACAGAGCAAGAGAAAGTCGAGGGTGCGGAGAGAGGCTTTCTTCTGGAGCCGACGTGGGACACGACGATTTACGTTAGCGACTTCGCCTTCGGCATGGTCCTCAGCACTAAGCTTTGTTAAACTTCCTCCCATCGGAGGGCTCCAGCCCCTGACGACGTCGGGCATCGAAAGGGTGGCATCGGAGTTCCGCAGGCGAGCGTTGTGGCCTCTCAGCAGACGTTGTTGGGCTTGCCTTGTTACGGAGTCGTGTCATGCGATGGTATCTCGGCTACCCGGTCCTTGCCGCCGGTCTCGTCTTCGGAGCCCAAACTCTCTTTCCCAGAGACATCGACGAACTCGCGCTGCCCGCAACCACCCTCGGCCAAAATCCGGGGGCGGAACGATCGGCTGCGGTGAGCACACTTGAGCGCACCTCCGAAGAGAAGGCGACCGTACCCGTTTCCGCAATGGTCGTGTTGGCGTCAGAAGCGCGGCAGGCCCCGCCACGGTCGCGGCTCGCGGCGTTCTCGCCCGGTCCACGTCTTCTCGACGCCGAGCTGCCGCCACCTGCTCCCGGCATGTTCGATTTCATCGCGCGAAGTTTCGCAGCGGTTGCGCCGCAGCCTGCCGTGACGCTCACGGCCTCAGTCGAGCCCGTGGCCACCGGCTCCTGGAAGAGCGCGGTTGTGCAGGTGAAGGCCGATACCCCCGTTAAGACGAAGCCGACGGGCGACGCGCAGAAAGCTCTGCTCGCCCGCGATATCCAGCGCGAATTGCAGCGTGTCGGCTGCTATGTCGGGGAGATCGACGGACTCTGGGGGCCGGGATCGCAGCGCGCGGTGATAGCGTTTATGGAGCGCGTCAACGCCATCCTGCCCGTCGACGAGCCCGACGTGTTCATGCTGTCTCTGCTCGCGACCGAGACCAATGCGGTCTGCGGCGCCACGTGTCCGCACGGGCAGGTTCTCTCGACGGGTGGGCGCTGCCTGCCGACCACACTGCTGGCTCACGACGACAGTCTGGAACCGCGCCTGGCGCGGGGGCCGGTGCTTGCGGCACGGACACGCCGCGATGCATCGGAACCGGCCACCACGATGCAGGATCCCGGCGAGACCGCAGAAACCACGGTTGCCGCCGCGACGCCGCCGAGCCGCCCGCCGCCACTCTATGGACGCATGGGCATTGGCGGACCACGGCCTGGAGACGAGGTTTTGCCGGCCGCGCATACGCAGACCGCAACTCTGCCCATCGGCTCGAACAGGCTTCATCGCACCGCCTCGCTCGAACCCTCGCTTGCGATCGACGTCGTGGGCGACGCGCCGGGTGAGGCCATCCGTCCGGTCACCCACGTCGTTCCGGAGCCAGGGATGGCGGACCCGATCGTCACGCCGCGCCGCCAGGCGCGGGAGCGGGCGGCCGAGCGTCCCAGGGCCGTCAAATCGTCTCGGAAGAACTGGCGGAGCAATTACCGGCAGGTGCAGCGTCTCTTCGAGCATCCGCTCGGGCGGATGTAAGTTTTTTTGACTGACACAAGCTGCGAGAAGCTTCCGACATTCAGGGTTGTGCTTTGTGGATGACCGGCGCAGTCTGTGCGGAGCATGGCTTCGCCAAGACGCTCCCGGCGCTATCGTTCTGCAGTCTCTATAGGCCTGCGGTCTGAGCCGCGATCCAGGCGAGATAGTCGGCCGATCCGCCCTCGACGGGGAGGATCAGCAGGGCCGGCGTTTCGTAAGAATGACGCACGCGGATCTCCTCCATCGCCCTGTCGGCCAAGGCGCGGCGCGTCTTGACGATCATGACCGCCTCGGCATCACGCTGGCGGGCGCCCTCCCACATGTAGATCGACGTCATCCCCTGCAAGATGTTGACGCAGGCGGCGAGCCCGGCATCGACCAGGGCTGCGCCCACCTGCTCGGCGGCTTCGGGGCTCGGAAACGTCGTATAGACGAGAACGGCCTTGTCGTTTTCCTGCAAGTAAGCAAGCCTCCTCTAAGCGGTGTCGATCCTGGCCCGATTCGGTCTAAGCTCAGCGCTTGCGCGCATGGCGGGCGCGTACCTCTGCTCACGTCACGCAGCAGCTCAGCTTCGGCACGCCCATGGCGGATCATGGCAAAATCCAAGACGAAATTCGAGAAAATCGCCTTCGTTGCGAGTGAAGTCTCCGAAGCGCGCGAGGCGCTTTTGCGCCTTAGCGACCGCTACGGCGCCGTCGAGCCCTCGGAGGCCGATGCCATCGTGGCGCTTGGCGGCGACGGGCTGATGCTCGCCACGCTTCACCGCTTCATGAACGACCGCATTCCGATCTACGGCATGAACCGGGGATCGGTCGGCTTCCTCATGAACGAATATCGGGAAGACGATCTGCTGGAGCGCCTGGCTGCCGCGGAAATGAGCCGGGTTCATCCGCTCTCGATGGTCGCTTACGACGCGCAGGGCAAAGCGAGCAAAGCGCTGGCAATCAACGAGGTTTCGCTGTTCCGCGAACGCTACCAAGCGGCAAAGCTCCGGATCTCGATCGACGGCAAGGTGCGGATGGAGGAGTTGATCTGCGACGGCGTACTCGTGGCGACACCTGCCGGCTCCACGGCTTACAATCTCTCCGCGTACGGGCCGATTCTGCCGATCAACGCGCAGTTGCTGGCGCTCACGCCGATCAGTCCGTTCCGCCCGCGGCGGTGGCGCGGGGCGCTGCTCCCCAACAAGGCGCAGATCAGCATCTCGGCGCTCGAACACGAAAAGCGGCCGGTGAGCGCGGTGGCGGACGCGAACGAGATGCGCAACGTGGTGCGGGTCGATATCGAGCAGGCGCGCACCATCGACCTCTTCATGATGTTCGATACCGGCCATAACCTCGACGAGCGCATTCTCGCGGAACAGTTCCGATATTGACGGATGCCATTGGCAAGGATCGGACATTTCGGCGAAATTTTCTATTTCCATCGCCGTCGATGTTTTCAGCCAATGCTAACCACATTGGCGCTGAAATAATTTGTGTTCTGCGCAAATCGGAAAATGGCCTATAGTCCACCCCAAGGGGGCACCTGGTGATATAAAAACAATCGCTAAGGAGTCCGGCTTATGAAACGCTCCATCACGTCCACCCTTGCAATCTTTGCCGCCGTCGGCGCCCTGTCGACTGTCGCCATCGCAACCGATCGCCCCACGCAGAAGGGGCCGCCCCAGACCATGGGCGACGAAGGTAAACTCCCCGCCAGCCAAACACTGACGAACAAGGTTCCAGATATGGTGGGACCGGACACTGGCGCCACCGGCACAAGCACGGGAACCAGCGGATCGTCCTCACCCAAAGGGCCTGCTCACCGCATGGGCGACGAAGCGGGCAAGCTTCCCGCTACGGGCACCGTGAGCGGCGCGGTTCCGAACGTTCGGGGCCCTTCGCAATAAGTTCGACGTCACAGTTCGAAATACAAAATCGTTTGCCCCATCTCCGAAATTTTCATTCGGGGATGGGGCGCAATCCTGTGTGTTTTCTTCTTTCTATTCGGATCGACTTTTTTCATCGCGAAGACACCAGAGCGTGAACCATTCGACAGGCCGTTACGCGGCGAATGACGGCAAGTGCAACGTCACCACGCGGAGTCGTTCTTCGCGGGAAGCGGCTGACCTACCAGCCAAAAAAGCAGACAGAATACACTTAGGCAAAAGGACCCGCGACTCCACAGATTGCGCAGACGGAGGACTTCCCTCGCAACCTAGAATCGTGGCAGGAGCGATGATGCAGCGTTCCGCATCCAAGTCGCTGCGATGGCGAGGGGGCTTAGGGCAGCGGGGATATTCGCGACCAGCACGCCGTCATATGACGCGAAGGCAAGCCTTGCAAGGCGGGCTTTGGCGTCGGCTTCGTCTGTAGCCTTGATCTCCAACATCCATTCCGAACCATCGTGTCGATATGAGAACAGGTGCGTTTGCATTTTTGTCATGCCATGTGAAAGGAGTGAAAACTCATGGCGTACAAGGTCTACAAGGACGCCAACGGCCATTGGCGCTGGCGCTTGGTGGCAGCCAATAACCGCATCATCGCCAACTCTGGTGAAGGTTATTGGAACAAGACCGATTGCTATGCGGCGATCAATCTCGTGAAGGGATCATCTACCGCACCGGTTTACGAAATCTAAACCGGCATCGGGAAACCAAGGGCTTCACTTGACGGTTCGACCCTTGGCTCCCTCACCAGAAGAACGGGCGTCGCGCTTGCGTGCGGCGCCCATTTTCATTTCACCGCGCGGCTCCACATGGGCTGATGCCCAGGGCAGGATTATGCATCCCACTCCATCGGGTTTGATTCCCAACGGCTTCACACCACATGAATCTGATTTTTATTGTTGCAGATCAACTCATCGGTCGCAAGCGTGCGACAGATGCGGTTAAAATCGCATTAAGCAGCGCTGCAATCTGCTTCATGGCTTTGTCTCCGAAAGGCAGTTCGCCGTAACCCTCGCGAACCGCCAGTTGACCCCGTAGAGACGCGCTCCTGTCGGACATTTCCGACGAATGCCTAACTGGCATACGCGATTCGCGTTGCGTGCAACACCTCGTGCCAGCCTCATCCGCACGGCCGCAAGCCTTGTGCAAGCCTCAGCGCAGTACGTCACGTATATAATTTCCGCACGTCTCATTTTTCCCAGCGCGTCACTACGGTATCGAGGCTCGGCCGATCCCGTTCCTCCGGCTTTTCCTTGGGCGTGCCGATGTGCACGAAGCCCGCGATGCGCTCGTTCTCCGCAAGACCAAAACGCGCACGCACGATGGGGCTGTAGGCGATCCATTCGGTGAGCCACGACGTGCCGTAGCCCAGCGCATTGGCCGCGAGGCAGAGATTGAAACACGCGGCACCGGCGGAGAGGATCTGCTCCCACTCGGGCGCGCCCGGGCGCGGCGTGACGCGGGAGACGACGGCCACCACGAGCGGCGCCCGCTGGAAGCGGTTGCGCTCGGTTTCGAGGCGGAAGGCCGACGGCGGCTCCTTTTCCTCGGCCGCGCACGCCTCCGCGAAAACTTCGCCCGCAGCAGCGCGCGCTTCGTCCTCGAACACGATAAAGCGCCAGGGCACGAGCTTCTTATGATCCGGCACGCGCGCTGCCACCGTCAAAATGCGGTCCAGCTCGGCGCCGGTCGGCGCCGGCTCTGCGAGCCTGTCCGGCTTGACGGAGCGGCGGGTGGCGAGACGATCGATCATCGCAGTCATACGGTTCTATTCCTCGGAAAATACGTGAGAGGGGCCTCCCGCCGGCCTCGCTATCGCAAGTGCCTGTCTGTTACAATCCTTCGTGTTGCAGTCTAAAAACGGATTCCCTCCTCGATGCCGGTCTTCACGCGCCTCACCTGCCCGCTGATCGCTCTCGCAGCGCTTCTCGCTTTCCCCCTGCCCTCGTCGGCGACGGAAACCGACGGGACCGGGCCTGCCGTCGTCGTCTTCGACGGGTCGGGCTCGATGTGGGGCCAGATCGGCACCGAGCGGCCGCCGAAGTACGAATTGGCGCGCGGAGCTTTGCGGGAGACGCTCTCCACGCTCTCGCCGCGGGTTGAACTCGGCCTCATGGCGTTCGGCCATCGCCGTCGCGGAGATTGCAGCGATGTCGAGGTGCTGGCTTCGCCCGCCCCCAATGCGACAGAGCGCGTGCTGACCGCCGCCGACCGTATCAGCCCGCGCGGCCGCGGACCGCTGACACAGGCGCTGCGCGGTGCGGCAAGCCAAATTCCGGCCGACCGCTCCGGCAGCATCATCGCCATTCACGACGGGCCCGACAATTGCTCGCAGGATCCGTGCGCCGCCGCGCGCGAGATCGCCGCCTCTCACCCGAAGACACGTGTATTTATGATCGGCTTCGGTCTTGCGCGAGCCGACGCCCAGCGCCTCGCGTGCGTGGCGGATGCGACGGGAGGCCGTGTGTTCGAGACACAGGATTCGGCGAGCCTCGGCGCCGCGCTCTCCGAAGCCCTGACGCTCGCGGGCCTTGCACGGGTCGATCCCGCAACCGGCGTCGCCGTGCCCGCGCCTCAGGCTGCGACGCCTCCCAAAGCGGCAGGCGCGCCGGGTCTTCGGCTTTCCGCTTCGCTCGCGGCCGGCGGGCCAACGGTCAGCCAGCCCGTCGACTGGACGATTGCGAAAAGCGAGCGCGCCGGATGTGGCGGTTGCCACGGGGCGCGGTGCCGAGTTCGCAACGGAACTGGACCCCGGCTCCTATGTGGTCACGGCCAAGCTCGGACGCGCCTCGGCGCAGCAGACGGCGGAGGTCACGGACGGGGGGCCAGTCGATGTGCAAGTCGGGCTCGGGGCCGGAGCGCTCAGGCTCGCGGTCAAGGCAGACCGCGACGGCACGCCCCTGACCCGTCCCCTCATCACGGTCTATGCCAAAGACACGGACGAAGCGCCGGGGCGGCATCCGGTATGGATCGGACGCGATGCGGGCGCGGAGCTGGTGCTTCCGTCAGGGGATTATGCGGTTCGGATCGAGGACGGGTTCGTCAGCGAGACGGCCGACGTGTCTCTTGCGGAAGGAGTCAGCGTGGATGTCGCCCCTGTTCTAGGCGCGGGCACACTCGAACTCGCCGCCGTCTCGGCCACCAGCGACGAGCCGCTCGAAGAGATCATCTACGTCATCGAGGAAGACGATCCGTTCTCGCCGCAGGGCCGGCGCGAGGTGGCGCGTTCCGCCGATCCCTCCGCCGCGTTCACGCTGCCGGCCGGGACCTACTACGTCGCGGCGCGGTCCGGCGCGCTCGAAACGCACGAGCGCATCGCGCTCGGCAGCGGCGACGTCGTGCGGCATGTCGCAGTGTTCAACATCGTCAAGCTCACCGTCTCGGCCCTCGTGACGCCTCCCTTCGCGGACGGCGGCGCAGGCGGTCGGCCGGTCGTCATCCGCATCCTGAACCCGGACCGGCCCGAGCAAGAGATCGTGCGCGCCAACTCCGAGACGGGCGTGTTCCACCTGCCACCGGGCCGGTACCGGGTCGAAGCCGCGATCAGCGGAAAGACCATCCGCGCGACCGGCAGCGTCGATCTCGCCGCCGGGCGAGACGTCACCGCGGAAATCCGGCTCGAGTCCGGCGAGGTCAATATCGCCAACGCCGGTACGGCCCGACATTGGCGCATCAAGGACGGCGAAGGCCGCACGGTGATGCATTCCGGCCCGGGCATGACCACCACGGCGCGTCTCGCACCGGGCCGCTACGAGTTCATCGCTGACGGCGCAGCACCGCAGGCGTTCGATCTCGCAGCCGGGGCACGCCAGGACCTGAACCTTGCGCACCCCTAGGCTCCAAACTCACCGAGACCGGCGCCGACGGCTTCGGAGGGTAGCTTTCCAGGGCCGTCCATGGGACCATCCGCCTTACTTCAACCATCGTCGCGCGGCGTGATGACCCGCTATCCTACAAGCTTCCTGGATTCGGTTTTCCCGATGCGCGTCCGTCCCATGCCAGTCACCTCGAAACCCATGCGGCTCACGTTTTCGGCGGCGGCCATCGGCGTCGTGACGGCTGCGTTTCCGGCGCCCGTTCTTGCGCAATCGGCTGCGGACTGGCTGACGGGCGTCCTCGAACAAGCCGTTCCGGATGCAGGTTCCACGGCCACGGCACCGCCCGGCGCGTATACGTCGCAGGAGAGCGCAACGCCGGTGCCGGTTCGCATGATGGCGCGCCTCACGGCCGATGGGGAAGTGATCGGGCAAGGGCTCGTATGGCGGGTGTTCGGCAAAACGCCCGAAAGTCCAACCCGGACGCTGTTGATCGCCAGCCAGGAGGATGCGCAGCCGACGTTCCAGCTCCGGCCCGGAGACTATGTCGTGAACGCGACGATGGGGCGTGCGCACATCACGCGCCGCGTCACGGTGCAACCGGGCGGGGCAGAGCAGGTTCCGGTCGAGGAATTCGTGCTCAACGCCGGCGGGCTGCGCGTCCGGGCGCTGGTGGACGGCGCGGAGGCCGCGGCACACACCGTGAGCTACACGATCTATTCCGACCGCGACCAGACCGACGCGCGCCAGCTTGTCATGTCGTCCGTCCGGCCCGGCGTCGTGATGCGCCTCAACGCGGGCATCTATCACATCGTCTCGACATACGGGGATTGTAACGCGGTGGTGAGCACCGACGTGACGGTGGAAGCCGGCAAGCTCACGGAAGCCGCGCTCACGCACTCCGCGGCCAAGGCCACCTTCAAGCTGGTTCAGCGCCCAGGCGGCGAAGCGCTTCCCGATACGCAGTGGAGCATCCTGACCCCACAGGGCGAGGAGGTGAAGGCGAGCGTGGGCGCGCTGCCGTCGCACATTCTGGCGCCGGGCAGCTATACCGTCGTCGCGAAATCGCAGGGGCGTGCCTTTCAGCGCGAAGTGACGCTTGCCGCGGGAGAGACGACGCAGGTCGAAGTCGTGATGCGGTGACGCCGGCAAAGGCTCCGCATCGAACGGGCGCAGTGCATCGTCGCTTCAGAAATCCGTCAGAACCCAGTCCGTCGGGCATCCGTGGTGGCGCATCCGGTCTTCGGTGACCGACACATCATGCGTGCGCGCAAGCTTGTGAAAGAGGCTGCGCGCGATCTGCCAGTGTTCACAGGCCGTCGTGAGATCGCCTGCCTCGCGCGCCAGCTCGGCGAGCTCAAGCCGCGCTTCGGCCTCCACTGCGGCGTTCCTCGAACGCGCCGCGTGGCGGATGCACGAGCGCAGGTGCCCCGCGCCGTCCTCCGCCTCTCCGCGCGCGATTTCCTCCTGACCCAGCGCCAGATAGAGCGCCGGCAGAGCCGCCGCATCGTTGCGCTCTTCGGCAAGACGAATCTGGTCCAGCCAGTGCTCGGCCGAGGGCTTCGCGACCGGGGCATCCCCGCGCGCGTCCACGCCGGCGCCGCCGCCACCAACAGCCGTCAGCACGTACCTCTGCGCGGCGACCGGCTCGGATACGGCTTCGGCGGGGACCGCGGTCTTCAGGTTCGTTTTCGTTTTTCTGCGCACGCTGGAAACCACGGTCAAAAGCAAAACAGCAAACGGCACGAGCAGGAGAAGCGTTCCGGCGAGGCCGCCGATCTCGATCATCGCGGAACTCCGCTAAGGGACGACCCAAAAGACAGCCCAGCCCCGGCACCGGCTAGACGGATGCAACGCCAAACGGCCAGGACTTCATTTCGTTGCGCCTGCTATTGGACGTCTTTCATGAATGGGTGAGCCATGACGATCCCCCTTCTTCGCCAACCCCTACTCTCGCAGCATCCCATGTTGCACTGCAAGAAGAACCTTATCGAAGGGGCGCGGCCGACATAAGTCCGCCCCTCGTCCAAAGGTTATTGACGCCCCGCTCAAGGGCAAGCGGCGATCTCGCGCCCACGTTGCGGTCGAACAGCTCGCCATAGTTCCCCACCTGTTTCACCACGCGGTAGCTCCAATCCCGCGCGAGCCCCAGGGGGCGGCCGAGATCCGCCTCCTCTCCCTGGAAACGGCGGATGTCCGTGTTGGGCGAGTTGCGGAGGCTGTCGATGTTCTGGCTCGTGATGCCGAGTTCCTCGGCCGCGATCAACGCCTCCAACGTCCAGCGCACGACGGAAAACCAGCGGTCGTCTCCCTGGCGCACGATCGGGCCAAGCGGCTCCTTGGCGACCAACTCCGGCAGGATCACGTGCTCGCCGGGATCGGGGAGGCGGCTACGCTCGCTGGCAAGAAGCGTCATATCTCCGGTGAGAAGCGTGCAGGCGCCGTCAGCGTACGTCTTGACGGTGTCGGGCCACTGCTCGGCGGTGACGAGCTGGTAGCGCATCTTGCGCATCTGGAAATAGCGTTCGAAGCCTTCCTGGGCCCCTGTCCCGGCCATCACGCACACGGATGCGCCGGAAAGCTCAAGGACGCTCGCCACGGTGTGGCCGCGCCGGACCAGGATGCCCTGGCCATCGTGAAAGAGCGTGCCGACGAACCGCACACCGTGCTCGGTATCGCGCGAGAGCGTCATCGCGTTGGCCCGGGGCAGAACGTCGACCTCGCGGCCTGCGAGCACCTGAAAGCGGTTGGCGGGTGAGACGACCCGATAACGCACCGCATCGCGCCGCCCGAGGACGGCCACGGCGAGCGCTTCGCAAAAATCGATGTCGAGCCCCTTCCAGGCGCCGTTTGCCGCAACCTCGGCAAAGCCGGGCGTCCCCTCCGTGACCCCGCAGACGAGGTGATCGCGGGTGCGGATGTCGTCGAGCGTGCTCGCATCAGCCGCGGGAGCCGCCGAGAACATCGCGGCCATACCGAACGACATGGCGAGGACTGGCGCAACGAAGCGCCAAGGCTGGGGGCGTGACTCGGGGCTGTGGGCCGACACGTGGTCTCCGGATCGGTGAAGGCGCGCGGCACACGTCACGCTGCCGCCGCCATGGCGAGCTGACGGGTGTATCGTGGTACGTTGCGCGGCGCGGCGATTTCGCTCTTCCTCAGTCACACATCCCGCGTCGCACCCGGATGGTCAAGCCCTTGACCCGCGTGGGAAGTTGCGTCAAAGGGCGCTCAGCGCAAGGTTTCGTCCGGCCAGCCTTTAAAGGGCGCCTGTTTTCAAGGATCATCACTCCATGACCAAGCGAGACGGCGTACGAGACCCACGCCATCCGGATACGGAAATCCTGCATTCCGGACGCGATCCGGAGGCCCAGCACGGCTTCGTCAACCCGTCCGTGTACCGCGGTTCGACGGTGCTGTTCCCCACCCTCGACGCCCTCGAAGCCTACGACCAGCAGACCTACCGCTACGGGCGCCACGGCACGCCTACGACGGCAGCCCTGGAAGAGGCGCTGTGCCAGCTCGAAGGCGGCGCGCGCTGCGTCCTGACCCCCTCCGGCTATCAGGCGGTCACGACCGCCATTCTCGCGTTCGTCAAAGCGGGCGACCACATCCTGATGGTCGATACGGTTTATCAACCGACGCGGAAGTTCTGCGATGCCTTCCTGGCGCGGCTCGGCGTCGCCACCACATACTACGATCCGCTCATCGGCGAAGGGATCGCGGGGCTCGTCCAGGAGAACACGCGCCTCGTCTTCACGGAGAGCCCGGGATCGCTCACCTTCGAGATGCAGGACATCGGCGCCATCGCCAAAGCGGCGCGCGCGCGCGACATCGCCGTGGTGATGGACAACACATGGGCGACAGGGCTCTATTTCCGGCCGCTGGAGCACGGCGTCGACGTCTCGATCAACGCTTGCACGAAGTACATCGTCGGGCACGCGGACGCGATGCTGGGCGCTATCACGGCCAATGCGCGGACGGCGCGCGCAATCGAAATGTCGCGCCTGTTGCTCGGCGGATGTCCGGGATCTGAAGAGACGTATCTCGGCCTCAGGGGGCTGCGGACTCTCGCCGTGCGGCTCGCCCGCCATCACAAGGCCGGGCTCGAAGTGGCCGAATGGCTTGCCGGGCGGCCCGAGGTCGCGCGTGTGCTTCATCCCGCCCTCGCCTCCGATCCCGGTCACGCGCTCTGGAAGGCGCAGTACAAGGGCGCCTCGGGGCTGTTTTCGATCGTCCTGAACCCGGTTCCGCGCGCTGCGGTGGCCGCGATGCTCGACGGTCTCGAACTGTTCGGGATGGGCTATTCCTGGGGTGGCTACGAGAGCCTGATCGTGCCGTTCGATCCCAAGACATGCCGAACCGCCACGACATGGGGCGACGCCGGCCAGGCGCTCAGGTTGCATATCGGGCTCGACGATCCGCGGGACCTGATTTCGGATCTGGACGCCGGATTCACGCGCCTCAAATCGGCCGCGTAAGGCTGCGCCGCTCACATTTTTGCGATGCCGGTCGGATTTCGCGTGCGGCGGCCTATTCCCGGCGCTTTGATGTGGTCATTGACGGCGCGCAAAGCGCGTTTAGCACCTTTGGCGAATAGACGAGTGGCGCGCACCGCCCCTAATTAATGCAGCATCCTGGCCAGACTTTAGAATAAGCAGCCCCCACGGGCGCGCCTCTGGCTATCCGGATCCCCAAGGAGGAAGCCCCATGATCCAACAAGCCCTGAACGAACTCTCGCAGCAGATTCGTATTCGCCCCCGCTATGACAACTTTATCGGCGGCCAGTGGGTCGCGCCGGTCAAGGGCCAGTACTTCACCAACGTGACCCCCGTCACGGGCAAGCCGCTCTGCGATGTGGCCCGCTCGACCGCCGAGGACATCGAAGTCGCGCTCGACGCCGCCCACAAGGCGCGCGCCGACTGGGGCAACGCGTCTCCGGCCACGCGCGCCGGCGTGCTCCTCAAAATCGCCGATCGGATGGAAGCCAACCTCAAGCTGATCGCCATGGTCGAGACGCTCGACAACGGCAAGCCGATCCGCGAGACGACGGCGGCCGACATCCCCCTCGCCATCGATCACTTCCGCTACTTCGCGGGCTGCCTCCGCGCCCAGGAAGGCTCGATCGCGGAGATCGATCACGACACCGTCGCCTACCACTTCCATGAGCCGCTCGGCGTGGTGGGCCAGATCATCCCCTGGAACTTCCCGCTGCTGATGGCCTGCTGGAAGCTCGCGCCCGCGCTGGCCGCAGGCAACTGCGTCGTGCTGAAGCCCGCCGAGCAGACGCCCATGAGCATCATGGTGCTGATGGACCTCATCGGCGACCTGCTGCCGCCGGGCGTGCTCAACGTCGTCAACGGCTTCGGCATCGAGGCCGGCAAGCCGCTGGCCCAGAACAAGCGCATCGCCAAGATCGCATTCACGGGCGAGACGACGACCGGCCGCCTCATCATGCAGTACGCGTCGGAGAACATCATTCCCTGCACGCTGGAACTCGGCGGCAAGAGCCCGAACATCTTCTTCGCCGACGTCGCCGATCACGACGACGACTTCTTCGACAAGGCGCTCGAAGGCTTCGCGATGTTCGCGCTCAACCAGGGCGAGGTCTGCACCTGCCCGAGCCGTGCTCTCGTGCACGAGAGCATCTACGACCGCTTCATGGAACGCGCCGTGAAGCGCGTCGAAGCGATCAAGCAGGGCCACCCGCTCGATAGCTCGACGATGATCGGCGCGCAGGCGTCCAACGACCAGCTCGAAAAGATCCTCTCCTACATCAAGATCGGACAGGACGAGGGCGCGCAGGTGCTCACGGGCGGCGCGCGCAACATCCTCGATGGCGAAGCCGCCGAAGGCTACTACGTGAAGCCGACGATCCTCGCTGGTCACAACAAGATGCGCGTGTTCCAGGAAGAGATCTTCGGGCCGGTCGTCTCGGTCACGACGTTCAAGGACGACGAAGAGGCGCTCGCCATCGCCAACGACACGCTTTACGGCCTCGGCTCGGGCGTGTGGACGCGCAACGGCACCCGCGCCTATCGCTTCGGCCGCGCGATCCAGGCCGGCCGCGTGTGGACGAACTGCTACCACCTCTATCCGGCGCACGCCGCTTTCGGTGGCTACAAGCAGTCCGGCATCGGCCGCGAAACGCACAAGATGATGCTCGACCACTATCAGCAGACCAAGAACATGCTGGTCAGCTACAGCCCCAAGGCTTTGGGCTTCTTCTAAGGCTCGGCCAGGCTTTAGAAGCGGTTCCCTCCAAAGCAGCGCGGCCGCAAGGTCGCGCTGTTTTCGTATGTCCCGCCATGTCGGGACGCGGCACCATCGAATCCGATCAGGAAGTTCAACAATGTCCGATGCTCGCCCTACGCTCCGCTCGCTGCTCGCCCTCCCCGACACGCCCGCGCCGCTCTCGAAGTCGGCGCTCGTCTTGATCGACTGCCAGAACACGTACCGCGAGGGCATCATGCAGCTCGAAGGCGTGGAGCCTGCCCTTCAGGAATGCGCAAAGCTGCTTGAGCGCGCGCGCGAAGCGGGCACGCCCGTGATCCACATCCGCCACGACGCCGGGGCAGGCTCGCCCTACGACGTCAACGCGCCCATCGGCCAGATCTCCGATCCCGTCGCGCCGAAGGACGGCGAGAAGGTCATCACCAAGGCTTATCCCAGCAGCTTCGAGGGAACGGATCTCGATGCCGAACTGAAGCGGCTCGGCGTGGAGGACCTTGTGCTCGCCGGCTTCATGACGCACGTATGCGTGAACTCGACGGCGCGCGCCGCGTTCAACCACGGCTACCGGCCGACGGTGATCGCGAACGCGACGGCGACGCGTGCGCTGCCGAACCCGGTCGGCGGCACGGTTCCGGCGGATGCCGTTCATACCGGCGCGCTTGCCGCGTTGGCCGATATCTTCGCGATTGTGGTACCGTCGGGCGACAAGGTTCCGACTTAAGCCGCCAAGGGAGGCAAGGATGGTCGAGCGCGTCACCGCAACACCGGAAGCCTACGCGATGATCGAGAAGCTCGCCGGGATGCACGGATCGCTTCTGTTTCATCAGTCCGGCGGGTGCTGCGACGGCAGTGCGCCGATGTGCTATCCGCGGGGCGAATTCCGCGTCGGCGCGCAGGATGTCTACCTCGGCGAGATCGCCGGGCAGCCCTTTTACATGGGGGCTGCCCAGTTTGACTACTGGCAGCACACGCATCTCATCATCGACGTCGTGCCGGGGCGCGGCTCGGGCTTCTCGCTCGAAGCCCCCGAAGGCGTGCGCTTCCTCACGCGCTCGCGCGTCTACACGGATGCGGAAAACGAGGAGCTGGAAAAGCTCGGGCCCCCGCCTACGGGCGCCGAGCGGCCTGCTGCGGCTTAAGGCTTCACGATCTGTCATCCTGGAAAGGCGAAGGCCTTATCCGGGACTCAGCGTGAGAGCCGTCGAAGACGCGATACCTCGCGATAGAGGTTTTTCCTGGGTCCCGGCGCGGCGCTCGGCGTCGTGCCGAAGGCACGCCTTCGGCGTGACCGCCTCGCTTGGCCGGGATGACAGCGATTACTTCTTCGGGGCGACGATCAATTCCGAGACCATCGTGGGTAGGTGGGCCGAGCAGACGATGCTGTGGCGGCCTGGCTTGTCGGCGGTGAAGGTGACCTTGTGCACCTGGCCGCGCTTCAGCTCGAACGACTGGCCGTAAGCCTCGATCGTGGTCGGGTGGCTTGCACCGTTGATGCCGACGAATTCGAGCGTCACCTCGTCGCCCTCGTCCACGAAAATCTGACGCGGCTCGAACACGTAGACCGCGACTTCCCAACGGCCGGTGTCGTCGGGCTTCTTGAGGACGTACCCGCCACCTTCGGGAAGCGGTGCGGGAAACGGCTCCTTCTCGACGTTGGCGCCGCCCTTGGGCTCCACGGCCGTCACGACGATGTGGCGCTTGGGCGTGTCGGCAAGCGATTGCGTGGCGAACGCACCGACAGCGAACGAAGCTGCAATCAGGACGCGACCGAGCGACGACATCGAGATCATCGGCTTGCTCCATGATGAACCATGACGATGCCTAACGCATCCGATCGACATTTACGTGTCAATGGGTTCCCGCCGCCAGCGCCTTTAGCGTTTTTTGGATTTGCCCTTTGTCGCCGCGCTGCCTTCGAGCACGAGATCGGGGCCGACCTCGGCCATCTCCTTCAATGCCGCAGCGGCCTCCGCAGCCGTCGATTTGCCGGCCATATCCGTCTTGAGCTTCTGCAACGCCTGGAGCGTCAGCGGATCCAGCCCTTCGCCGCCATGATCGAGGTGCGCGAAAATCTGCTTCTTCATTCGCGGCTCCCAGAACAACTTGATGTGGTTCGAGATGCCGAGAATGGCCTTTTCGCCACCCTGCGAGCGGAAGAACTTGCCGATATCGTTGGCCATGCGGATGAGCGTGTCAGCGGGCGAGGACATGGGATAAAACCTCCTGGCGATCGCCGTCGCCAGTCTGCGCGGCAAGCGTGATGCGTTCTGGGCGAGTGAAAATCTCGAAAGCGTCGGAGCGCGCGATGGCGACCAGCGTGATGCCGGCCTCGTCTGCGACGCGAAGCGCGAGCGCCGTGGGCGCTGAAACCGCGACGATGATCTCGGCGCCCATCATGGCCGTCTTCTGAACCATTTCGACGGAGACGCGGCTCGTCAGCACGACGAAGCCTTGCGTCGGATCGAGGCCCGCCGTCGCCACGGCGCCGACCAGCTTGTCGAGCGCGTTGTGGCGGCCGACGTCCTCGCGCACGGCGGCAAACGCGCCCGCGCTAGCATCCCAGAACCCGGCCCCATGAACGGCCCGGGTCGCGACGTTGAGGGTCTGCGCAGGCGACATGGCGCCAAGAGCGCGCTGGATCTCTCCGGGCGTCGTCGTCGTGGAACGGCCGACGCGGCGCGCCTCGGCGACGGCCGCTTCGAGGCTATCGACGCCGCACAGGCCACATGACGACGGCCCCGTAATACGGCGCCGACGCTCGACCTGTTTGCGGCCCGCTTCCGGCACCAGCCATATGCGCGCTTCGAGACCCTTCTCGTGCTCGACGATTTCGAGCTCGCGGATCTCGTCGCGGGCGGAGACGATGCCTTCCGTGATGGAAAAGCCGACGCCGAAATCTTCGAGATCGGCCGGCGTCGCCATCATCACCGCGTGGGTCGTGCCGTCATAGACGAGCGCGACCGGCACCTCCTCGGGAATGAGGCGGCTCGTGTCTTCCGCGCGGGTCTCGCTGACCCGGCGAGACAGCACGCGGCGCGACGTGTCCGTCATTGCCTACTCCGCAGCCTCGGCTGGTACGATGCGGCGTGTCAGTTCGGAGAACTCCTCGTACTCCTCCTGGTAAGCCGTGGGACCGTTGGAGCGTGCGACCTCGACCGCCGTCACCTTGAACTCGGGGCAGTTGGTCGCCCAGTCCGAGAAGTCGGTGGTGATGACGTTGGCCTGCGTGGTCGGGTGGTGGAACGTCGTGTAGACGACGCCCGTCGCCACGCGGTCGGTGATCACGGCACGGAGCGCGGTCTCGCCCGCGCGGCTTCTCACCGTCACCCAATCGCCGTCCTTGATGCCGCGATGCTCGGCGTCGAACGGATTGATCTCAAGCACGTCCTCGGGGTGCCATGCCGTGTTCTCGGTCCGGCGTGTCTGCGCGCCGACGTTGTACTGCGACAGGATACGGCCCGTGGTCAGAATGAGCGGGAAGCGTGCGCCCGTCCGCTCGTCCGTCGGGATGTACTCGGTGAGCATGAACTTGCCCTTGCCGCGGACGAACTCGTCCACGTGCATGATCGGCGTACCGTCGGGCGCGTCGTCGTTGCAGGGCCACTGGATCGAGCCGTGCTCGCGGATCTTCTCGAACGATACGCCCGTGAAGGTCGGGGTGAGGCGCGCGATCTCGTCCATGATCTGAGACGGATCGGTGTAGTTCCAGTCGAGGCCCAGCTTCTGGGCGATCAACTGCGTGATCTCCCAATCGGCGTAGCCGTTCTTCGGCGTCATCACCTTGGTGACCATCTGGATGCGACGCTCCGCGTTCGTGAACGTGCCGTCCTTCTCCAGGAAGGTGCAGCCCGGCAGGAACACGTGCGCATAACGCGCGGTCTCGTTGAGGAAGAGATCCTGAACGACGACGCATTCCATCGCCGCGAGGCCCGCAGAGACGTGATGCGTGTTGGGATCGGACTGAAGGATGTCCTCACCCTCGATGTAGATGGCCTTGAAGGTGCCTTCGATCGCGGCGTCCAGCATGTTCGGGATGCGGAGGCCCGGCTCCGGATCGAGCGTGCAGTTCCACTCCTTCTCGAAGGCCGTGCGCGTTTCCACGTCCGAGATGTGACGGTAGCCGGTCAGCTCATGCGGGAACGAGGCCATGTCGCACGAGCCCTGCACGTTGTTCTGGCCGCGCAGCGGGTTCACGCCGACGCCCGTGCGGCCCATGTTGCCCGTCGCCATCGCGAGGTTGGCAATGGCCATGACGGTGGTGGAGCCCTGCGAGTGCTCGGTGACGCCGAGGCCATAATAGATGGCCGCGTTGCCGCCGGTTGCGTAAAGGCGAGCCGCGCCGCGGATCAGCTCCGGGTCGACGCCCGTGTACTGCGCCATCGCCTCGGGAGAGTTGACCTCCTGGGAGACGAACTCGCACCACTCCTGGAACTCGTCCCAATCGCAGCGGGCGCGGACGAACTCCTCGTTGACGAGGCCTTCGGTGACGATGACATGCGCCATCGCCGTCACGACGGCGACGTTGGTGCCCGGCTGCAGCGGCAGATGGTAATCCGCCTTGATGTGGGGCGAGTTGACGAGGTCGGTGCGCCGCGGATCGACGACGATCAGCTTGGCGCCTTCGCGGATGCGCTTCTTCATGCGGCTGCCGAAGACCGGATGCGCGTCCGGCGGGTTGGCGCCGATGACGAGGATGACGTCGGTGTTCTCGACCGAGTCGAAGTCCTGCGTGCCCGAGCTTTCGCCGAACGCCGTCTTGAGGCCGTAGCCGGTCGGCGAGTGGCAGACGCGGGCGCAGGTGTCGACGTTGTTCACGCCGAAACCGGCGCGGATGAGCTTCTGCACGAGGTAGGCTTCCTCGTTCGTGCAGCGCGACGAGGTGATGCCGCCGACGGCGGTGCGGCCGTACTGCTCCTGGATGCGGCGGAAATCGCCCGCGACGCGCGCGATCGCTTCCTCCCAGGAGACCTCACGCCAAGGATCGGTGATCTTGTCGCGCACCATCGGCTTCGTGATGCGGTCCTGATGCGTGGCGTAGCCGTAAGCGAAGCGGCCCTTAACGCAGGAGTGGCCGCGGTTGGCCTTGCCGTCCTTCCACGGCACCATGCGCACGACTTCCTCGCCGCGCATCTCGGCCTTGAAGGCGCAGCCCACGCCGCAGTAGGCGCAGGTGGTGATGACGGAATGCTCGGGCTGGCCGATCTTGATGACGTCCTTCTCGGTGAGGGTCGCCGTCGGGCAGGCCTGCACACAGGCGCCGCACGATACGCACTCGCTCGACAAGAAGTCTTCGCTCATGCCCGGCGACACGCGGCTGTCGAAGCCGCGGCCCGAGATCGTGAGCGCGAAGGTGCCCTGCACCTCCTCGCACGCGCGGACGCAGCGGTTGCAGACGATGCACTTCGAGGGATCGTAGGAGAAATACGGGTTGGTCTCGTCCTTCGAGAGCCAGAGATCGTTGGCGGCGCTATCGAGGCGGCTCTTCTCGAACACGTGGTTGGCGCCGTCGTAGCCATAACGCACGTCGCGCAGGCCGACTGCGCCGGCCATATCCTGCAACTCGCAATCGCCGTTAGCGGCGCAGGTGAGGCAATCCAGCGGATGGTCGGAGATGTAAAGCTCCATCACGCCCTTGCGGATGGCCGCAAGACGCGGCGTCTGAGTCTTGACCGCAATGCCGGGGGCGACGGGCGTCGTGCAGGAAGCGGGCGTGCCGTTGCGGCCTTCGATCTCGATCAGACAGAGCCGACAGGAGCCGAAGCTCTCCAGCATGTCGGTTGCACAGAGCTTCGGGATGGTGGTGCCCATCTCCATGGCTGCACGCATGATGGATGTGCCCTCAGGCACCGTGACCTCGACGCCGTCGATGGTCAGGCTCACCATTTTTTCGGACTTGGACGCGGGGGTCCCGTAATCCGTTTCTTTGATCAGGGCCATTGTCCTACTCCGCTGCCTCGGCCAACTTCGTCGCCGGCCGGCCGAAATCCTCGGGGAAATGCGTCAACGCGCTCATCACAGGATATGGGGTGAAGCCTCCCAAAGCGCAAAGGGAGCCGAACTTCATCGTGTTGCAGAGATCTTCAATCACGGCGAGGTTCTTCTCCGGCTCGATGCCGGCGATCACCTTGTCTACGGTCTCGACACCGCGTGTGGAGCCGATGCGGCAGGGCGTGCACTTGCCGCAACTCTCGACCGAACAGAATTCGAACGCAAAACGCGCCTGCTTGATCATGTTGGCGGTGTCATCGAACACCACAACCCCCGCGTGGCCGATGAGGCCATCCCGCGCTGCGAAAGCCTCGTAATCGAACGGCGTATCGAAGTAGCCGCGGGGGAAATAGGCGCCGAGCGGACCGCCGACCTGAACCGCCTTCACCGGGCGCCCGGTGATCGTGCCGCCGCCGATGTCGTCGACGAGTTCGCCGAGCGTGATGCCGAAGGCGGTCTCGAACAGGCCGCCATATTTCAGGTTGCCCGCAAGCTGGATCGGCATCGTGCCGCGCGAGCGGCCCATGCCGTAGTCGGCGTAGGCCTGTGCGCCCTTGTCGAGGATGTACGGCACCGCCGCCAGAGAAAGCACGTTGTTGATGACGGTCGGCTGGCCGAACAACCCTTTGTGAGCGGGAAGCGGCGGCTTGGCGCGCACGAGGCCGCGCTTGCCTTCCAGGCTTTCCAGAAGCGAGGTTTCCTCGCCGCAAACATAGGCGCCCGCGCCGATCCGCACTTCGAGGTCGAAGGCGTAGTCCGAGCCCTGGATCTTCTTACCGAGGTAACCCGCGTTGTGCGCCGCTGCGATGGCCTGATTCAAGGCGATGGCGGCGTGCGGGTATTCCGAGCGCAGATAGATGTAGCCCTTGGTGGCGCCGACGGCGATGCCGGCGATCGTCATGCCCTCGACGAGCACGAAGGGATCGCCTTCCATGATCATGCGGTCGGCAAAGGTGCCGCTGTCGCCCTCGTCGGCGTTGCAGACGATATACTTCTGCTGGCCCATCGGCGTGTCGTGGACCGTCTTCCACTTGATGCCGGTGGGGAAGCCCGCGCCGCCGCGGCCGCGCAGGCCCGACTTCGACACTTCCTCCACGATCTCGATCGGCTTCATGCCGAGCGCGCGCTCAAGCCCCTTGTAGCCGTCGTGAGCGCGGTAATCTTCCAGCGACACGGGATCGGTGACGCCGCAGCGCACGAACGTGAGGCGCGTCTGGCGCGTCATGTAAGGGTGCTCTTCCACCGCGCCGATGGCGAGAGGGGAAGATAGAGTCGCCGCCTTGCCATCCAGCAGGCCGGCCTTCACGAGACCGTCCACGTCCTCTTTGGCGACGGGGCCGAAGCCATAACGAACGCCGTCCTGCTCGACTTCGACGAGCGGTTCCAGCCAGAGCATGCCGCGCGAGCCGTTGCGGACGACGGTGACGTCAACGCCAGCTTTCTTTGCCGCGGCCGCAAGTGCGGTGGCAACGTCGTCCGCTCCGCAGGCGACCGCTGCGGCATCGCGAGGCACGAATACGCGAAGTGTCTTCGTCATGACTGCGCCTCTTTCAGAAGCTCGTCCAGCCGGTTCTCGTTGAGCCGGCCCACCACGCGGCCATCGATCATGGCCGACGGCGCGGTGGCGCAAAGTCCCAGGCAATAGACGGCTTCGAGTGTCACGCGACCGTCGGCGCTGGTGCTGCCGCATTCGACGCCCAAGCGGCTCTCGGCGCGCTCGACCAAGCTATCGCAGCCCATCGCCTGACAGGCCTCGGCGCGACAGAGCTTCAGGACGTGCTTGCCCGGCAGTTCGGGGCGGAAATCGTGGTAGAAGGTCACCACGCCGTGGACCTCGGCGCGAGACAGGTTCAGCTCCCGGGCAATGACCGGGACCGTCTCCTGGGGCACATGGCCGAACGCGTGCTGAAGAGCGTGCAGAATGGGCATGAGCGGCCCCTCCAACGCCTTATGCTGCGCGATAATCTCGACCGTGCGCTCCTCGCTCCATGGCTCGAAGCGGCTCATTGGGCCCTCCACTTGTACTTTATAGTTATTAGACTTTAGATCGCTTCTAGGGACCCTCAGGTCAATAGCGCTATTTCGTGCGACGATAGAGCGCGTCTATCGTCTCAGGAGCGCCCCTTTGCCCGCGGCGCTCCGTCGGCCGCAGCCCTGTCGGCTGCAGCGTTCGCCTTGAATTGCGACACGACCCGTTTGGCGTGCGCCAAAAAGGCCGCCACAACAGGCGAGTGCGGCTCTCTCTTGGTTACGATCAAACCGATCTTATGGGTCACCGTCGGCTTGACGAGCGAGATCGACCGGAGGCGGCTGGGGCGGTCGAGGGTCTCGGCCAGACGGGACGGCAGGATGCTCGCCCACTCTCCGGAGCGGACGTGAGCATAAAGAACAAGCATCGAGTTGCTCTCCAATGTCGGCGTCTGCTTGGCTCCGGCTTCCTCCAAATGGCGGTCGATGAGGCGCCTGTTCTGCATGTCGGGGGTGAGCAGACAGAGGGGAAGCTCGCCAGCCTCCGCCCACGTTACTTGCTCGCGCTTGGCGAGCGGTGATTCCGGCGCAACCAGAAGGACGTATTGCTCGTCGTAAATGCGGGTGGTGTCGAAGCGGGGCGGAGGCTCGGTATCCACGTAGGAGATCCCGATATCCACCTCCAGGTTTTCCAGCCGATCGAGGATGGCATCCGACGTCATCGACAGGACGGTGAGGTGAACGTCGGGATAGCGGCGGCGCATCGGCACGGTGAGTTCGGCCAGGAAAGGCAGAGACGTCGGGATGACCGCGAGACGAAGGTGCCCCGAGAGGCCCTTTTTGAGCGCTTCGATCTCCTGGCGCATGGCGCGCGTATCGCCCACGATGCGCCGGGCCCAATCGAGAATGCGCTCGCCTTCGGGCGTGAAGCAGCGGAACCGCGAGCCTCGCTCCACGATCAGCACGCCGAACTGATCCTCCAGGCTTTTCAAGGCTGAAGAGAGCGTTGGCTGGGTCACACCTGCCGAGTCGGCCGCTTTGCCGAAGTGGCGTTCGCGGGCCAGTGCCAGGAGCAGTTCGAGTTTGTCGATCATAATGCAGTCTAGGTCGTGAACTCATAAATGGATGGGCATTGACGCGAGGACTTTCGTGCTGTCGACAGGAGCGGAAGCGCAGCAAACCTCATGGTTTGGAAGCTTTTGCGACGCATCGGCAGTGCGAAAGGACCGCGCCCCTGCGGGGTGAGCCAAGCAAGCCCAATGGCGGCGTTAAACCGCTTGCCCGATGCGTAAGCATCGAGCTGCGCGCTTTTCCTGGCCCTTGGGCTTGCTTGGCTCATCAATATCCCATCCATTTATGAGTTCACGACCTAGAGCCGCTGGGCCTCGAGTATAGACGACGGGGGGCTCCGGCGCACGGTCCACCGTGCACCGAAACGGCGATTTTCGACGGCCAAGCCCAGGGAAACCGGAAGCCGAAGTTAATGTATTGATTTCGGTTAGCTTTATTTCGCGACGCCGACGCCTGGTTTCGGACTGCAGGTCCGCGGCGCGGACCGGATAGAATGCGAGCGGCTTTCTTCAGTGTTCCTTCATCAACGCGTGAGGAAGACCATCAGACATCGTCTGAAAGACAGCGGAGTTAACCGCGTATAAGACGTTCCGGACCGAGCATTGCGCACGATCCTCCATGGAGTGCGTATTCATGTCTGCGTCCTTTCCACAGCGGCCTGCCGCGTCGGAAATCGGCCGGGCCGTTCGCGAGGTCCCGCGCTGCCGGTCGATCGCGCGCGCGCCCCGCTTCGGCTCCGACGATACCGGCAGCGTCGCCATCATTTTTGCCTTTCTGCTTCTGACGCTCTGTCTCTTCATCGGGGCGGCGGTCGACTTCGGTTCGGCGTTGCGCGCAAGGACCGTCATGCAAGGGGCGAGCGATGCCGCGGTGCTCGCCGCTGCCACCCATCTCAAGACCTTTCCCAGCGATACGGCAACCGCCGAAACGAAGGCGCGGGCGGTCTATCTGGCGAACCGGCAGGCGCAAGGCTTTACGATCAACGACGAAGACGTGCGCTTCAAGCTCACGCGCGAAAGCGACGGCGCATTGATGGCGGAGGCTTTCGCAGACGGCTCCGTTCCGACCCATTTCACCAAAGTCGTTCATATGAACAAGTTTCCCGTCTCGTCCTATTCGGCGGCGCGCATCGAGCGCATGAACATCGAAATGGCGCTCGTGCTCGACGTCACCGGCTCGATGTCGGGAAGCAAGCTCAGCACTTTGAAAGATGCCGCCAAAGGTCTGGTCGAGGACGTGATCTGGGACGACCAGAGCGTGTGGAAGAGCCGGATTGCGCTGATCCCCTACTCCTACGCCGTCAACATCTCGGAACTTGCCGGACCGATTCCGACGATTTTCCCCGACCCTGCTCATACATCGGACTGGAAGCTCCAGCCGGGCTGTGTGTCCGAACGTACAGATGCGGGCCGCTATAGCGACACCTTGGCGAGCGTCAACCGCGTCTATTCGGGCAATACCAATTGCGCGGTCCCGCCCGCGCGCGCCCTCTCCAGCAATACGGAGACGCTCAACAGCGCCATCGACGGGTTCTCGGCGCGGGGGGCCACGGCAACGCATGTGGGTGCGGCTTGGGGCTTCTATGCTCTCTCACCGACCTGGGCGGCGAGGTTCGGCCACAGCGTCAACCCCTACACGGACAAGGATACGGCCAAGTATCTCGTGATCATGAGCGACGGCGACAATACCGTTCAGTACTGCGGAGCGGGGAGACCCGACCGGAACTCGATCGGCGTCTACAACGGCGGGACGAACCAGTCGAAGAAAGCGACGTGTACGGGCACGAGCGCCGATACGCAATTGCGCGAGATCTGCCGCAATGCCAGGGAAGAGGGGGGGATCGAGGTCATCACCGTCGGCTTCCAGGTTTCGAATGCGGCCCGCAATCTGCTGACGCAATGCGCCTCGCCGAAGGCTTATTACAATGCCAATTCAAACGATGAGCTGCGGCAAGCCTTCCGAGAGATCGCGTCGCGCGTGAACAAGCTGCATCTCTCTCATTAGAGATCTTTTACAGCGCGTTTGCCGTCGATGTATCCCAACACCATGCGCCAGATCCTCCGGGATCTGGCGCATGTTTCGTTTTCAGCCGTGATCGGGCCGGCGGGACATGGCACTCTCCGCTCGCGACGCGACACGGCATAGGTGCATCCCTTCATGACACGCGACATCCGGCCGACGATCTGGCGCGCGGTTCTTGCCGCCGCACTTGCTGCATCGGCCGTCGCGGGCTGCACGGCATCGGGCCCGCCGGGAGCGAGCGGCGTCTCGGAACGCGCGGGCGATGACGGCGTCCGCCGGGAGCCGGTCGTCGCCGGGCGGCGCGCGCGTGTGTTCGTCATGGCCGGGTTCGACGCGGATTGCCGAAGCCAGCCGGAGCCGACGATTACCGTGACGGTACCGCCCGCGAAGGGAGAGGTTTCTTTCCAGCCGGGACAGCAAACGACGATCCGCGCAAGTGCGGTCGGCACGTGCGCAGGCGCAAACGTCACAGGGACCGGCATCTATTACACCGCCCGCCCCGGCGAAACGGGACAAGATACCTTCACAATCTCGGCGCTATCCTCCAGCGGCAATGCGACGGAGCGCTCGTTTACGGTCACGATCGTCGACTGACCGTTTGCCCATGGACGGGTGCTCGCGCGATCGGCGGCATTGGGCGAAAGTCGAACCAATGAGCGATTGTCGCTCCCCCTCTCCGCCCCTTACTCTCCGGCCCTCAGGCTGCCCTCTCGCCGTTTCGCATCCGCAGCGGCCCCTCTTGCATCGAGACAGCGGGCGATTTCGTCCGCCCGCTCGCCCAACCGGATCCCATGTCAAAATCGTCCCAGCGCACCCGCATCACCGCCCAAGAGGCTCTTCAGTTTCACGCGCAGGGCAAGCCCGGCAAGCTTGAGATCACGCCCACCAAGCCGCTCGTGACCCAGCGCGATCTTTCGCTCGCCTATTCGCCGGGCGTCGCGGTGCCGGTGGAAGCGATCGCGGAAAACCCGGCGCTCGCCTACGACTACACAAACAAGGGCAACCTCGTCGCCGTCGTTTCGAACGGCACAGCCATTCTCGGCCTCGGCAATCTCGGCGCGCTGGCGGCGAAGCCCGTGATGGAGGGCAAAGGCGCGCTCTTCAAACGGTTCGCCGACATCGACGCGCTGGATCTTCTCGTCGACACGGAGGACGTGGACGCCTTCATCAATTCCGTACGCTATCTCGGGCCCAGCTTCGGCGGCATCAACCTCGAAGACATCAAGGCGCCGGACTGCTTCATCATCGAGGAGCGGCTCAAGGAGCTGCTCGACATTCCCGTCTTTCACGACGACCAGCACGGCACCGCGATCATCGCGGCGGCGGGGCTGATCAACGCGCTCGAACTCACGGGGCGCGACATCGCGGAGTGCCGCCTCGTAGTCAACGGCGCGGGCGCGGCCGGCATCGCGTGCCTCGACCTCGCCGCGGCCCTCGGCGTCAGAAAAGAGAACATCGTCCTCTGCGACACGAAGGGCGTGATCTACCAAGGCCGCAAAGAGGGCATGAACCAGTGGAAGTCGGCCTACGCGTCGAAGACCACGGCGCGGACGCTGGCGGAGGCTCTTGCGGGTGCGGATGCGTTCTTCGGTCTCTCGGCCAAGGGCGCAGTGACGCCCGAGATGGTCGCCTCGATGGCGGAAAAACCGATCATCTTCGCGATGGCCAACCCCGACCCCGAGATCACGCCGGAGGAGGTCGCCGCCGTGCGCGAGGACGCCATCGTCGCCACCGGGCGTTCCGACTATCCGAACCAGATCAACAACGTGCTCGGCTTTCCCTTCATCTTCCGCGGTGCGCTCGACGTGCAGGCGCGCACGATCAACGACGAGATGAAGATGGCAGCCGCGCACGCGCTCGCCGCACTCGCCCGCGAGGACGTGCCCGACGTCGTGATGGCCGCCTTTCTCGGCCGGCAACCGACGTTCGGGCCCGAATACATCATCCCGGCGCCGTTCGATCCGCGCTTGATGACCCGCGTGCCGCCTGCCGTGGCGCAGGCGGCGATGGAATCTGGCGTCGCGCGCCGGCCTATCGTCGATATGGAGAGCTACGTCTCGCGCCTCAAAGGTCGGCTCGACCCCGTGTCGCACTGGCTGCAATCCATCTTCGATCGCGTCCGCGCGGAGCCGCGCCGCATCGTGTTTGCAGAGGGCGAGGATCCCGCCGTGATCCGCGCCGCGAACAGCTACTTCCAGCTCGGGCTCGGCACGCCGATCCTCATCGGCACCGAGGATCTCGTCCGCCAACGCTTCCGCGAAGCAGGCATCCGCGTGCGGCCGGAATTCGAGATCATCGATACGCGCCGCTCGCGTCATACGGACGAGTTCGTCGACTATCTTTATGCGCGGCTGCAGCGGCGCGGCTATCTCAAGCGCGACTGCCTGCGCCTGGCTACGAACGAGCGCAACGTATTCGCGTCGCTGCTCGTCGCGCATGGGTATGCCGACGGCATGGTTTCGGGGTTACGCGCAATTGGACGAGCGTCTACCGGGACGTGCGCCGCGTGATCGACCCGCAGCCAGACCGGCGGATCATCGGCGTGAGCCTCGCAATCTGCCGGGGGCGCGGGGTCATCGTCGCCGACACCAGCGTGCACGACATGCCGACCGCCGAGCAACTCGCGGACATCGCCATCGAAGCAGCCGGAGCGGCGCGCAAGCTCGGGATGGAACCGCGCGTCGCTTTGCTCGCCTACTCGACGTTCGGCCAGCCGCAGAGCGAGCGTTCGGGCCAGGTGCGGGAAGCCGTCGCGCTTCTGGCGCAGCGCGAGGTCGATTTCGAATTCGACGGAGACATGGCGGCGGACGTCGCGCTGTCCGCCGATCTCTTGAAACTCTACCCGTTCTGCCGTCTCACCGGCCCCGCGAACGTGCTCGTGATGCCGGCGTTCCATGCGGCGTCGATCTCGACCAAAATGCTCAAGGAGCTCGGCGGGGCGACTGTGATCGGGCCGCTGCTCGTGGGTCTCGATAAAAGCGTGCAAATCTCGACACTCGGCGCCAAGGACTCGGACATCGTGAACCTCGCGGCGCTTGCGGCTTACGATTTCGGCGGGTAGACGCCGTACGCAGACGGCCGGATCCTCGCGGAGGATAACGATAGGCATGCACGCACATTCTCACGACCATGGAGCGCATTCCCATGGGCCGGGTCATCGCCACGAGCATGGGGCGGGCGCGAGCGAGCGGCGCATCGGCTTCGCCGCGCTGCTGACCGGCGCGTTCATGGTGGCCGAGTTTGCGGGCGGCCTCATCTCGGGGTCGCTGGCGCTGATCGCGGACGCCGGCCACATGCTGACCGACTTCGCGGGGCTCACGCTCGCCTGGCTCGGCTTCCGGGTCGCGCGGCGTCCGGCGGACCCGAAGCGATCCTACGGATACGGCCGGTTCGGCGTGCTCGTCGCCTACACCAACGGACTCGCGCTCTTTGCCATTGCGATTTGGATCGTGGTGGAGGCGTGGCACCGGCTTCAGGCCCCCGGCGAAATCCTGGGCGGGGTGATGCTCGCCGTCGCGATTGCCGGGCTTCTCGTCAACCTCTTTGCCTTCTGGCTTCTCCACGGCGGCGATGGGGAAAACCTCAACGTGCGGGCAGCGAGGTTGCATGTGCTCGGCGATCTCTTGGGGTCGCTGGCCGCGCTCGGTGCGGCACTCGTCATTCTCGCGACTGGCTGGACGCCGATCGATCCGATCCTCTCGGTCGTCGTCTCGCTTCTCATTCTGGGATCCGCCTACCGGATCGTTCGCGAGAGCGGACACATCCTTCTCGAAGGCACGCCTCAACACCTCGACCCGCAAGAGATCGCCCGCCACCTCAAAAGTACGGTGCCGGGTGTGGTGGACGTGCATCATATCCACGCGTGGTCGATCACGCAGGATCGCCCACTCGTGACGCTCAACGCGCGTGTCATCGACACCCGTCCGCCGAGCGAAATCACGGCCGCGATCAAGGAGCGGCTGAAATCCCGGTTCGGCGTCGACCACGCGACGGTCGAAGTCGAGGTGGTGAGCGGGGCGGATCCCCCCTCCGGCGGCTAAAACGCACCTTCTCTGCCCTCACGATTGCCTCAGTGAGGTTCCTTATTGCGTGGCGATCTGGACCCTGGCCATACTGGTCCGCTGTCAAACAAGGTGCCGTGTGCGGGGTTAAGATCATGACAGAGAAGGGGGGTTTGACGCGCCGAAATGCGCTCAAACTCGGGCTGGCCGGCGCGATGGGGGCGACCGGCCTGGATTCTGCGGTGGCGCAGACCGTACGCAACGCCGCGCCCGTGCAGGAACGGGCGAGGCCCAATATCCTGTTCCTCCTCGTCGACGAACAACGCTATCCGACCGTTTACGAAAGCTCCGCCCTCAAGGACTTCCGCGCCACTCACCTCCCCGCTCAGTCCGAACTCGCACGTCGCGGCGTCAGCTTCGAGCGCCACTACACGGCCTCCGTCGCCTGCGTGCCCAGCCGAACCTCGTTGTGCACCGGGCACTATCCCTCGCTTCACGGGGCTGCAAACACCGACGGAGCCGCCAAGGCCGCCAACGATCCCGGCATGGGCTGGCTGCTTCCCGGCTCGGTGCCGACGATCGGCCATTACCTCCGGGCTGGAGGCTATCGCACGTTCTGGAAAGGCAAGTGGCGCGTGACGGACGCCGACCTCAAGGTGCCCGGGACCCAGCGCTCCGTCGCGAGCTATGACGATACCGGGTTCGCAGACCCGGCAAAGGTCGAGACGTACCTGCGGGCCAACACGCTCGACCCGTTCGGGTTCGAGGGGTGGGTCGGACCCGAGCCGTTCGGCGCGGATCCGCTGAAGATGGGCTCCGCCCTGCCGGAAGGACGGCAGGGACGTGACGCGGCAATCTCCGATCAGGTCGTCCGGCTGATCAGCGAACTCGACACCTCCGAGGACACTAACCCTTGGTTCGTTATGGCGTCTTTTGCCAACCCGCATGACATCTCGCTGTGGGGCTATGTGTCGAACCTCGCCGCGGAAGAACAGCAGCGCTACGATTTCAGCGTTCCCGAATTCGTGCCCGAAGAGCCGTTCGACCGCAGCCTGTTCGGGCGCACGCGCACCGAGCGGCTGGACGACAAACCCTCGTGCCAGAGATCCTTTCGGGATGCCTTCAGCCAGTTCCTGCCGCCATCCATGGCCGGGCGCCCGTATACGCGCGCCTACTATCGCTTTCATGCGGACGTGGACCGGCGGATCGGCGAGGTGATGGCCGCGCTCGAAGGCTCGTCGTTCTTCAAGAACACGATCGTGGTGTTCACCTCCGACCACGGCCATCTGCTCGGCGCACACGGGGGCATGCATCAGAAATGGTACACGGCTTACGAGGAAGCGCTGCGCGTCCCGTTCACG